>CAINXC010000552.1 GCA_903854655.1 uncultured Verrucomicrobiota bacterium | reverse complement strand
GGAAATCCAGGATGCCTACCACCTGCTCAGCCCGCTGCTCGGCCTTGGCGTGGCGAGCGTGCTGTTTGCGGTGGCCCTGCTCGCTTCCGGCCAGAATTCAACCCTCACCGGCACCCTCGCCGGCCAGATTGTCATGGAGGGCTTCATCCACCTGCGCCTGCGCCCCTGGCTGCGCCGGCTCATCACGCGGGCGCTTGCCATTGTTCCGGCGGTCCTGGTCATCGGCATCTACGGTGAAAGCAAGACCACGCAGTTGCTCGTGGCCAGCCAGGTGGTGCTGAGCATGCAGCTCGGCTTCGCGGTGTGGCCGCTGATGCGTTTCACCAATGAAAAAGCCAAGATGGGCGAATTTGCGAACGGATGGTGGCTGAAGATTCTGGGCTGGACAACGACCGTGATCATCATTGTACTGAACGCGAAGCTCCTGTTCGATTCCGTGATGCCTGACTCCATCGTCAAGGCGGCCTATGGGTTCCTCCACCTCCCCCTTCCCACCACCTGACGCCGCACGGCCATGTACAAGCACATTCTCATTCCCCTGGAGAACAGCAGTGCGGACCAGGCGATCCTTGACCACGTCAAGCTGCTGGCGCGGCTGACCGGCGCGAAACTGCTGCTCATGCACGTGGCGGACGGCTGGGCCGCGCGCCATTTCGAACGGCTGCATCTGGCCGAGAGCGATGAAATCAAGCAGGACCGGGCCTACCTGGCCCAGCGCCAGCAGGAGCTGGCCGCCGAAGGCTTTGAAGTGGACCACGTCCTGGCCATGGGCGAGCCCTCCGACGAGATCATCAAGCTGGCGCGCGACCGCAAGGTGGACCTCATCGCCATGGCCACCCACGGCCACCGGCTCCTGGGCGACCTGATTTTCGGCCAGACTGCGGACAAGGTCCGCCACGTGGTGGAGATGCCCGTGCTGCTGCTGAAGGCGGGGAAGTGAAGGTTTGGGGAGGGCCCGCACCCTCACCCCTTCTTCGGCGTCACCCGCACGACAAAGGCGTCCTTCGCGTTGAAGAACTTCTTCGCCACGCGCTTCACCTCGGCGGGGGTCACGGCTTCGATCAGCTTGGGAAGCTTCTCGAAGTGCTCGTGGCCGAGGCCGTTGAGTTCGTCCCAAGCGAGGGAGTCCGCCATCGCGCCGTTGCCCTGCTGGGCCTTGAGCCAGGAGGAGCGCCAGGTGATTTTGGCGCGGTTGAGCTCGTCTTCCTGCAGGCCGTTTTTGGCGAGGTCGGCGATCTGATTTTTCATCTCCTGCTCGGCCAGGTCGAGCTTTTGCGGATCAGTGCCCACGTAGAAATAGAAGGCGCCGGCGCCATAGGCCATGAAGTTCTGGGTGCCCACGTAGTAGGCGAGGCCGAGGTCTTCGCGGATGCGGTTGAAGAGGCGGCTGCCCATGTCGCTGCACGCTTCATCCAGCAGGCCCAGCACCGGGCTGTCGGCATCGTGCAGGCCCACGGTGCGGAAGCCGATGACAAGCACCGCCTGCTCTTTCTCAAGGTGGTGCTCCCAGGCCCCGGGCCTGCCCAGGTGGGGCAGGTCGCGCAGGTCGGCCAGATGGCGGTGGCCCTTGGGCAGGGTGCCCAGGGTTTGCTTCACCTGCTGGCGGATGGCCGCCGGGTCGATGTCGCCAAAGATGGAGACGATGCCGTTGGCGCCGGAGATGTGGTCCTTCAGCAATGCCTTGGCGCCCGCCACGGTGAGGTTTTTCACGCTCGCCTCCGTGCCCAGGGCGGTGCGATGGAAGGGGGTGCCGGCGAAGATGTGCTTACGGGCGCTGCGCATGGCCACGGTGAGCGGGTCCTCCTGCTCCTCGCGAATGCTGGCGATCTGGCGCTTCTTCACCTGCTCAAGCTGGGCAGCGGGGAGGGTGGCGTTGCGGGCGAGATCGGCGATCACGTCCAGGGCGATGATTTCGTCGCCCTTCACCACATCCGCCGCGAACCAGAGGCGGTGCGCGTCGCCGTGCGCCTGCAGGCCGCCGCCACGCTTTTCCAGGATGCTGGCGAGCTCGTCGGCGCTGCGGGTCTTGGTGCCCTTCAGCAGCATCTGCGCGGTGACCTGTGTCACCCCCGCGTCGGCATCCGTCTCGCTCAAAACACCGGCGAGGAAGCTCACGCGCATGGAGACCAGCGGCAGCCGGGGACTGCGGCCGAGCAGCAGGGTGAGGCCGTTGGGCAGCACCAGTTTTTCCACGGTGTCACGTTTGGCAATCGCGGTCTTGGGCGCGCCATCCGCAGCCGCCTTGCCTTCGGGTTCGACGACGACCAGGTTGGAGACGTGGTCGCGCAGGTAGCGGTTGGCCACCTCCTGGATGCGGTCGGGAGTGAGCCTGCGGATCGCCTCCAGGTACAGCCGTGAATAGTCCAGGCTGTTGATGCTCAGCCAGCCGTGGCCCAGGGTGGAGGCCTGCCCCTTGGTGGTGGCCAGGGTGCGGAACTGCCCGGCCAGCGTGCTGCGCACGGCCTTGTCCAGCTCGGCGGTGGTGGGCCCCTTTTTCTTGAAGATCTCGATGACCTCGCGCAGGCCCTTGGTGGCGGCCTCGGCATCCGGCGGATCGCATTCGGCATCCACGCTGAACAGCCCGCATTCGGCCGAAGACCAGGCGCCGGCCCAGACGCTGTGCACCACGCCGCGCTTCTCGCGCAGCTCCCGGAACAGGCGCGAGCTGCGGCCTGAGCCGAGCAGGAAGGCCAGGACATCAAGCGCCGGCTTGTCGTGATCCGAATCGCCGGGGATGGGCCAGCCCAGGCTCACGCGGGTGAGCTCGGTGGCGAAGCTGGCGCGGTTCACGCGCGGGCCCTGCTGCGGAGCTTCTTCGGGCAGCATCACCGGCGCATAAGGCTGGCGCTGCCAGGCGCCGAAGTGCTGCTTCGCGGTGGCAAGGGCTGTGGCCGTGTCCACCGCTCCGGCGATCACCAGAAAGCAGTTGTTCGGCGCGTAGTGGCGGCGCACGAAGCTGACCACATCCTGGCGCTCCACCTGATCGAACACCTGGCGGTGGCCGATGATGGGCTGGCGCAGCGGGTGGCGGCGGAAGGCGGTGGCCTGCATCAGATGCTGGCTGGCGCTGTTCGGATCATCGTTGTCCATCGCCATCTCGCGGCGGATCACGTCCTTTTCCTTGGCCAGATCATCGGGATCGAACTTCGAGTTGATCGCCATGTCCGCCAGGATGTCGATGTAGCCGCCCAGGTTCTCGGCCAGGCCGTCGATCCAGTACACGGTGCGGTTGAAGGAGGTGTACGCGTTCACCTGCCCGCCCTGGGCCTGGATCGCCTGGGTGATCTGGCTGGGGGTGCGGTTCGCCGTGCCCTTGAACAGCATGTGCTCCACCAGGTGCGCCAGCCCGGCGCCCGTCCACTGCTCCTCGTGAATGCTGCCCGCGCGCACCCATACCTGCACATTGACCAGCGGATGCGCATGATCCTCCTGCACAATGACCTCAAAACCGTTGTCCAGCGTGTGGACCGTGGCGGTGGTGGGAGGCGGGGTGAGCTGGGTTTCGGTGCGTGCCTGGGTGCGGCGGTTGCGGGAGGCTTTGGTGGCTGCCTTTTTGGTCATGATAAAAAATTGCCGTTCTGAGGCAGGAAAGGTGTGGTGAAGGCCACGTCGAAGTCGTAGCCGTCGGCGAAGTCATCGAGCGAATCGCCGTCGCTTTTGCCGAAGTACCCGGCGCTTATAAGGTTGTAAACAATGTGGCCGACGTCGATGCCCTGCTGCACGCCCCACTGGCGCAGGATAAACAGGGCCATGGGACCGTATTCCTTGAGTGCATGGCTGCGCACCCCTTCGAGCAGGTCCCTGCCGCCCACATGCTGGCCTTCGTCGCCGTTGCAAAACTGCTTCACCGCGACATGCAGCGCCGTGCGCACAAACTCATAGGCCTCGGCCTGGTAGCGCGGGTCGCGACGAATGGAGAGCTGCACTGCTTCCTCGAATGAGATGTCTGCCATGTTCTGGTGGAAAGGGTCCAGGCGCATGGCGGACACCATGCGCGGAAAAGCGCGTCTCTACGCCGGGCAGGGCCTCCGGTCAAGAAACCGAGCAAAAGCTGGAAAGAGCACCCCCTTGTTCCCCTGCTGGAGGAGCGCACGAAGAGGACGTGGGGTGACGGTCACATTGTTCCTGCCTCGTCCCAGCGAACGGCACGAAGCCCCTCGACCGCCTTGAAATCCGCGTCGCGCGAAGCCAGCGTCAAGTCATGCACAAGGCAGGTCGCGGCGACCCACAGATCGTTCTCCGGGATCATGGAGCCCAGCGCGGCCAGTCGCGCTTTCAGCCGCCCATAGCCTTCGGCGATCTCATCATCGACATGAATCGTCTGAACTAGCGGGAGAAAGGACCGGCGCTCCTCATACCAACGTGAGATTCACCGTACCGTGTGCTTCGCAATGACGGCGGGACGCCGGTCACTCCTTGGATCGCGGGCAGGTTCGCGCGATGGACATGAAGGTGTCCACGATCCATGGAGAGACGGCGTCCCGCCGTCTTCGTCCGTCTGCCGGACACTTGATCCAGGCCGACGTTTTCCGATCCCCTTCAAGCGGCGGCCGCGCCGCTTTCCGCAGGCGCTCCTGCCACCCAGGCGTGAAGGGCCTCGTGCAGCGGTGCGTGGCGGGCGGGATCGTAGTGGAAGCACTGGAAGCCCAGGCGCTGGCCGGTTTCGATGTTGGGTGCCAAGTCGTCCACATAGAAGGTGCGTGCCGGATCGAGCCCAAACATGTCGATGGCCATGTGGTAAATGGCGTCGTCCGGCTTCATGCACTTCGCCTCGTGCGAGTACACGCCGCCGTCGAAGTGGTTGAACACGGCGAACTTTTCCAGCAGCCAGCGCTTGTGCGGGTCGTTGGTGTTGGAAAACAGGTAGCAGGGCGGCTTGCGCGGCAGCGTCGCCAGGGTCTGCGCCATCGGGGTGTTGAGCGTGAAGATGTCGCACCAGATCTCGCTGAACTGCTCGCGGGTGCCGGTGAAATCCAGGGCGTCCACGCAGCGGCCGATGAACTCCTCCTCGCCCATGCGACCGGACTCCAGCGGCTCCTTGAACGGCGCTATCGCCTCGTACACCTCGGCGGCGGCCAGGGGGCTGAATTCCGCCATGCGCGTCGCGCAGCGGTTGAAGTCGAAAGTGACAAGAACGTTGCCAATATCAAATAGCAAGGCGGGCATGAGGGGATTCACGGATGGAATAGGGGAACAAGATGGTCAAAGGCGGGAAGGATGTCCACGATGAATTGTGATCCGGTCGTTGACAGACGTACCAATCCGGCGCTTACACACGGCTTCGAATGAACCTGCCCAACCAACTCAGCATGACCCGGCTGCTGCTCACGCTGCCGTTTGTGGTGCTGTGCTATGCGCCGGTTCCCAACGGCCATTCCTGGGCTCTGGTCATCTTTCTGCTCGCCTCTGTCACGGATTATCTGGACGGCATCATCGCGCGCCAGTGGAAGCTGGTGACCAACTTTGGCAAGCTGTTCGATCCGCTGGCCGACAAGATCCTGATGGTTTCGGCGATGACGATGCTGGCCATCGAAAAAGAGCTTCCCGCCTGGGTCGTGATCGCCATCCTGAGCCGCGAATTTTTCGTCACCGGCATCCGCCAGATCGCCGTGAGCCAGGGCGTGGTGCTGGCCGCCGAGAAACTGGGCAAGCACAAGATGGTGTGGCAGGTGATCACGGTGACCTACTTCCTCACCAAGATGGCCGCCCAGGACCCCATGCTGGCGTTTGTCAGGCCCTGCTTTGAATGGCCCCCGTTCTCACCGGCGGTGTTCGGCACCTTCACCGTTTATTTCACCGCCCTGCTCACCCTGGTTTCCGGTTTCAGCTATTTCTGGAAGAACCGCCGACTTTTCGGTGATGCGTAGAACTTGTGGTCGCGCCGTTTATCTGGTATTTATCATCGGAATGCCTCTCGCAGCGCCCCCACATCTCCTGCCATGATGTTCTTTGATCCTGACTTCAACGGCACGCCCCATCCTGCACCTGTAACAGTGCCGGGGCCTGGCGGGCCGGTGGTATGGGTGCGCAACAAGTTCTTCACCGGGCTGGCCGTCGCCGCCCCGCTGATCCTGACCTACTGGATCCTGGAGTTCGTCTATGACAAGCTGCACGGCTGGAGCGTGCCGCTGCTGTACTTCGCGGTGGACCGCATCAACGAGATCTACGCCGCCTCCTTCGCCCCCGCCGGCCAGTCCGGCATCCTGATCGACGTCAACGGCACCAGCTTCGTGCTGTTCGAAGACTTCATCGGCGCCTTCATCCCCCTCGCCGTGCTCATCGCCATGGGGGCCATGGCCTCGCACGTGATCGGCGTGCGCGTGGTGGAGGTGGTGGACCGGCTGCTGCTGCGCATCCCCTTCATCAGCTTCATCTACAAGTCGCTCAAGCAGGTGATCGACGCCTTCAAGGGGCTCGGCGGCAAGCAGGGCTTCAAGCGCGTGGTGTACGTGGACTATCCCTCCCCCGGCACCTGGATGCTGGGCTTCGTCACCGGCCAGTTCTACGACCGCATGCGGCGCAAGCAGATGACCTGCGTGTTCATGCCCTGCGCCCCCAGCCCCATGACCGGCATGCTGCTGGTGGTGGAAAACGAGCGCATTTCAGACGCCCCCATGACCATGGAGGAGGCAATGAAGATGATCTTCTCCGGCGGCCTCATCGGCCCGGATGGCGCCATCCCGCCGCCGCCTGCGGCCCAGCCCGCCCACACGCCCACCTCCACCCGCGACCTGCCCGCCGGCCTGCCCACGGCCGATGATTTCGAGCTGGGCCTGGCCAAGGACCCGCGCGCCGACGAGGCTGCGGAGCCCGCTCTCGCCACAGCCACCGCCGCACCTCCGCGCAAAAGCACGGCCAAAGTGATGCTCTCCCGCGCCCTGATGCCCTGGAAGAAGGCATAAGCCCTCTCCCCGCTCAGCCGCCCCACCATCGCAGCATGGCGGCGATGGCGATCACGATCGCAGCCCCCATCTCCTTGCGGCCAAGGCCGTCGCCGTCCCCGGCGTAGCGCAGCAGCTTGAACAGCGCCCCGGTGGGGCAGCCATACTTGCAGTAGGCCAGGGGCACAAACAGCGAGGCCGCCAGGCCGGCCACGGCAATCAGGATCGTGGCCAGCCCCGCCACCTTCCAAAGGTAGGCGTCGAAGGGCTCGATCCCGTTCAGATCCAAGCCAAGCCGCAGCGCCACGCTGAACAGCACCGCCGCCAGCAAAATAAACGGCAGGCGCTCCAGCCAGCGCGAAAGCCCGGCGGGCACGCGCCCCTGCCAGCGCAGCCGCCGCGCCAGGAGCTGCTGCAGCGCCCCGTGCGGGCAGATGTGATGGCAGTACAACTGCCGGCGCGTGACCACCGGCCCCAGCAGCGCCGCCACGCCCAGCAGCACCAGCCCCGGCGCGCTGCGCCACGGCGTGCCATGCTGCGCCCAGCCCGCCAGCAAGGCCTGGGACAGCATCTCACCGGCAAACAGGCCCACGTACGCGACCAGCAGGGCATGATGCAGATGCCGCGCCCAGGCCCGGCCGCGCAGCGGGGTGAAGGCCATGCCCAAGGCGCTGAGCAGCACCACCGCGTGCCCGGTGTCCTGCCAGCGCCAGCGCCAGCGAATGCCGGACAGCCATTGGAACGGAGATGCCGGGGCGGCCTGCAATGATTTGGCCCGCCGCTTGATCCCCTCCGCCACCGCCCAGCTCGTCTCGCTGGCACCGGACACCCCTTCGATCTTCGCCGCGTTGAAATCCAGGTCGGCCAGCTTGTCCAGACCCATGTGGTTGAAGCGGTTGAGGAAGTAGCTGTCGTCGCGCACGTAACCCACGTAGCGCTTCGTGTCGTAGCTCTTGCGCAGGCGCATGCCGCGCAGCTCCCTGCCCGCAGGATCGAGCAGCATGAGGGTGTCCGTGGGCCCCTTGTAACCCACCACCGAATCGGCAGCCGGCGCGGTGCGCAGGGCGATGCCGATGACCGCCCCCTTCCCGTCCAGCACCTCCCATTGATCCTTGGCCTTCGCGGACAATCGCAGCGCCGCCGCCTGCGGTTCCAGGTCGCGCACCTCCGCCAGGGTGATCTCCTCGGAAAAGCGCAGCGACGGCCCCTGCCCGCCCAGCTTGCGCAGCACCCCCTCGGCAATCGCGCTGCTGGTCAGCGTCGCCCCCGAAACCCCGTCCACGCGCTTCTCCGAGGTGTCGCCCAGATGCATCTCCTTGAACTGGGCGAAGAACTTCCGCCGGCTGATCACCTCCGCCACATGGTCCGGCGTGTCATCGCTGTGCAGCACGCGCAGCCCGATCACAGCGCCCTTCGGGTCCATGGCGATCAGCGTGTTCGTGGGCCCGGAGTAGCCGATCACCGCCGCCGCTTCCGGCAAGGTCTGCGCCACCAGGCCGATCACCAGCCCGTCCGCATCCCGCACCACCTGCACCCCCGCCTCGCCCTCCGGTTTCCCCAGCTCCGTCGCCGCCGGAAAAAAATCGTGCACCCGCTGCACCTCAAGCGCCACCCCCTGGGTGCCCGGCCCCTGCCGCAGCAGCGAGACCACCAGCCCCAGCAGCCCCAGCCGGAACAACCGCACGCCGAGGCAATGAAACCTGCGCTGGAGTTGAGGGCTGGAACAAATCATGCGCGCGAGTGTTGCCCATTCTCGCAGATCACGCAAGGCAGGCTGCGGCAACAGGCTTGCCCCTGGTTCGGAATCCTTGTATGAAACGGGCCTCATGCCTACTCTCAAGGTCACCTTAGGCGCAACGTTCCTGCGTCGCCTCCTGCCTGCGGGCGCCGCCATCCTCCTCGCTGCCGGCCAAGGGCTGGCGGCAGCGGATTACTATGTTTCCGTCTCTGGCAACGATGTGGACGAGGGCTCGCTCGCCCACCCGTTCAAGACCATCCAGCACGCCGCCCAGCTCATGGTGGCGGGAGACAACTGCTACATCCGCGCGGGAACCTATCGCGAGACGGTCACGCCGGCCCGTTCAGGCAGCGCCGCCGCGCCCCTCACCTTCCAGCCCTATGGCACCGAGGCGGTGACCATCAGCGGCGCGGATGTCGTCGGCGGCTGGAGCCCTCATTCCGGCGGGATCTACAAGGCGGCGCTCACCTCTCATCTCGGCGACGAGGACCAGGTGTTTGTGGACGGGCAGATGATGAACCTGGCGCGCTGGCCCAACACCACGCTGGATCTGTCCCGCCAGGTGAAAGCCGCCGCCGCCTCCGGCTCCTATGTTGCCAAGACCAATGCCGACGGCACCAGCACCGGCACCTACGCGGACCCCGCCCTGACCCAGGCCGCAGGCTTCTTCAAAGGGGCCACCATCCACTTTCTCTCCGGCCCCGTGTGGGTCGCGCAGACCGGCACCGTCACCTCGTCCGCCCCCGGATCGGTGCAGTTCCAATGGAAGCTGCTGGCCCCTAACATGATCCCCCAGGCCGGCAACCCCTACTACCTGTTCGGGCTGCTGTCCCTGCTGGACACGCCCGGCGAGTGGTTCATCGACGCCCCCTCGAACACACTGTATCTCTGGCCGCCGCAGAACGATGCGCCGGATCTTCACGTCATCGAAACGAAGCGTCGGGATTATGCCTTCGACCTCAGCGGCCTGTCTTACATCAATGTCCAGAAGCTCTCCCTGTTTGCCTGCGCCATCAATTCATCGCCGGCCAGCCAGTATCTCACTTTCGACGGCCTGACCTGCCGCTACGTCTCGCATTTCTCGCTGATCAACGTCAGCAACGCGTGGGACTACCACATGAACGACACCGGCCTGATCCTCAACGGCAGCCACCACATCCTGCGCAACAGCAGCATCGCCTGGAGCGCGGGCAACGGCGTGGCGATCATCGGCGATCATCATCTGGTGGAGAACTGCACCATCCACGACGTGGACTACTCCCACCTGGACTGCGCGGCGATCGACACCGGCAACAGCGACGCGGTCACCTCCGATCACGAGATCCGCTTCAACACCTGCTACAACAGCGGGCGCGGGCTGCTGCTCGTCCGCACCCTCGTGCGCGGATTGATCCACAACAACGACCTGTACCGCTCGGTGCTGGGCACCACCGACAGCGGCGCCTTGTACACCTATTCCCACGACGGGCAGAACACGGACATCTCGTACAACAGAATTCACGACCATGTCTGCGCGGGCGGCGAGGCGGTGGGCGTCTATCTGGACAACAACTCCTCGAACTTCCACGTCCACCACAACCTGATCTACAACACCAGCCTCACGCTTGAATACAACCTGCCAAGCGTCAGTATTCTCTGGTACAACAACACGGCGGCCGCCCTCAAAACCAGCCTCACCGGAGCTTTCAGCGGCAGCCAGGCGGGCACCCAGGTGCGCAACAACATCTTCACCGCCGCCATCGTCACCTATCCTGATGCGACGGTTTCCAACAACATCCTGAGCCCCGCCGACCCGCTGTTCGTCTCGCCTGCCGGGCTCGATTTCCGCCTTCAGGCCGCCTCCCCGGCACGCAATGCCGGGATGGTTCTGCCGCCCTACACGGACGGCTACCAGGGCACGGCTCCGGATGAGGGCGCACTGGCCTACAATCAGGCACCCTGGGTCGCAGGCTCCCCCATTGACACCGGCATTCCCGCCGGCCCCACGAATCTGGCGGCCACTGCGGCGAGCACCGCGATCCAGTTGTCCTGGGCGGACAACTCCAGCAACGAATCGTCCTTTGTCGTCGAGCGCTCCACCGACAACCAGGTCTTCACGCCGCTGGCGCGGCTTCTGCCCAACACCACCAGCTATGCCGATGCCACGGCGGTGATCGGCACCCCCTACTTTTACCGCGTGCGGGCCGATGAATCCGCCAACAGCAATCATGTGACCGCAACGGTTGGCGGTCATGACGCCTACGTCACCATCCCGGGCATCTCTCTGGACGACCAGAGCGGGCTTGTTGTGGACGGGGTCCTTGGCAGTTGCGACGACGGGGACTGGGCCAAATACGCTGCGGTGAATTTCGGCCCGGGCGCCGGCCAGATCAAACTGCACCTGTCCAGCGCCGCGACCGAAACCACCAACTTCATCGAGGTGCGCATCGGCAGCATCGCCGGCACCCTCCTTGCCAGCGTCAATGTGCGGAGCACCGGCAGCTACTCGAACTTCGTTACACTGACATCCGCCATAGGCGCTGTCTCGGGCGTGCAGGATCTGTACCTGGTCTTCAAGGGCGGCTTCGGCATCTGCGCCCTGGACTCTCTCTCGTTCGTCCCCACCTCCCCGTTCACCGCCCCGGTGCCTCCCACCGGCCTCGCCGCCGCCGCCCAGCCCCAGCAGCAGATGCAGATCAACTGGACGCCGCCCGGAACCAACGGCGTCAAAATCGAGCGATCCACGGACAACCAGACCTTCATCGAAATCGCCAGTGTTTCATCCCCGGCCTCCACGGTGACCGATGGCGGACTGAAGCCTGGGACAACGTATTACTATCGGGCAAGGGCCTTCAACCGGCTGGGCCTGTCGGATTACGGCCCGACGGTGGTGGCGGCCTCCCTGCCCCGGCAGGACGAGTGGCGCCAGCAGTACTTCGGCAGCATCGCCAACAGCGGCAACGGGGCGGACACCGCCATGCCGGATCACGACGGCATCACCAACCTCGTCAAGTACGCCCTGGTGCTCACGCCAGGAACCAGCGCGGCGGGCCTGCCCCTGAGTGGCGAGATGCGGACCTATGCCGAGGGAAAACGCCTCGCCATGGTCTTCAACCGCGACCCTTCGCGCAATGATGTCACGATCCATGTCGAAGTGGCCGGCGACCTTGCCGGGCCGTGGACCGAGATCGCCGCCAGCGTGAACGGCGCCCCGTGCAGCGGCCCCGGTTTCGTGAGCGAAACAGATGCGGCGGGCGGGCTCAAGACCGTGGAGGCACGCGACCTCATGAATGCCGAAGCCGCCTCCCGGCGCTTCCTGCACATCCGGGTGACGCATTGAGACCCGGCAAACAAAGCCAGGTTGACAAAAGGTTGACGGCAGGCGTATTTACTGTGCACAACAACAATTGAGGAGATGTCTGCAACCATCGAACATCTGAATGTGGTTCTGGAAGGCCGGATGCCGGTTCTCCGCCAGGAGTTGCGCCAGATCCCCTCCGGCGTCAGAAAGCTGCGTGTTGAGGATGGAAGCGTTGACATCGCGTACCACTTTCATCACTACAAACCGGAGGCCAGGCATTCAGATCTGCATCCAGTCAACGTGACTTGCGCGCACCATGGCAAGGTGGTCAGAGTCATGGACTTTGCTTCTCCCGCCAAAGCGAAAAACCTTCTTGGCAAAGTGGCGGAGGGTGTCGAGTCGTTTGGCACGAACGTCCTGGCCTTCACGACGGCAAAAATGTTCAACGAGCCGCGTTGGCAAAACCTCGTGCAATCCGTGGGGCGCGGAACACGCGTCGGCCTGGTCGTGGATGAAGAGCTGGAGAAGATGACCCTGGCGAAACTGGAAGCGAGCCTGCGAAAGTGGCTGCCTGTGTGGAAGGCGGACGCGGACGCCGAGAACCACGGCCACCCTCCCTACCTTGCCCTCCGGCAAAGATTGAGCGACGAGAAAAGCGGCAGGCTGGACGGCGGCAAGATCGCCAGATTCTTTGGTCTGAGCATGGCCGAGATGGGGGCGGTCTGCGGCGTGTCAAAGCAGTCCATCCATTCCCATCCCACGAGCAAAGGCATCCAGGAGAAGCTGGAGCCTCTGGCGAAGGCCGCGCGCGGCGTGCTGTGGTGCGGAGGTGACGAATCGAAGTTCAAGGCGTGGCTCAACCAGCCCAATCCTGATTTCCCGGAGTACGAAGGGAGGCAGCTCTCGCCGCTTGATTTGATCCGCATGGGACACGCACGGATCATCGCGGACAAGGTGCAAAACCTCCTCACGGGGCATCCCTCCTGAACATGTCGGCTGGCAGCCGGTTCGAAGAGGCGTTGCAGAAGGTTCCGCCCAGGGCCTTTGAGGAGACCTGCCATCGCATCGTGTCGCTTTCGGCATACGAGGCGGGCCGCCCGCAGCGATTGCTCTATGATCTGGGACCAAAGCTGAGCGCCAGCGGCCAGCGCTTCAGCCCTCCCGGCCATCATGCGGGATTGTATGTGGCGGTGGAGCGGCTGACGGCGGGAGCAGAATATGCAGGGACCGTGGATGCGTGGAACCGGTCCGGGGGAAACGCTGCCGTGGTTTTCAAGGTGGAGGTGAAACTTGAGAACGAGCTCGACCTCACGGACAGTGCAGTGCTGACAGAGCTGGGTGTGACGCAAAAGGAGATCGCGGGGGCTTGGGAAGGGTACTTCGCGCTGTTTGGTGCGGAGCCATTGCCCTGGATTCTCGGCAGGGCCGTCCACGACAGCGGCAGGTTCGATGGCATCCTGTTCCCCTCCACCAGGAATGCACCCGCAGGGCGCAACCTGCTGGTGTTCACAGAACGGCTGGTCAAAGGCAGGACTGAAGTGGTGCTCTTTTCAGTGTGCGGGAGCGCTTGCCCGCCTGAACGGATTGACTCTTGTTTTCGACAGAACCATAGCCACCATGTTTCAGGAGCGGCTAACAAAGCCCGGCACGGGACGTTTACGTACCGCCCCATGAAGTTGATTTCCGTCCTTGTCTCCACCCTTCTGGCGCTGTGCGCGACTGTTTTTGCGGCGGAGCCCGCCCTGCCGGAATCCACACGCTCGTTCATCGGCTCGCATTGCACGGACTGCCATGATGCGGACAAATCGCGGGCGGGGTTTCGCATTGATTTGCTGACGGCGGATTTCACCGCAGGCAACAATGCGGGCCTGTGGAAGGAGGTGATGGACAAGATCAATTCGGGCGAAATGCCGCCGAAAAAGAGGCCGCGACCCGATGCGAAGCAGGCGTTTGCGGTGGCCTCCTGGGTGGCAAAGAAGCTGGATGATACGACGAAGGCGGCGCAGGGCGCGGGCGGGCGGGTGCCGATGCGGCGGATGAACCGCGTGGAGTATGCAAACACGGTGCGCGATCTCTTTTCGCTGGAGGACAACTTTGCGCGCCGCATCGAAAAGGAACTGCCAGCGGACGGCAAGGTGGGCGGGTTTGATCGTGGCGCGGCGGGCCTTTTCATGGATGACGGGCAGCTCGACCGTTACATGACGGTGGCGGACATGGTGCTCGATGAAGCGGTTTTCAACGGGAAGCCGGAGGTCAGGAAACTGACCTGGGACCAGACCAAGGAGAAGTACATCCACGGCATCGGCGTCTGTTACAAGGACGAGACGGGCAAGATACTGGAGAACAACCCGCCGCCGGCATTCGTGGCGACGCTGAAGGAGCCGCTCGCCTTGCTGCCCGTGGTGCAAACGCGGCTGAAGGGCGATTCGGGGGAGAAGCATTTCGTGCCGCACGGACCTTTCCCCTGGGTCTTGAAGAATGGCGGCATCGAATACCTCTCCGGCGGCAACAACTACCGCAGGCCGGGCAATCTGCGCAGCCCCTTCTGCGCCTGGGACTGGGGCAAGACGGGCGTGACCCGAGACGGCTGGTACAGGCTGCGCATCAAGGCGGGTGCTTTCGCCGGGCGGGGCAAGGAGGCGCAGAAGGATGTGCGGCTGACGGCGGAATACTGCTACGGCAGCCCCTTCGAGGTGGTGAAGACCGTGGTGATCGATGCGCCGCTGGACGCCCCCAAGGACTATGAATTCCTGATGTATCTGCAAGCCGGACCGCCCGGCGTGAACCGCTCGCTGAAGATCGGCTGGGACAATGGCGACAAGGATGTGACGATCACCAACCCGCAGTTTCAGGACGTCCAGTGGAAGCCCGTCACCATTGGCAGCGACATCGTGCGGGCGAAGAACGACAAGAAGCCTGAAACGGAACTCGCGGCGCTCAAGGCGAAGCTGGACGGGGCGATCGCGGCGGCGGTGGAAAACCGCCAGACCTTCACCGGCCCGCTCTTCATCTATGATCCGAAGCTCGTCATTGCCGACCGTCCCCGGCTCTGGCTGGGCCAGGCGGAATGGGAGGGGCCGCTGGTGGACTGGCCGCCGCAGGCTCGCAAGCTTCTGTTCTTCGCCGGTGAGGAGCGGCAGGACGACAGCTATCTGCGCGAGATCTTCGCCAGGTTCCTGCCCAGGGCCTATCGCCGGGAGGTGACGCAGCCGGAGCTGGACCGCGTGGTGAAGTGGACGCTGAAGACCAGGGCGGACCGCAGCCTTTCCTTCACCCAGGCGGTGCGCGAGGGCGTGAAAAACGTGCTGTGCTCGCCCAAGTTCCTGTACCTTGGCAGCGAGGCGGCGGCTTCGCAGGCGGATGCAAAACATTCGTCCGGACCGCAGCCGCTGGATGGCTGGCAGTTCGCCAGCAGGCTCGCCTACCTGCTTTGGAGCAGCGCGCCTGATGATGAATTGTATCACCTGGCGGCGCAGAACAAGCTGCGCGATCCCGCCGTGCTGCAAGGCCAGGTGAAGCGCATGATCGCTGATCCGAAGGGCCGGGAATTCGTCCGCAGCTTCGCCGGCCAGTGGCTGGGCGTGCGCAACTTCGACAACGGCAATCCGCCCAACCGCGATTTTTACAGGGACTATGACGACAACCTGCGCGACAGCTCCAAGCGCGAACCGCTGGAGTTCTTCAACGAGGTGCTCCAGCACGACCTGCCGGTCACCTGCTTCACCGACAGCGACTTCCTGGTCGTCAATGAGCGGCTGGCGAAGCACTATGGCATGGAGGGTGTGGAGGGCGAAAACTTCCGGCGGGTCGCCGCGCCCGCAGACAAACGGCGTGGCGGGGTGCTGGGCATGGCGGGGATCCTGACCTATCTCGCGGATGGCACGCGCACGCTGCCGGTGCGCCGCGCCACCTGGGTGCTGGACACGCTCTGGAACCAGCCGGTGCCGCCGCCACCGCCGAACGTGGGGGACCTGCCCGCGATCAAGGACAGGAAGCCCCGCAGCGTGCGCGAACGGCTCATCGAGCACCGCCTCTCCGAAAACTGCGGGAGCTGCCACAGCCGCGTCGATCCCTTTGGCATGGCGCTGGAAAACTTCGATGCCACCGGCGCGTGGCGCGACCACCAGAACGGCGAAGGCATGAGAGGCGACAAGAATTCGCCGGTGCTGGATGTGAGCGGCAGCCTGCCGGGCGGGCGCGAATTCAAGAGCGTGCAGGAATTCAAGGCGGCGCTGCTGGCGGAGAGAGGCCAGTTCGTGAAAGGCTTCACCGAAAAGCTCCTTTGCTATGCCCTCGGGCGCCCCATCGGCTACGGCGACCATCTCACCGTGGAGCAGATCATGGCCCAGGCCGCGAAGCACGACTACGGCCTCCAGGACCTCATCCAGGCCACGGTGGCCAGCACCTACTTTCAAACGAAGTAAAAAATGTTCTTTGTTCTTGGTTCTTGGTTCTTCGTTGGGCGCAGTGAGCGCTCGGATAGTTGAACGAAGAACGAAGAACGAAGAACGAAGAACCAAGCACCAAGAACTCAGCCCTATGAACAT
>CAINXC010000551.1 GCA_903854655.1 uncultured Verrucomicrobiota bacterium | reverse complement strand
GTACCGCGTTTACGCGGAGGAACGGCGCTCTGTTAACCCAAATGCTTGGCGTTTCGCTGGCAGGGCACTCAATCGTACTGAAGATCATCCGGATGCACACCGACATGATCAGGCTCGACCGGGAAGGTGAACTGGACGGCTTCGATGGTGGCAAGGCCGAGCATTGCGGCCTTGGCGACGCGGTGCATGCCGTCCATGACCTGGCCATCGGCAGAGAGGATAATGGGAAAACTCAGATCTGCGGTTTCGATCAGACGCGCGTGGTCAGTGATGGCCCGACACGTTGGGGTCTCACCGTGGCTGAACCAAAAAGGCTCATCGAATTCCCGGATGGTGCTCAGGGGTATCTGAACGCGAGGAAAGGAAGCGGAGCGCGCGATGAGCCGATCGACATCCCAGGCCTGAACACCTCTTTCGGACAGGCGAAAGTGCTACTGCTTTCTCATCTCGCGAACGTTGCTGGAGTTTCACGCCTCTTCCACGATCTTGGCGATCCTGAGCGCGGAGTCGCGCACGGCGAGCTTCTTCGCTGCGGTCTGCATGGCTCCGGCCTTCTTTTTGTCGGTAAAAACAGCCATCACGGCCTCGACCAGGGTGCTGGCGTTGAGGGAGCTTTCGGGCATGAGTTTCGCGGCGCCGGCCTTGGCGAAGATCTCGGCATTGCGAGTTTGATGATCCTCGGCGGCGAAGGGGTAGGGGACCAGGAGGCTGGGCACGCCGAAGTAGGCCAGCTCGGTGAGCGTGGAGGCGCCGGAGCGGGCGAGAGCCAGATCAGCCACGGCGTAGGCCAGCTCCATTTGATGGCAGAAGGCGACGACGGTGTGCGGCATGTCGTCAAACTTGGAATAGGCGTCGCGCACTTCTTGATAGTCGCCGGGACCGGTGATGTGCAGAATCTGAATGCCGCGCTCGAACAGCTCGCGCAGAGCGGTGCCCACGGCGCGGTTGATGCCGCGCGCACCCTGGCTGCCGCCCATGATGAGCAGGGTTTTGCGTTTCTTGTCGAGCTTGAAGAATGCGTGGGCGTCCTCAGTCACCGGCCGGGTCATGCTGGTGCGCACGGGGGTGCCGACCACGCGCACATCGGGGTTCTTTTGGAACAGGGGCTTGCAGGCTTCCAGGCCGCAGAGCACGATGTTGCAAAAGCGGGCGTTGAGCTTGTTGGACTTGCCGGGGATGGCGTTGGACTCGTGGATGAGGGTTTTGCACTTCTCCTTCCGGCCGGCGACCAGCGGGATGAGGGAGGTGAAGCCGCCCATGCCGAGGACGACCGTGGCGTTGTGCTTCTTGATGAGCGCCCGGCACTGATGCAGCCCTTTCCACAGGCCGATGAGAAAGGGGAGCATTTTCGGCGACCAGGGCCTGGGCATGGCCTGGAAGGGCATCTTTTCGAAATGAAGATCGGCGTGGCCGGAGGCGGCCAGGCTGTCGATTTTCTTTTCGCTGATCAGCAGCGTGACGTCGTGTCCACGCGCTGACAAAGTCTCACCCACGGCAATGCCGGGGAAGAGGTGACCACCAGTGCCGCCGCAGGCGATGATGACGTGAAGGGGGGAAGTTGGGAAACTCATTCGAACTGGGCCGCATCATGATCGCTAAGGCGCGGAGTCCAACGGCTTTTCTTCTGAATCCCAGGAAAATCCGCAGCGGTCAGATGAACGCCCTGCCGGTAGATGTTGCACAGGATGCCGGCGCTGATCATGGCCATGACCAGGGAGGAGCCGCCGTAGCTCACGAACGGCAGCGGCAGACCCTTGTTGGGCAGGACGCCGGTGGTCACGCCCATGTTCATGAGCCCCTCCAGCCCGAACAGGAGGGTGAGGCCGAAGCCCAGGAGCTTGCCGAAAGTGTCGGGCGCGTAGCTGGAGATGCACATGCCGCCGATGATGATCATGACGAAGGCGAAGACGGCGGCCAGGGTGCCGCGCAGCCCCAGCTCCTCGCCCACCATGGGCAGAATGAAGTCCGTGTGCGCCTCAGGCAGGGAGTACAGCTTCACCCTTCCCTGGCCCAGCCCCACTCCATTGGGGCCACCGGAGCCAAAGGCGAGCTGCGCCAGTTTCTGCTGGCCCTTCTTGTCGTGAAGATCCTCCAATTGCTCCTTCGAGAGGTTGCCGGTGTCCATGTACTTGGCAAGACTGGGCACGGCGGAAATGAAGGCGATGACGCGGGTCATGCGGTTCGGCGTGATCGAAATCATGAGGGCGAGCGCCGCGATGGCCGCCAGAGCGGCGACGCTGATGAAGCGCAACCTGGCCCCGGCCACGATCATCATCGCCAGGCCCACGCCTGCCGTGATCAAGGCGGAGCCCAGATCCATCTCCGCGCCGATCAGAACGACGATGGCGGTCATAAGCAGCAGCGGCCACAAAAAACCCTGTAAAAAGGTGCGGGCGAGGCGCTCACGCAGGCCATACCAGGCCGCCAGGGTGATGATCAGGGCGACCTTGGCAAACTCCGAGGGCTGCACCCGCACCTCCTTGTGCCCGAGCCATTCCAGCCCGATCCAGCGCTTGGCGCCGTTGAGCTTGATGCCCACGTGCGGCTCATAGCAAAGGCCGAGCGTGACGGCTGCCAGCAGCAGCAGATGCCAGCGCCAGTGCACGAGGCGATGATAATCCATGAGCACGCAGCCCAGCCCCAGGGCCAGAGCGACGCCCAGCCAGCCGAGCTGGCGCCTGACCATGGAATAGTCGTCAACACTGCCTTCCGCCGCGCTGTAGCTTGCGCTGGCCAGCATGGCAAACCCCAGGGTGAGGAGGATAGCGATGGCAATGAAGATCAGAAAGATGCTGCGTTTGGCCATGGCTTTGAGAGGGTTGCTTACTTGCTGGCCGGAATGGTGATGGTCTTGCCAAGGACCAGAGAGTTGGAGCTCTTGATGCCATTGGCCTTCATGATCGCCTCCTCGCTGATCTTGTAGCGGTGGGCGAGGCCGTAGAAGGTGTCACCCTTGGCGACGATGTGCTTGATGGCGGCATGGCTGGCGAGGGGTTTCGCTGCTTTCTCCTTCTTCGAGGGAGGGGCGTCGGGCGTGCTGTCCTTGTCCTTCTTCTTGGCCGCCAGCGCGGGCTTGGTGTCAGATTCCAGACCCTTGCGCGCGACACTAGGAGTGGCGACAGGCTTGGGCTGGAAGGTGGCTGAGGGAGGGCTGTCCGCGACCACAGGCTTTGGCTTGTTCACTGCTGGCTTTGGTTTCTCGGGAGCAGGGAGCTCAGTCGTGGTGGAGATGGCGGGAGCCGGCCTGGTGACAGCCGGATTGTCCGAAGGGAGATTGGGAGAGGTGATGGTGGCCTTTGCCACGACGACGGGAGAATGGGTGGCAGGGGTGCCTGCGGCGACATAGGGCGTGGCCTTCGGCACGGGAGGGGCTGCGGGCGGGGTTTGCGTTTGCTTGGGGGTCGTGTCGATGGCGGATCTGGGGGCCGCGAGAGGAGGCTGGGAAGCAACTGGCACGGAGGCCGGCAGGCTTGCCGCCGTGCTGGTGGAGGTGGCGCGGGCAGGGGATACGGATCCGCTGGCCTGGGTCGCCTTGGGCGTGGAGTCCCCGCCCACAAAGTCGTAAATGATGATGCCGCCGATGACGAAGACATGGATGAGCAGCATGATGACGAACATGCGCGCCAGTCCATTGTTAGGTTCCGGCTGCTCCCAGTCCTGTTCCTGGGTCACGGTTGCCGCGACGCGATGGCGCTCGCGTTCAATCATGTTCAGCACGCTGGCTTTGGTTTTCTTGCTCATGGCGGGTTTGGGGGTGGTCGGGTTGAATGGTCAGGAGAGGGCGGCAGCGGCTTCGGCAAAGCGCTGGCCGCGTTCGGCGTAGCCGGAATACATGTCGAAAGAGGAGGTGCCGGGGGAGAGCACCACGGCATCGCCTGCGGTGGCGGCTGCGGCTGCGATCTTGACCGCCTCCGCCATGTCGCCGGCCAGATGGCAGGGCACCAGGTCGGCAAACGTTTGCTGGAGCGATCCAGCGATCTCGCCGATCAACACCATGGCGCGAACCTTGCCTGGAACGGCCTCGCGCAGAGGGTGATAATCAAGTCCCTTTTCCTTGCCGCCGGCGATGAGGACGATGGGACGCTCCAGTGAGCGGATGCAGCTTTCCATGGCATGCAGGTTCGTGGCCTTGGAATCATTGATGAACTCAATGCCATTCCATTCGCGCACGAGCTGGCAGCGATGGGCGGGTGCCTCGTAGGCCTCCACGGCGGCCAGCATTCGGTCAAAGGTGAGACCCTTGATCCATCCGGCGGCGAGGGCGGCGAGAATGTTCTCCATGTTATGCCTTCCGCGCAGGGTGATGCGCCGGCCGGAACCCACCGGATTGCCTTCAAAGAAGAAGGTGCCGTCCCGATAGGTGAACATGGCATCCTGGTGCTCCGGCTGGGCTGAGAAGGTGAGGACCAGCGGCTTCAGGGGGCCGAGCCGCTTCATTTCTGGTGCATTAACGATGGCCCAGTCCCGGGCCGTCTGGTTCATGAAGATGCGTCGCTTGGCTTCGAAGTAAGCGGCCTCATCAGGATACCGGTCAAGATGGTCGGGGGCGAAATTCAGCCAGATGGTGATCTGGGGATGGAAGGTTTCGATCGTTTCGAGCTGGAAGCTGCTGACCTCGTTGGCGAGCATGTCGAAGACCTCGCCTTGGTCCACGAGCAGTTCGGAGATGGGCAGGCCGTGGTTGCCGCAGGGAATGGAACGCTTGCCGAAGCCATTGAAGATGGCGGCCAGCAGCTCGGTGGTGGTGCTCTTGCCGGTGGTGCCGGTGATGGCGGTCATTTCCATGCGGGTCTGCGTGGCGGCGAACTCCATCTCGCCCGTGAGCCGGGTGCCTGCATCGCTGAACTTCTTTGGCAGCGGCCAGTGGACATCGAGGCCCGGGCTCAGGATGGCGAGCTGATATTCACCAGGTTGCACCGTCAGCGCCCGAGCTTGGTCGCCCAGAAGAATGTCGAAGCCCTCCTTGGAGGCCACGGCCGCAGCGCGCGTAAGCTTTGCCGGATCGCCTTCGTCAATCACGGTGACTTTGGCGCCCTTCTTTGCAGCCAGACGCGCGGCGCCCAGACCGCTGCGCGCGGCGCCGAGAATGGCGAAATGCTGGCCGGAAAATGACATGGTTAAAGAAGCTTGAGCGTTGCCAGCCCGAGCAGGGCAAAGATCAGGGAGAGAATCCAGAAGCGGGTGATGACCTGGTTTTCGACCCAGCCGCCGAGTTCGAAGTGGTGGTGGATGGGCGCCATTCGAAACACGCGCTTGCCGCGCCTCTTGAAGCTGACCACCTGGATGATCACGCTGAGCGCCTCCATCACGAAGACACCACCCACGACGATCAGGGCGATCTCCTGACGGCTGCCGATGGCCAGCGAGGCGATGCAGCCGCCGAGGGCGAGGGAGCCGGTATCGCCCATGAACATGCGCGCGGGGTGGGCGTTCCACCACAGAAAGCCCAGGCAGGAGCCGGCCAGCGCCATGGCCACGGTGGTCAGTTCCGCAGCCTTCGGATGATGCAGCACGTGCAGGTAGTCGGCATACTTGTCGTTGCCGGCAACGTAGCTGAAACCGGCGTAGGCGAGCGCGGTGGTGAGGGCGCAGCCCGTGGCCAGGCCGTCGAGGCCGTCCGTCAGGTTCACGGCATTGGAGGTGCCCTGCATGATGACCACGTAGAGGATCACCGCGAAGAAGCCCATGTCGGCGATCACCGGGGCCTTGAAGAACGGCAGATGCAGCTCGCGCATGTTGGCGATGCCGTTGCCCTGCACGCTCATGCCGTAGGCGAACATGAGGCCCACGATCAGGCCCACCGAGCCCTGCCAGAGAAGCTTGTAGCGGGCGCTCACGCCCTTGCTGTTCTTTTTGGCGACCTTCTCATAATCGTCCATGAAACCCAGTCCGCCGAGACCTACGGTGGCAATCAGGCAGGCCCACACCATCAAGTTGTCCCAACGCGCCCAGACGAGCACCGAGGCGAGCAGCGAGCCGATGATCAGCACCCCGCCCATGGTCGGGGTGCCGGCTTTCTTGCCGTGCAGCTCAAACAGCTTGTGGACCTCATCCGCCGTGCGGATGGGCTGGCCCACCTTGAGGGAGATGAGCTTGCGTATCACGCGCTCGCCAAAGATCACGGACAGCACGAAGGACGTCAGCGCCGCCCCGCCTGCGCGGAAGGTGTGGTACTTGAAGAGGTTCAGGAGCTTGTAGAAGAGGCCTTCTTTGCCCCCCATCCAGTCCCAGGCGAACAGGTCGCGATGTTCGTAAAGCCAGTAGATCATGATGTTTGGTAAAGAGAGAGCACCCGCTCCATGCCGGCGGAACGGCTGCCTTTTAGCAAAACAAGATCGCCCGCGCGGAGATGCGTGCGGAGATGGTCGGCACAGGCTTCGTGAGTTGGGAAATGATGGGTGTCGAGCGCGGGGTTCGTGGCGGCGGCCTCTGTGATGAGACTGGCTTCGGCTCCGACGCTGAAGAGAGCGTCCACATTCAGGCCGGCGGCAAAGCGGCCCACTTCGCGGTGGCCTTCCTCCGCATGCACCCCAAGTTCGCCCATGCGGCCGAGCACCGCAATGCGGCGGCCGGCGCTGCTGAGGTCCGCGAGCGTGCGCAGGCCGGCCTTCATCGAGTCGGGGTTGGCGTTGTAGCTGTCGTCCAGGAAGACAACACCATTGACGTGCTTGGTTTCCAGGCGGCCCTTGGTCAACTTGGCACTGCTCAGGGCTGCTGCGATGTCCTGGGGGCTGATGCCTGCCTTCCACGCCGCTGCTGCGGCCAGGGTCGCATTGGCCACCATGTGAACGCCGGGCACGGGGAGAAAGGCGTCGGTCCTGGTGCCGGAGAAATCCAGTGTGAAACTCGTGCCCTCGGCGCTGGCTTTCAGATCATGGGCGGCGACATCTCCCTTGGCAATGCCTGCCAGCACCACGCGTGCATTGCACCGGGCGGCGATGGCAGGGGTGAAATCGTCGTTGGCATTCAGAACCACGAAGCCCTGCTCCGGCACGGCCTCGGCAAGGCTGCCCTTTTCAAGAGCGATTGCCTCCCGCGAGCCCATGTATTCGATGTGGGCGACGCCGATGTTGGTGATGATCGCCGCGTCCGGTGCGGCGATGGCGGCCAGCGGGGCGATTTCGCCGGGGTGGTTCATGCCCATCTCAAACACCCCGCAGGTGTCGCCCTGGCGCAGCTTCAGAATGCTCAGCGGCAGCCCGATGTGATTGTTGAAATTGCCTTCGGTGGCGCACACCTGGTATTTGCTGGCCATCACCCGGCAGGCCAGGTCCTTGGTCGATGTCTTGCCGTTTGAGCCGGTGATGCCGAGGACAAAGGGCTGGTGCCAGGCCCTGTAGTTATGCGCCAGTTTTTGCAGCCCGGCCAGCGTGTCGGGCACCTGGATCACGGCGCAGGGCAGGGAGTCCCAGCCGCCGGGCAGCCGGCTCACAATCACAGCAGCGGCGCCGGCCTCGGCGACCTGGCGCAGGAAGTCATGGCCGTCGAACTTGTCGCCCGCGAGTGCGATGAAGACATCACCGGGCGCCACGTGACGCGAATCAGTGGTGACGGTCGTCACCAGGCGTCCGCCGTCGCCACGAAGGAATCTGCCACCGCTGAAGTGGGCGATGGTGACAAGGTCGAGTTTTTTCATCGGCGGCCGCCTCCCCGGTCTCGTTCATCGTGGGGATAGCCTCCGCCCCCTTGTTCGCGCTCGTCGCGCAAGCGCTGGTCCTCCAGCCGCTGCTGCCCCATGGCATCGCGACGGGCACGAAGGAAGCCATGGGCGATGCGCCGGTCATCAAAGGGATGCTTCACGCCTTGAATATCCTGGTAATCTTCGTGGCCCTTGCCGGCGATGACAACGATGTCCCCGGGGCTTGCATTGGAAATGGCCGCCTCAATGGCTTCCCGCCGGTCCATGATTTCGATGTGGTTCTTGCCTGAAAAACCGGCGCTGGCATCCTTGAGGATCTGCTTGGGGTCTTCGGTGCGCGGATTGTCGGAGGTGAGAATGCAGATGTCGCTGCCTTGTTCGGCGGCGCGCGCCATGAGCGGGCGTTTGGAGCGGTCGCGGTCGCCGCCGCAGCCGAACACGGTGATGATGCGGCTGGGCCGCAGGGCACGCACGGCCTTGAGCGCATTGATGATGGCATCCGGTGTGTGCGCGTAGTCGACGTACACCTGGAAGCGCTCCTGATCCTCGCTCACCCGCTCAAGGCGCCCAGGGACCTGGGGGGCGGACTTGAGATTGGTGATGGCCTCGCGGAAATTCACGCCAACAGCCTCCGCAACACCCAGGGCGGCGAGGGCGTTGTACACGTTGAAATCGCCCACCAGCGGCATGCGCACCAGATATTCGCGCCCCTTCGCTTCAAGGCCAAAGGAGGTGCCGGTGGCATCGTAGCGCACGTTCACGGCGCGCAGGGCGCAGGAGACGCCGAAACCATAGGTGACCACGCGGCCCGTGCTGTCAAAACGCAGGGCCAGCTTGCGGCCCCAGCCGTCATCACCGTTGATGATCATCTTGCCTGCGGTCTGTGCGGCCACGGTCTGGAACAGCATGGATTTGGCCTCGAAGTAGTTTTCGAGCGTGCCGTGGTAATCGAGGTGATCCTGGGTCAGGTTGGTGAAGACGGCGGCCTTGAAGGGAATGCCGTGCACCCGATGCTGGTGCAGGGCATGGGAAGAAACCTCCATCGCCAGCGCGCGGCAGCCGTTGGCCCGCATGGTGGCGAGGTGCTGCTGGATTTCCAGGGATTCAGGGGTGGTGTGCGTGGCGGCAATGATCTGGCCGCCCAAATCGTAGTGCACAGTGCCCAGCAGGCCGCAGCGCATCTGCGCCTTGTTCAGCAGGTGGTGCACCAGGAAGCCGATGGTGGTCTTGCCATTGGTGCCGGTGATGCCGGCGATGGCCAGCTCCCGGGCCGGAAAATCATAAAAGGCAGCCGCTGTCAGCGCCAGGGCCACACGTGAGTCCGGCACGTGCACCCAGGGTGTTTTCACTTCGTGGCCGCCAGGGCTCTCCGCGATGATCGCGGACGCGCCCAGCTCGACGGCCTTGACGATGTAGTCATGACCGTCCACATGCGTGCCGCGCAAGGCCACGAAGGCAAAGCCGGGTTTCACCTTGCGTGAATCATAGGCAATGCCGGTGATCTCGGTGTTGAGATCACCGCTGATCATCGGGGTCGTTAGCGGGGCTGTAAGTTCGCGTAGATTCACTTGAGGTCTCCTTCGGGCACGTAGCTGATTTTCATGGCGTGTTCGGGGGCGACTGCGATGTAGTCGAGCGTTTTCTTCACCACTTCAGCAAACACAGGAGCGGCGAGCTTGCCGCCATAGAGCTGCTTCCGGTCCTCGGTCTGCGGATCGTCCATCACGATGACGCAGGCGACCTTGGGATTGTCCGCTGGGGCGAAGCCAACGAAGGACACCACATAATGGCCTGGCGGGTAGCGCTTGGTTTCCGGATCGCAGCGCTGGGCGGTGCCCGTTTTGCCGGCAACCCGAACCCCTTCGATGGCGGCCTGTTTGCCGGTGCCTTCAGTGACCACGGCTTCCATCGCCTCCGTCATGCACGCGGCGGTGTGGGCGCTGCACACCTGGCGCACGGCGACAGGCGGCTGCACCTCGCTGCTGCGGCCGTCGGCAGCGACAATGCGGTCCACAAGGCGCGGCTGCATGAGAACGCCCTTGTTGGCGATTGTGCTCACAGCCATGGCCATTTGCAAAGGGGTGACACTAACTTCGTAACCCATGGCCATGCGTGACAGGGAGGTGCCGCTCCATTTGTCCACCGGCCGCACGGTGCCCGTTTGTTCACGGGGCAGGGAGAGGGCGGTTTTGCTGCCAAAACCGAAACGCTTGATGTATTCGTAAAAGTGCTCCTCTGTGACGGTCTTCGCGACCTTGTAGGCTCCAATGTTGCTGGAGTGGGCGAGGATGTTTTTGACCGTCAGCCTGCCGTTGGTTTCGTCGTCCTTCAGCCTGATTTTACCGCCCATTTCCTCATAGCAATCGCCCTTGTTGGGGGAGCAGTCGAAGGTGCTGCCGAGCTGCACTTTGCCCAGGTCGAGACCGGCGGTGAGGGTGAGGATCTTCATGGTCGAACCCGGTTCGTACAGGTCGGTCACCGCCATGTTGCGCCGCTCGATGTTTCCCTCCTTGTTGGTTTGCTCCAGCGGCTGGCTGGCCATGGCCAGGATGGAGCCGCTCATGGGATCCACCAGCACGGCCTGGACCTTTCTGGGGTGATGGGTCTGATAGGCGCGAAGAAGGATGTCCTCGAGCTGCTGCTGGAGGTGCATGTCAATGGTGAGCACCACGCCCTTGCCGTGCCTGGGCTCGCGCACCTCTCCGGCGAAGCCTGGGAGTTCGCGTTTCTTTTTCGAATCACGCTCGACCCACTCGAAACCATCGGCGCCCTTCAGCGTGCTGTTCACGAGCTTCTCCACGCCATCAGCACCGGCCTGCTTGTCACGGTTCACGGTTCCCAGCACATGAGCCAGGCGGTCGCCGGCGGGGTTGAAACGGCGCACATAGGGGCGCGGGTAGATGCCGGTGATGAAATCATCTTTCAGCAGCGCCCGCCAGGATTCAGCGTCTTCTTTTTCCAGCCCGTTGATGAGCGTGGGCGACTTCGAATCGCCAGGCATCAGGACCTTGAGCACGTCTTTTGGCTCCATCTTGAGCTTCGGCGCGATGCTTTTGGCGACATGTTCGCGATAAGTGGCGACCACCTGTTCGTCGGTCATTCGGGCCTTGATCTCTGCTTTCGGCATACCCAGCATTTTGGCAAGGTAAGGCAGCACCACCCTCGGGTCCTCCAGATGCTTCTTGTCACCGTAGATCTCTGTCAGGGTGCGGTCCTGGGCCAGCAATTCACCGGCCGAATCCCAAATGGAGCCGCGCAGCGCCGGCAGCACGATGCGATCCTGGCGCAGGCGCGCTGCATCCGCCGTGAGCTGTTCATGCATCCGCACCTGCAGCCAGTACAGCCGCACCGAGATGCCTGTGAACCCAAGGATCAGGAACAAGGACAACCAGGCCATGCGGCTGCACACCGCACGCTCGTATCTCTGGTGCTCGATCTGTGGATGGGCCATTGGGCGTCAATGGTCGAGGTTGGCGGCGAATCCCGTCGGGGCGTTTGATTGAAGTGAAATGATGGTCTCGGTCGCGATGTCGTGCATCTCGATGTGCCTCTCCCGCAGCCGGGTCTTGAGCGTGTCCTCGGTGATGAGCGCGGAGTAACGGCTGGTCAGGTCCTTGATGTCCCTGCGCAGGGTGGTCACGTCGTGGTCGAGCGCACGGACTTCGGTGCTCAGGCGCATGGTCTCGTGCCGGGCACGGATCTCCTTGATCCAGCGGGCGCCCACCAGGCCGCCCACGATCATGATGAACAGGATCGCCGGCAGGCGGATGGAATTACGGTAGCGATTGCGGTTGCGATTTCTCATGACGGAATAGGAAGGCGTTCCGCCACCCGCAGACGTGCACTGCGGGCGCGAGGGTTTTGCTGCGTTTCTTCGGGGGTGGCCTCCACCGGCTTGCGCGTGAGCAGGTGCAGACAGAAATCAGGATTGGGGCGGGGTGCCGGCCACTCCGGCCGGTCCAGATTGGCTGTGGCGTAGTGCTGGAAGCTGCGCTTCACAATTCTGTCTTCCAGGCTGTGAAATGAGATCAAGGCCAGGCGGCCGCCGGCCTTCAGCCACTTCGGCGCGACCTTGAGAAAATCCTGCAGAGCGCCCAGCTCATCATTCACCGCGATCCTCAGCGCTTGAAACACCAGGGTGGCCGGATGGCGCTTGCCCGTGCGTGGGCTGGCCTTCTCGATGATCTGCGCCAGCTCCAGCGTGGTGCGGATGGACTTGCCGGCGCGTGCCTGTACAATGCCTCGCGCAATGCGCCGTGCCTTGGGCTCCTCACCGTACTCAAAGAAAATGCGCACCAGATCCTCTTCTGAAAGCGTGTTGACGAGATCGGCGGCGGTTTGTGGTCCATCCGGGTCCATGCGCAGGTCGAGCGGACCGTCATGCATGAAGGAAAAGCCCTTCGACACGTCATCGAGCTGTTTCGAGGACACCCCGATGTCGGCCAGGATGCCGTCAAACTGCTTCACGCCAATCTCGCCAAGCACTTCCTCAAAGTGGCGGAAATTGCCGCGCAGGACGCTGAAGCGCTCGGCGTGGGCGCGCAGCCGGGTGCTTGCATGAGCGATGGCCACCGGGTCCTGGTCCATGGCCACCACGCTGGCACCAGCCTGCAGGAGCGCCTCGCTATGGCCGCCGCCGCCGAGGGTGGCATCGAAGAACAGGCCGCCGGGGCCGGGGCGCAGGAAATGGATGACTTCCTTGAGGAGCACCGGCACATGATAGAAGGGAAGATCGTCGTCGGGCGATGACGGCGGTTCCTGCGGTCCCGATCCGGTGCCACGCCTGGAGTTCAGGGCGCGGCGCACATCATCCGTGCCCTCGTTGCCGGCGCAACCGAGCCAGGGCCACATCGCCATTTGCGACCAGCCGAGCGGCAGCAGCCAGCCCCCTCCAGTCCTGCGGGATCCAAACATACGCGCCTGCGGCTTGCGATACCGCAAGTCGGGCAGGAAAGTCGGGGCAGGGGCGGTCGGGAGGTGCATGGGAGGTCCGCTGGGAAACGGGCAAGGCAACAATGGCTGCTATGCCACGTATTTAAAATGTCAGTTTTGACTGATACTTTGCAGGCCTTAAATACCGAAAACGGGACCGGACCGCAACTGTTGATTACGGTTAAGTGCAGAAAGTTATCAACAACACAGTGGTGTGAACAACTTTGAGTGATTCAAGATTTGACTGCTGCCCAGAGTGATTATTTGAGACGTTATGGAAATTAGTTTGATAATGGAGAATATATAGTCTAGTTTTGCTTGGAATTATTTTTTGCACTCCCAACCACCCAAACAGCCATGTCCCTTCAACCTCATCCCATCAGCCTGCCAGACGTTGAATTTGAAGCTTTCGAGCTGCTCAATTTTGGCTCTTTGGAGGTCCCGGCCGAACCAGTGCGTTTTGGCTTTCAGATCGACCTGACTCCTTCGGTACTGCTTTCGCAGGTGGTTTTTGGGCTCGTACAGAAGGGCCGCAAGCCCGGAAAACAGGAGCGCGTGGGGTTCGCCGTGCGGCTGGACCTGGATCGCGGTGAGATCTGGGACATGGTCAACAACAGCGGTCTCATCGGCTGGATCGAAGAACCGCAGAGCTACATTTCGGCGGCCTCGCAGGAGCCCATCCTGCTCAGCATCGAGGTCGAGCGCATCGGATCCGCCCTGCTGCCCAAGCTGCAGGTGGGTGGTGAAGAGTGGCTTTATCCGGCGGTGCGCTGCATGGAGCCCCTGGAATTCATCGCCGTGGCCGGATGCGGTTCGCCGCACTCCGAAGGCCTCGACATGTTTGGCAACCCGGCGGTTTGGACAGAAACCCCGAAGAAGGCCTGACCACTTCGCGGCAAACATCTTTTGCACGCGGGAAGGAGCGCGCCACACTAGGCGCCTGCCGCCACAGCGCGGCCCTGCTCCACCATGCTTAAATCACCTGAAAGCCGCATCCTGGTCACCGGAGGCGCCGGACTTATCGGCAGCGCCCTCGTGTGGGAATTGAACCGCCGCGGGTTCGAAAACATCATCATCAGCGACCGGCTGGGCATCGACGAAAAATGGCGCAACCTGGTGCCGTTGAAATTTGCCGAGTACATGGACGCGGACGACGTTCTGAGCGCGGTCAAGGGAGGGGCGAACACGCTCGACAAGGTGGAGCTGGTGCTGCATCTGGGCGCCTGCTCCGCCACCACGGAGCGCGATTCGAACTACCTCATGCGCAACAACTTCGACTACACCCGGCTGCTCGCGCAGTGGGCGGTGGCCCGCAGTGCACGCTTCGTTTACGCCTCCAGCGCCGCAACCTACGGCGACGGCGTGCATGGCATGGATGACCGCATGACCGATCTGCACAAGCTGCGACCGCTCAACATGTACGGCTACAGCAAGCACCTGTTTGACCTGCACGCCCAGCGCAGCGGGCTGCTGCGCCGCATCATCGGCCTGAAGTACTTCAATGTCTTCGGCCCCAATGAGGACCACAAGGCCGACATGCGCAGCGTGGTGCACAAGTCCTTCGGCCAGATCATCGCCACCGGCAAGGTGCAGCTCTTCAAGTCGCACCGGCCCGATTTCCGCGACGGTGAGCAGATGCGTGACTTTCTTTACGTGAAGGACGCCGTGCGCATGACCCTGCACCTGGCGCAGTCGCCGCTCGCCAGCGGTCTTTACAACCTGGGCAGCGGCACCGCCCAGTCCTGGCTGCAGCTCACCCACGCCATCTTCGCCGCCGCCGGCGTGGCCCCCAACATCGAGTTCATTGACATGCCGGAGGCGCTCCGCTCCAAGTACCAGTACTACACCTGTGCCGACATCGCCAAGCTGCGCCAGTCCGGTTACAAGGATGAACTCACGCCCCTGGCCGAAGCCGTGCGTGACTACGTGCAAAACTACCTGGTCAAGGACCGCCGGCTGGGGGATGAAGGGCTGTGACGGGGATTGATTGACGATTGGCGAACAAGGATTGCCGATTGCTGAATTGAAAGCCGCTGCCGCCTCCTCCGGGCCTTTCAGCAGTCGTCAATCAGGTTCCCTCCGACCGCCAGCCCCAAGGCCCTGCCGGGCCATCGGTCATTGGTCATTTTCCCTCACGGCACCACTTCACCGGTGCCGGTGTAGATCCACTTCTGCACCTTGCCGTTCTTCACTTGGGCCTGGGCGTCGGTTTCAAATTTTCCGAAGGGCGTCACCGCCTCGAAGGTCACCGTCACCGTCCACATTTCCTGGCCGTCGATCTTTTCCTTGCCCACCTCGCCCCACTTCTTGATGTTGTCCGGCTTGATTTCGGTGACATCGCCCGCCTTCATGCTGGCGACCAGGAGCGGGAAGGTGCCGTCGGGAGCTTTCTCCGGCTTGTTGTCGGCCACATTGGCACCCTTGCCTCCGGCGGTCTTTTTGGTGGAGGGGTTGAGCGCCTCCTGCTTCTTCTGTTCGAAGCGGCGGCGGGCGGCGTCCACATAGGCCACCTTCCACTGGTCATAGGCAGCGGTCATGAGCTCCTTGATGTTGGTGTCTTCGATCGCGATCTCGCCCTGGAAAGGGGAGCCCGGTCCTGGAGAAACCAGCAGATTGCCATCCTTCTGCCCTACCGGCACGGCCTTGCCGCCAGCCGGGATCTTGGTGGCGCCCACTGCGCCTTTCACTTCCACATCCTTGGCCAGTTTCACCGCAAAGCGGGTGTTGTTGAAGATGCTCTCGGGGATCCGCGTCCAGTTGTTCGTGGCTTCCTCCAGCGTCTTCATCGGCGGTGCGACGAATTCGCCGTCCTTGGGCTTGGCGGCTTCAGGTGGTGGCGGCGGCGCGGCGGCCACCTCCGGCTTCGTTTCAGCCGCCATTTCCGGCTTCGGCTCCGGCTTCGCTTCAGGCGCCATTTCCGGTTTGGGCTCCTTGACCTTGGGTTCCTCCAGCTTGGACTCCTTCAGCTTCGGCATGTTGAGCTCGATGTGCTTCTTCGGCTCGGCCTGGGCCACGATCACCACCTTGGGCTTGTCAATCCCCGCCCAGGCACCGAACGGAGGGTACACGTACTGATAGGCCACATAGCCGATGGCGACGGCGAAAATCAGGCTGAGCAGGGCTTTCATAGGCGGAATGGTAAACAGGTCGGCGACAAATTCAACTGCCAGGCGTCCTAAAGAAGACCCAGGGCGCGGCGGGGGTTGTGATCCAGCAACGTGGCAACCTGGGCCTCACTTAGGCCCAAATGATCACGAGCGTTTTCTTTGATGCGCGGAACCGTCACCGTCGAGCCCACGAAATGCGAGCCGTCAGGCGAGCGTGCCACTAGGTCCTCGCCGATGAGAATGTCCCAGCCCGCCAGCTTGAACCGCCCCGGCCCCAGCCTTGAGGCGGAGATCGCATCAGTGACAAAAATCGAGCGTTCCACCCCGGCGCTGCGCAGGTAGTTGCCCAGGGCAAAGAAATCCACATGCACCCCGTCCGGGATGAAGCACAGCCAGATCTTGTCGCGCAGCGACAGCACGCGCTGGATGATGTTGTCATGCCGGTGCATTTGCATAGGGCAGCCGTTGCCCACGTGCGTGAACATGCTCACCCCGTGCTCCGTGCTGGCACGCAGGACCTCCAGGCTCGGGTTGCAATGCCCGGCGGAAACCACCACGCCCTGCCCGGCAAGGTAGGCCGTGGTTGCGAAGCCGGCGTCATGCTCAGGCGCCAGTGTCACCAGCTTCGCCAGGCCCTGTGCGGCTCCCAGCAGGCGCTTCGCATCCTCCACATTGCCCGGCTTCACGCACTGCGGCGGATGCGCGCCCACGTAGCCCTTTTCGGGATTGATGAAGGGCCCCTCAATGTGAATCCCTGCGATCACCTCACGCGCCAGCGGGTCTTTCTCCCGCAAGGCCGTCAGCCTGCCCATCCGGCTTTCCAGGTTCTCAATCGTGTCCGTGATGAAGGTGGCAAGGATCTGCGCGCAGCCATCCTCGCGCAGGCATTCGCAGGCATGATGCAGCGCCTCCGCCGTCAGGTCGTCGCTGTTGAAATCGGTGCCTGCGTAGCCGTTGACCTGGAGATCGAGGGGGGACATGGGGAGAGAAAAAGGCGTGGGGCAGGGGATTCTTGCTCCTATTTGTCAGTCTCGATCAGCCTTCCCTGGCCCGATACTTCGCGTACGCGTCGATGATCCGCTGCACCACCGGCAGGCGCACCACATCCGAGGTTTCGAAGTGCACGAACTCCACGCCCGGCACCTCATCCAGCACCCGCACCGCTTCCACCAGGCCGGACTTCATGCCGCGCCGCAGGTCGATCTGCGTGGGGTCGCCGGTGACGACGCAGCGCGAGCCTTCGCCCAGCCGCGTGAGGAACATGAACATCTGCTCCGCCGTCGTGTTCTGGGCTTCATCGAGGATGATGAAGGCGTTCTTCAAGGTGCGCCCGCGCATGTAGGCGAGCGGGGCGATCTCGATGAAGCCGCGCTCGATCAGGCGCTCCGCCTCCTCCGTGTCCAGCAGGTCGTAGAGCGCATCGTACAGCGGGCGCAGGTAGGGGAAGATCTTCTCCTTCAGGTCGCCCGGCAGGAAGCCCAGCGCCTCACCGGCCTCCACGGCGGGGCGGGTGAGAATCAGCCGCTGCACCGTCTTGTTTTTGAGGCATTGCACCGCCTGCGCCATCGCCAGGTAAGTTTTGCCCGTGCCCGCAGGGCCCACGCCAAAGACCACCTCGTGGTCCCTCATCACCTGCAGGTACTGCATCTGCCCGCGTGTCTTCGGCAGCACCGGCCGGCGCGATCCGCCCAGCAGCCGCAGGCCCATGATCGCCTTGGCCGATTCGCCGTCGCGGCTTTCCCGCACCGAGCCGATCACCAGTTGAAACAAGTGCGCCGTCACCTCGCCGCCCTGGCGGTGCACCTTCTCCACCTGGCGCAGCACCTCGCGCGCCGCCCGGATGTCCGCCTCGTTCCCTTCCAGCTTCACCCAGCCGTCGCGGCTCGTCACCCGCACGGAAAAAGCGTCCGCCAGATGCCGCAGCAACTGCGTGTCCTGCGCCACGAGCGATTGCAGCAGCTCCGGCGTCTCATATTCGATGGTTTCAGAAGGCATGAAAAAAGCAAAAGAAGCACTTTAGCCCGTCATTCAGGACCTCTCCGTCCTGTTTGTCCTATACCGGCATACACCCTGCGGGAGCCGCCCCGCCTCAGCGATACCCGTACGCCAGCGCCCAGAACACCGTCTTCTCAGTCTTCGATGTCACCGAGAACACAATCGAATACGAGCCCGTCTTCGGCGGGTTCACCCGCACGCTCGTGAAGTTCGGGCCGATGCCGATCTTCGGCGTGATGTGGATCGCCGTGCCCTTCTCGTCCAGCACCTGCACTTCCAGCGTGCAGCCGTCGTTTGCCGTGCCCAGCCAGAAGGCGTAGTCGTTGCCCTTGAAAAGCTGGTGGCGCACCATCAGCTTCTGGCCGCTCTTCACCTCGCCGTTCCAGTAGTCTTCGCGCACGATGAAACCGTCCGCCACGAACGGCGTCGCCGCCTCCATCGCAAAGCTGTGCGCGTCATCCACCGTGGCGCGCACCGTGGTGGGAACCATGGCAAGAACGACCGCCAGCACCGCCATCAGGAGGCCGGGCAGGAGGGGCTGGGAACGAAGGGCTCGGTTCATACGAAAACGTGGTGCGATGGGGCGGGCGGCCGGAATGGATTACTTCGCGGGGCTGATCAGCTTGAGCAGGTCGTTGGTGATCGCACCGATGCGCGCCACTGATTCCATCTTGAACCCGTCCGCGCTTTTCTCCATCAGCTCGTGGATTTCCTTCAGGCCGGTGCCGATCGCCTTGATTGTCGCGTGCTTCTTCATGCTGCCCGGCATCTTCGCGATCTGCCCTTCGAAGTGCTTCACCAGGTCTGGCTGGTAGAGAAGCTCCGCGCGGTCCGCCGAGAAATTCTTGCCCACCACGCTTGTCACCGCCGCCGTCCCGCGCAGCCAGCCGCCCAGGCTCACGCACTGCGAAAGCTCGCTGTCGCGCATCCTGTCCATCGTCTCCCGCACCGTCTTCTGCGTGCGGTCAAATTCCGCCCGGATCGTCGGCCACTGGTTGTGGTCCGCCGCCTCCAGGATCGCCTGCGCATGAGGCAGCACCGAGGAATGAATGCCCAGCGTCTTCGAAAGGTCGATCACCTCGCGGCCGATCTCCTCCACCGCCTTGTGGTCCTGCGCCTGCACCGCCACAAAGCCCTCCGCCACCACCGAGCCGAACAGCAGCGCCAGGCGCGTGCGGTCCGTCGTCTCCGGCGTCTTCACTCCCCGTTCCTCCAGGTGCCAGTTCGGTTCGCCCAGCTTGTCCAGCACCGAGAAAATCTCGCTCGGCACCGGCACCACCACATCGTCCACAAAGTCGAACGGCACCTTCTTGCCATCCACCGCCACCACCCCCGCGCTCGATCCCTCAGCAAGGGACCGCAAGGGTGTCGTCAGGCTCAGGGAGGCGACAGCAAACAGAACAGAAAGGGGGCGCGTGGTCATGACGGTGAAACGTGTTGAAGAGGCGGCAAAGGCTGCTGCCAGCACCAAACGCCAGAACATTTCATGTGGCAACCCTTTTGAAGCCCTTGCGTGGTGGGTGTAACCCGCAGGGCGGGGCGGGGGATGATGGCAGATGGGAGATGATAGATGATGGATGATGGATGATGGATGAGGGATGATGGATGAGGGATGATGGATGAGGGATGATGGATGGGCGCGGCACCACGACCCCCGTTCCCCAACGCCAAAGGCGTTCCGCCATTGAGCCCAGGGTTGGCACAACCCTGAGTTCCGTCCCAAACGTCCCCGCGCCATCTCCCATCTCCCCAATGTGGCGATTTGTTACTTCGCAGTACGGTAAAACGCCTTGCCAAATTCGCTGATTGCCACATCCTCTATGGTTGTTTCTGAGCGAATGCCTCCGCCGCCTTCCATCACCCTGCGCCCGGCCACGGAAGACGATCTGCCGCTGCTGCGCCGCATCGACACCAGCACCCGTGCGGAAGAGATGGCCATGGTCCCCTGGAGCGATGAGCAAAAGGAGGCCTTCCTCGCCATGCCGTTCCAGGCCCGGCACGCCCATGACCACGGCGCGCCATTCCAGGTCATCGAGCGCGTAGCGGGCGTTCCGCCCAACCCCTTGACTGCTGTCGCCCGGCGCAAGGCAGGGCGCGTTGTCCCAACGCGCCGTCATTGCAGGCCGAAGGGCTTCGTTCGTCCCCTGCCTGCCTTCATTGATTCCTGCCCGCCAACGGCACCAAAAGTGCAAAGCGAACCGTATTGGGCGACCCGCCCTCGGCATCTGCTGCGGGCGACCCGCCCAATCCTGTTCACTTTGGTGAGCGTTCCGCACAACCCCTTGACTGCTGTCGCCCGGCGCAAGGTAGGGCGCGTTGTCCCAACGCGCCGTCATTGCAGGCTGAAGGGCTTCGTTCGTCCCCTGCTCGCCTCCTCGCCG
>CAINXC010000550.1 GCA_903854655.1 uncultured Verrucomicrobiota bacterium | reverse complement strand
GGCGCTCGCTTTGACCGCACGCGTCAGCACTTCCTTGGGCTGCTTGCCGCTGGGCACCAGCTCATGAGCCATGCCTTTGTAGCGCAGCGGTTTGTAACCGAGAGCGAGCAGAGCCGCCAGCGGTGCCTGCTTGAGGCTGGGCTTCCAGTAGTCGGGCGCGCCGCCCGTCTCATAATAGTAGATCCAGGTATGCTGCGGGTCATACCACCCAGCGCAGATAATGACGTGACGATGCGGAATGTTGAGTACATCCCCTGGCTGCAATTCCTGCGCGCTGGACAGCTCGGTACAAACGCTGGGCAACTGACTGGTGTCGTGAGGCGTCGGTAGTTTCAGACAGCGTGCGACAAAGCCCGAGCAGTCCACCCCGGCGGCCTGAGAGCTTACAGCGGCATTGTCGGCACGGCGCTTCTCAGGCGATGACACATCGCCGCCAGCGCTGCCATTGGCGATGGCGAGATCAAAGGAAGCCGGATCATCAAAGCCGCCCCACTTGTACGGCACACCGCTATTCACCTCTCCCGGGACCCACCAGCCTTTGCGGTCCTGCTGCGGCTCGTGCGTCACATCCGGCGTGTTGACGAGGACGCCCGCCTTGTCCTTGCCGTGCAGGATGTTGCGCGCAAAGGGCCGCCAAGTGTGATTCGTGTATTTCTGGGCCAGCGCCATCGCCTCGTCGGGGGTGATCTGCGAAGGCGCGGATGGATCTCCAGGAATGAGCGGCGTCGGCTCAGCGACATGTTTCAAGGCCGATTGGCAGCTCGTCAGGACTAGCAGTAGGGCGGGGAGGGCGCACTTCATCGGCGGATGATGCGAGGTCTGCGTGCGCGGTCAACCGTTTGCATGCTGTTGACCTCTGAGATCTCAATTGCAGACTGTGCGCCATGCCCTCTCGCCTCCACCTAGCAGGCTGTCTTTTGCTCGCTGCGTTCGCCCTGCGAACGGAAGCCGCCCCCAAACCATCTGCACGCACGGCCCTCGTCATTGGCAATGCGAAGTACGAGGCCGCCGTGGGTCCGCTGCGCAACACGGGCAACGATGCCAAAGCCGTGGCCAAAACCCTGCGCGATCTCGGCTTTGCGGTGATCGAAAAGCATGACGTCACGCGTGATCAACTGCTGCGAGCCGTGGTGGAATTCCGCGCCACCTTAACCGGTGCCGAAGTCGGCCTGTTTTACTATGCAGGACATGGCATCTCCGTGGCAGGCTCAAACTACCTGCTTCCGGTCAAATCCGGCTACACAGCGGAAGGTGCCGACGATGTGACACTGCGCCTGCTGGCGGAGACGAAGCTCTTCAATGTCGAGCAGGCCGTCGCCGACATGAAAACCGCTGGCGCACACTGCAACCTTGTCATTCTCGATGCCTGCCGAACGACGGCGGTCGCGCGCACCGGACGCACGCGTGATGCCACCAACCCCGGTGGCCTCAGCGAGATGAAGCCGCCAGCCGGATCGCTCATCGCCTTTGCCACCGATGCGGGACAAACCGCGCTCGATGGCGATGGCACCAACGGCCTCTACACCGAAGAACTGCTCAAAAACCTACGCACTCCAGGTTTGACGGTCGAGCAGGTCTTCAAACGCACGCGTGCCGGTGTGCTCGAGCGCTCAAGCGGTGGGCAGATTCCGGCGGAATACTCCCGCCTCGTCGGCGATGACATCTACCTCGCCGGTCAGGCTCCTGCTCCGCCGCCAGTGGTGGCAATGCCAGCGGTGCCGACAACGCCACCTGCCGCATTGCCCGTCCCAGAACCCCTGCCACCACCAGCGGTACTGCCCACCCTGAGCGGCATCTTGAAGCAAGCCAACGCAGGCAAAGCCAAGGAGTGTGTCGAATCATTGCAGCAGTACGCCCAGGCCAAAGGCCCCGGCGACTATGCCATTCAGCCCATCGAAGTGCTGCT
>CAINXC010000549.1 GCA_903854655.1 uncultured Verrucomicrobiota bacterium | reverse complement strand
GCCAGCACCTCGCCAAAGTAAGCGGTGGTCTCTTTGATCATGCTCTTCTGCAAGTAGTCGTCATAGGTGGGGTACAACTTCTTGTCGGGCGGGAACATGCCGACGCGATACAGTTGCAGCCACTGGCGCGGAAAGGATTCGGTGAAGCGGGCGATCCTGGGGTCGTGCAGCATTCGCGCCACCTGCGTCTTCAATACCCCGGGCTCATGCAAGGTGCCGCTCGCCGCCGCATCGCGCAGCGCGGCATCTGGCATGGTGCTCCAGAGAAAATAGGACAGGCGCGAGGCCAGCTCCCAATCGTTGATGCGCAGCAGGTTTTCCTTCTCCGATCCCTCCACGAGATAAAAAAAATCATCGGCACACAGGATGGCCAGCAGGCCGGTCTTCAGCGCCGCCTCGAACGTCTCGCCGCTCTGCATTTCGCTCTTCACCAGGTTTTCAAAACGATCCAGCTCCTGCGGCTTGACGGGACGGCGGAACGCGAGATCGGCGAAGCGTTTGAAGATATCGCGGGCCTGCGACACATCCTTCTTGTCCTTGGGCAGGTACTCTCGCTGGGCAATAGTGGGAGCGGCATCCATCACCGGCCCCTCCCACTCGACCCAATCCACGATCAGAAAAGGCAGAATGGGCTTGCCTTCCTCATCGGTCAGCTTGGTCTGCCATGGAGGGCGCCCGGCCTTGATGCTGAAAAATGGGTCCCTGCCATTACGCCCAGCGCGTGGCAGGTTCGACGGGCCGGGTGCCTCGTTGGTCATGCGAATCGGGTGATTGCCGGCAGGCAGGTGGACACGCGCTTCGACGGTAATCGGCTGATCCTCAGTCGTGACCACATCCTGCTCCAGGAGGATGCGGTCGATGTCCACCACGTAGATGCAGACATGCGGTGCGCGACCATTCAAGGGCTTCAGGCCGCTGAGCTTGACGCGCACCTTGTAGTCGCCTGCGACCGGCACGCTGAGCTGGCGGACCGACCCCGGCTGCCCGTAGAACGTGCTGCCAGGCCAGACATCGACCCGCACCTTGTCCAGCAGGCCCTGCTCCTTCAGTTTTACACGGTCCGACCCTCCGCGAAGATCAAGGGCGTCCCAGTGCAGGTTGAGCGGCTTGGCAGCGGCCACGGGCAGAGCTTCTGCCAAAGCGCCTTCCGCCGCCGCGAAGTATTTTTCCACATGCGCAGGCGAGAGCGACAGCACCGCGCCAATGCGCTCGAAGCCCTGCCAGTTCGGATCCTCCGGCAGGCCGGTGGGATCAGTGGCATCGTAGTGCACGCCCAGGAGGTCAAAGAGTGTGTTGGCATACTCCTCGCGGGTGAGCTTGTAGAAGGTGACGCGCTCCCATTGGGCCATGCGTGCGGACTCGCCCTCCTTGAGCCTGGCGGCCAGCCATTCCACGATCCTCGCCGCCTCTTCGGCCTTCGGCTGCGGCTCGTCATCCGGCGGCATCTGGCCGGAACTGATGCGATCCATCACATCCGCCCAGTGCATGGCGGAGGCACCCAAGGAAAAGTCGCGCGAAAGTGTGTCCAGCCGCAGCTCGCCCTTGTGCTTCTTCTCGCCGTGGCAGCGGTCGCAGTGCTCGGCCAGGAAGGGCTTGATAGCCTTGTCGTAGTCCGGCGGAGACCCGCCCCGGGCGCTGGTGAGCGCAAGGAGGCCGGCAAGCACAAAACAAGCAGAGAAAGGCAGGCGTGGAATCATGAACGAATAGGGGGAGAGTACAGGCTGGCGAGGGTTTTCTTGCACCCGGGACGCCGCCCGGACCGGGCTCGATTTTATCCCCTTTGCGTTCCACCGCTTGCGCCCGCCCCTCTTCGCGTTTACTACCAAGCCGTTTGACCTGATTTTTTATTGATTATTGATGAGAGCAATTCTGGCACTGGAAGACGGACGATACTTTGAAGGGGAAGCCTTTGGCGCCTCCGGCACCGCAACGGGCGAGGCCTGCTTTAACACCTCGATGACTGGGTATCAGGAGGTGCTCACCGATCCTTCCTACCGGGGGCAGATCGTGGCGATGACCGCGCCGCAGATCGGCAACTATGGCGTCAACGAGCAGGACAACGAAAGCAGCCGGCCGCACGTGCGCGGTTTCGTGATCGAGGAGCTCAGCCCCGTGGTGAGCAACTGGCGTTCCGAGATGGATCTGGACACCTACCTGAAGCAGTGGAACATCCCCGGCATCCAGGGCATCGACACGCGGGCGCTCACGAAGCACCTGCGCACCCGTGGCGCGATGCGTTCGGTGATCACCAGCCAGGATGTTTCCGTCGACGAGGCCGTCCGTATGGCTGCTGAAAGCCCGCCCATGGAAGGGTCCGATTTCGTCAAGGAAGTGACGACGCCCACCAACTACCGCTGGGACCCCGACAGCACCTTGAGCGGCGACTGGGACATCCCCAGCCCCAGCCAGCAACGTACAGGCGATGCCAAGAAGGGCTGCACCCATCCGCTCGGCCCGGTCAAGTACCGCATCGTGGCCTATGATTTCGGCATCAAGTACAACATGCTGCGCCGCCTGCGCCAGTATGGGTTTGATGTCGATGTGGTTTCCGCCACCACCAGCGCCGAGGAGGTGCTGGCAAAGAATCCGGACGGGGTCTTTCTCTCCAACGGCCCTGGCGATCCGGCCGCGCTCGACTACATCCACCGCGAAGTGAAGGCGCTGGTGGGCAAAAAGCCCATCTTTGCCATCTGCCTGGGCCATCAAATCCTGGGGCACGCCTTTGGCGGGCGCACTTTCAAGCTCAAGTTCGGCCATCGCGGTGGCAACCAGCCTGTGAAGGACCTGCGCAGCGGCACCGTGGCCATGACCGCGCAAAACCATGGCTTCGCCATCGACCCTTCCAGCCTGCCGGGCAATGTCGCGGTCACCCACATCAACTTGAACGACGGCACTGTCGAGGGCATCCGCCACCTGGAGCACCCCGTGTTCAGCGTGCAATATCACCCGGAGGCCGCCCCCGGGCCGCACGACGCCAAGTATTTCTTTGCCGAGTTTGCCAAACTGATTGAAGAAACTCGTTGAAACCGATAGAACTGCCCCCAAGCACTTATTCACATTATGGCCAGGATCACTCTTCAGACTCCCGACGGAAACGCCTTCGAGGCCGAACTCAGCGCCGCGCTCATGACCGTGGGCCGCGCCGAGGACAATGACCTCCAAATCCCGGATGGTTCCGTCTCCAGCCATCACGGCCAGTTCGCCAATGAAAGCGGCCAATGGACCTTCACTGATCTCGGATCGACCAACGGCACCAAGGTCAACGGCGAGCGTGTGGAACGCGTGGAACTAGGCGACGGCGCAAGTTTCGAGATCGGCAGCGTGGCCGCCGTGTTCTATGAGGACGCCCCTGCGGCCGCTCCCGCCAGCCGTGGCGGCACCGCCCCTCGCACCGTGAGCGCCGCTGCCGGCGGCTTCAGCTCGACCCCGATCGAACGTGCGGCGCGCAGAGGTTTTGGCCCGAAAGTGAAGCAAAAGGACGGCCCGCGCACCATGATCGTGGCGCTGGGAATCGTTTCTCTGCTCGTCACGATTGGCATCGCCGCCATGCTCTTCAGCGGAGGCCTGGGCAACTGATCTAAACACCGGCGCCAGCAGCCAGACCGCGCAAATCACAAGCGTCTCCCCAGGGGCGCTTGATTCCGCATTGGGGAGAGCAGTGGCGTCATCGACCGAATTTTCAAAACCAGCGGAGGTCTGTGCCTCCAGGAGAACAAGACATGGCTAATACAATCGTGGTAGGCGCCCAATGGGGCGATGAAGGCAAGGGCAAGATCGTCGATTATCTCACGGAGATGAGCGATGTCGTTGTGCGCGCCCAGGGCGGCAACAACGCCGGGCACACCGTCATCAGCGGCGGCGTCAAATACATCCTCAACCTGGTTCCCAGCGGCATCCTCTGGCCCACCAAGCTCAATGTCATCGGCAACGGCGTGGTGCTCGATCCCATCGGCCTGGTTGGCGAGATCAAACGCCTGCGTGACCAGGGTGTGACCATCACCCCGCAGAACCTGCTCATTTCCGAATCCGCCCACCTCGCCATGCCCTACCACCAGGGCCTGGACAAGGCGCGTGAAGCCGTGCGCGGCGCACGCAAGATCGGCACCACCGGCCGCGGCATCGGTCCTTCGTACTCCGACAAGGTCGAGCGCGTCGGTCTGCGTGGCGCCACCATGCGGGATGTGGATGCCCTCTGCAAAGAGGTCGCCGAGCGCATCGCCGAGCACAACACCTTCATCACCGCCGCCGGCATTCCTGCAGTGAATGCAGACGAAGCGATTCCACAACTGCGCGCCGCAGCGGAAGAGCTTGCCCCGCACGTGACGAACACCGTGGTGGCGCTGCACAAGGCCCACAAGGACGGCAAGAACATGCTCTTCGAAGGCGCCCAGGGCACCTTC
>CAINXC010000548.1 GCA_903854655.1 uncultured Verrucomicrobiota bacterium | reverse complement strand
CCCTTTGTCAAATGGATTCTGCGCAGCACCAGGATAACACCGGTCCCGCGTCGCTTGCTGGCGCGAACCGATCACCCCCGGGGAACCTGGGCAGTTACTTTTAGCGGTGATCAGAATGCCTAGAGGCACCAAATCGGCTCCTGGAAACCGCCGCCGAGCTGATGCCCAGTTCCAGGGCATCGAACAGCTGCACACGGTGCAGATCCAGTGCCTCACCAGCGACGCGCCCCAGGACAAGGTTGCCGCCTTCCTGCTGGAGGCCGCCCGCAAAACCCGGCACCCGCGTATCCTGGCGATCGCCCAACGGGAATTGAAGCCGCTGGGTGGGAGAAGAGGGGTCGACCGAACGAGGCATGCCCAGCTCGTGCAAGACATGCTGGACAAGGGCACAGCCACCACCCCAACCGAGGCCGCCCGCTACGTTGCTCGCACGATGGGACACAGCGCGATGGTGACCGAGGAAAGTGAGGCCAAGATGATCAAGCGGGCCTGGAAAGCGCTACGGCGGCCCGAATAAAATGAGTCCGCGGTGAGTCCGCAGAGGTCGCCTTGAGTTGCTATGCCGCAACAAAAACGCTCTAAGTGATTGAAAAGATGGTGGAGCCAATCGGGATCGAACCGACGACCTCCTGAATGCCATTCAGGCGCTCTCCCAACTGAGCTATGGCCCCACTCCGCTCGCCGAGCGCCTCGCGCTTGGGGTGCGAGAGGGGCGCATATAGCCCCCCCGACCCGTGATGATCAAGGCCACCCCCTCAGAGTTTTTCCAATTTGGGCGAAAACAGCCGTTTCTATGCAGCGGCCAGCGCGGGATCCAGGGTGAAGGACGCCTCGGTGCAGGCCCGCAGCTCATCCAGGCTGACTCCTGGAGCCAGTTCTTGCAGCCTGGCGCCGCCGCCACGCCGGTCGACGGCAAACACCGCCAGATCGGTTACCACCATATCGACCACGCCGGCGCCGGTCAGCGGCAAGGTGCAGCGATGCAACAGCTTGGGCTTGCCGCCTGCCGTGTGCTCCATCAGCACCACCACCCGGCGCACGCCAGCCACCAGGTCCATCGCCCCGCCCATGCCCTTAACCATTTTTCCCGGGATCATCCAGTTAGCAAGATCGCCGTTCTCGGCAACCTGTAAGGCACCGAGGATCGAAAGGTCGATATGGCCGCCGCGCACCATGGCGAAGCTGCTGGCGCTATCGAAAAAACTGGTGGTGGGCAGCTCGGTCACGGTCTGTTTGCCGGCATTGATCAGATCAGGATCTTCCTCGCCCTCCCACGGAAACGGTCCCATGCCCAGCATTCCGTTCTCGCTGTGCAACTGCACGGTGATGCCAGCTGGGATGTGGTTCGCCACCAGGGTGGGAATGCCGATGCCGAGATTGACGTAAAATCCATCTTGAATTTCGCGCGCAGCGCGGGCCGCCATTTCGTCGCGAGTCCAGGGCATCAAATTTCTCCCCCTTCAGGGTTAAGGCGAGGCCCAGCAAAGGCGGCGCCTCTGCAATCCCAAACGTTGCCGGGCCGCTTACGCCGCCCGTTT
>CAINXC010000547.1 GCA_903854655.1 uncultured Verrucomicrobiota bacterium | reverse complement strand
CCATGTGTGGCGCTGCCGCGCAGGTTTTTCGGTTTCACGTCGAGGGCGACGTGAGCCACATTGGGGACGCGGGCCCAACAAAGTGGCAACCGTCGCCCCCGACGGGGTTCGAAACCAAACGCGCGCAGCGCCTCGAATCCCATCCCGGCGCTGCGCAACCACAAAGCGCATGGAACCATGTGTGGCGCTGCCGCGCAGGTTTTTCGGTTTCACGTCGAGGGCGACGTGAGCCACTTTGCCTGAGCCACATTGCCCTGCATCCGGCCCAACGCGCCCCATCCCCATCTTTGCCCTTTGCGCTTTGCGCCACTCCCGGTAAAATCCGCCGCCATGTCCAAGCTGTTTCGCATTCTCCTGTGGGTCGCCGTATCGGCGCTCGGTGCTGTTGCTGTCGCCATCGCCGCCTTTGCGCGGAACGAACCGGTGAACGCGCTGTGGCTGGTCGTTGCGGGCGTGTGCACCTTCGCCGTGAGCTACCGCTTCTACAGCGCCTGGCTGTGCGCCACGGTTCTGACGCTGGACGACCGCCGTGCGCCGCCTTCGGTGACCAAGGCCGACGGCAAGGACTTCGTGCCCACCAACAAGTGGGTGGTGTTCGGCCACCACTTCGCCGCGATCGCCGGTCCGGGGCCGCTGGTGGGGCCGGTGCTGGCGGCGCAGTTCGGCTACCTGCCGGGCATGCTGTGGATCTTGATTGGCGCCACGCTGGGCGGCGGCGTGCATGACGCGGTGATCCTGTTCGCCTCCATGCGCCGCGACGGCAAGAGCCTGGGCCAGATGCTGAAGGAGGAGGTGAACCCCTTCATCGGCCTGGTGGCGATGATTTCGCTGCTGGCGATCATGACGATCCTGCTGGCGGTGCTGGGCCTGGTGGTGGTGAACGCGCTGGCGGACAGCCCCTGGGGCCTGTTCACCATCGCCTCCTCGATCCCGCTGGCGCTGCTCATGGTCTCCGCCCTGCGCTTCACCAAGCTGAGCGTGATGGTGGTGAGCGTGCTGGGCGTGGCCGGCCTGCTGGCGGCGGTGTACGGCGGCCAGTTCCTCACGCAGTGGGGCTGGGCGGATGCCTTCACCCTGAACGGCCGCACCCTGGCCTGGAGCATCATGATCTATGGCTTCGCCGCCTCGGTGCTGCCGGTGTGGCTGCTGCTGGCGCCGCGCGATTACCTGAGCACCTTCATGAAGCTGGGCACGGTGGGCCTGCTGGGCCTGGTGGTGGTCTGGGTGGCGCCGGTGCTGAAGATGCCCGCGCTCACCAGCTTCATCCACGGCGGCGGCCTGATCATTCCGGGGCCGGTGTTTCCCTTCGTCTGCATCACCATCGCCTGCGGCGCGGTGTCGGGCTTCCACTCGCTCATCTCCTCGGGCACCACGCCCAAGCTGCTGGAGAATGAAAAGACCATCCGCAGCGTGGGCTACGGCGCGATGATCACGGAGATGCTGGTGGCGCTGATGGCGCTGATCTGCGCCAGCTCGCTGGAGCCCGGCCAGTACTTCGCCATCAACAGCGCCAAGGGCCTGGCCCCGGCCGCCGTGGTGGAAAAAGTGACCACCGCCGGCTTCCCGGTGACCGAGGCGGGCATGGCCTCCCTGGCCACCGAGCTGGGCGAGAAGACCATGTTTGGCCGCGCCGGCGGCGCCCCCACCTTCGCCGTGAGCATGGCGCACATGTTCTCCCAGGTCTTCCCCGGCAAGGGCATGATGAGCCTGTGGTACCACTTCGCCATCATGTTCGAGGCGCTGTTCATTCTGACCACGCTGGACGCGGGCACGCGCGTGGGGCGCTTCATTTTGCAGGACCTGCTCGGCCAGGTGTGGAAGCCGCTCGGGAACACCAGCTCCATCCTCGGCAACCTCGTGGCCAGCGCGCTGATCGTGTGCGGCTGGGGCTGGTTCCTGTATCAGGGTGTGGTGGATGAGAACGGCGGCATCAAGAGCCTGTGGCCGCTGTTCGGCCTGGCGAATCAACTGCTGGCGGTGATCGCCTTCGCCCTGGGCACCACGGTGCTCATCAAGATGGGCCGCGCCCGCTACGCCTGGACCACGGCGGTGCCCCTGGCCTTCCTGTTCTCCGTGACGGTGACGGCGGGCTACTACCTGATCTTCGCGCCCAAGTACGGCTTCCTCGCCCAGGCCGCCGTGCTGGAAACCCAGATCGCCGCCGGCGGCGCCGAAGCCCAGCTCGCGGTGCTGCGCGCCAAGCTCTTCAACCAGCGCCTGGATGTGGTGATGGCCGGCCTGTTCGTCTCCCTGGTCACCACCATCGTCATCGGCTGCGCCTGCGAATGGTTCGCCATCCTCAGCGGCGGCAAGAAGGCCGCGCTGCAGGAGTCCGATTACGTGGCGCTGGATGCGGCGGTGTAGGCGGTGCTGCGAATTCAGGGGATAGGTCCTATGTCGCCCCCTGCAAAACCGAGGCCGGCTCCGGACACCATCGAGGCCTTGCCGGGGCACGCTTGTAAATCTACGATGGCAAATCATGACCATCCTCGAGTCCATCGTGCGTGACCTTCGTGAACTGCCGGCGCCCAAGCTGGTGGAAGTATCGAACTACATTCACACGTTGCATCCGTAGGCCGAAAGCATCGAGCGCCGCCACGCCGCGATCCGCAGCACTGCGGGCTGCATGGCCGGAGCTGACGGTGAAGACCTTGAGCGCGCCGTGCGTGAAGCTGGGTGGGACGTTGCGAACTGTCGCCCCTGGCAGATGACAAAGTGGTAGGGGCATCCCTGCCCCTCGAAGTTTCAAAGCCTGCCTGAATGGGCAGGGATGCCCTTGCCACTTTCATTGGCGGTCCCAGGCCCCACTTTTGCCGGTTGCGATTCCCGGCGGGATGAACCACTTTGCACCATGCAAAACGATGATCCACAACCCATCAGCCTGGATGATGCCCAAAGGATATGGACCTTGCAGAAGCAGAAAGCGCCGCTCTCGCCAGCCGACCAAAAACTTCTCGAACAGGCGTTCGAATGGCAGATGTGGGTGAGCCACGGGATCCGGTTGCAGAGTGGGAAGCCCGGGTCAAAACCCAGTTCGAAGCGCTCCGGCAGTTTGCGAAAAGTCGCAGCTGTGCTCTGACGGCGAGGGACATCCCGCCCAGGCTGCCAGGGGCCACGCCAGGACGAGAGGTGACGGTCTATCTTGAACCCGTCACGCGTCGGGTTTGGAAATCCACCTTCCCCGGTCAATCTGGCTTTGGACAGTTTGGCTGCTACACGCCGGGCGGCTACCTGCGGCGGCTGCGGCTGAGCAATCGCATCTTCGGCGATGACGTGGAGTTCGAGGGCGTGTGGTCGCGCAAGGACGGGCTGAGCATTGTCACCTCGCAGAGCTACATTCAGCCGCATCCCGTGCGGTTTATTCCCACGGCGGCGGAAATCGAAGGCCTCCTGCACGCGCTTGGCTTCGCTTACGATGGCAGCACGATGCTCTGGGAGCGCTCCGATGGCGTGCAGCTCGCCGACACGCACGACCGCAACTTTATCCGCGCGCCCGATGAATCCATCATCGCCATCGACGTGCAGCCCCGCCTGCTTCCAGGACATGAGTTCGAGGCAGTGGTGGCGGGCGCGTAGAAAGGCGCTGCTGTGGTTCCACGAGATAGGTCCTATATGTCCTCCAATAGGACCTATTCCGCGCCCTGCACCCTTCACCATTTCCATGATCCCGGCGGCGCGCACGGTCGTATCCCTTTGATCCACCCATGAGCACGCCCCACCACCACGACCTGGAAAAATTCATGCGCGGCCTGAAGCGCCGCAACCCTGCCCAGCCGGAGTTCCACCAGGCGGTGCGCGAGGTGATGACGGACCTGTTTCCCTTTGTGCAGGAGCACCCGAAGTACGCGGAGCAGGCGATCCTGGAGCGGCTCACGGAGCCGGACCGCATCATCATCTTCCGCGTGACCTGGGAGGATGACAAGGGCGGGGTGCATGCGAACCGGGGCTGGCGCGTGCAGTTCAACAACGCCATCGGCCCGTACAAGGGCGGGCTGCGCTTCCACCCCAGCGTGAACCAGAGCATCCTCAAGTTCCTGGGCTTCGAGCAGATCTTCAAAAACAGCCTCACCGGCCTGCCCATGGGCGGCGCCAAGGGCGGCTCGAACTTCGACCCCAAGGGCAAGTCCGAGCGCGAGGTGATGCGCTTCTGCCAGGCCTTCATGACCCAGCTCGTGCATTACATCGGCGAGGACACGGACGTGCCTGCGGGCGACATCGGCGTGGGCTCGCGCGAGGTGAGCTACCTGTTCGGCCAGTGGAAGCGGCTGGAGAACCGCTTCGCCGGGGTGCTCACCGGCAAGAGCCTGGCCTTCGGCGGCAGCCTCATCCGCAAGGAGGCCACCGGCTACGGCGCGGTGTACTTTGCGGAGGAGATGTTCATGCAGCGCGGCGAGACGCTGGAGGGCAAGGTGTGCGCCGTCTCCGGCTCCGGCAACGTGGCGCTGTACGCGATCGAGAAGCTGCTGCACAACAAGGCGAAGGTGGTGACCGCCTCCGACAGCGGCGGCTTCGTCCACGAGCCGGAGGGCTTCACCTGGGAGCAGTTCGACTTCCTGCGCGACCTGAAGGAGAACCGCCGAGGCAGGCTCAGCGAGTACGCGGCCAAGTTTGGCAGCACGTATCACACCGGCCGCCCCTGGGGCGTGCCCTGCGATCTGGCCTTCCCCTGCGCCACCCAGAACGAAATCGAGGCCGGGGACGCGGCCGCCCTGATCAAAAACGGCTGCAAGGCCGTGATCGAGGGCGCGAACATGCCCAGCACGCCGGAGGCGGTGGAGGCGTTCGCGGCCAACAAGGTGCTGTACGCCCCGGGCAAGGCGGCGAACGCCGGCGGCGTCTCCGTCTCCGGCCTGGAGCAGAGCCAGAACTCGCTGCGCCTGAGCTGGACGCGCGAGGAGGTGGACGCACGCCTGCGCACCATCATGCGCGACATCCACAAGCAGTGCCTGGCCCAGGGCAGGGAGCCCGACGGCCACGTGAACTACGCCAAGGGCGCCAACATCGCCGGCTTCGTCAAGGTCGCCGACGCGATGCTGGCGCAGGGGATTGTGTGATGATTCATGAGGTCGTTCTCCTCCCTCCCGCTTTTTCGCCCTACTTCCCGAGGTTGACGCCTCCCGCCTGGCCGGCGCCGGTGATGACCTTGGGGGTGGTGGAGAGGAAGTAGCCGTAGCCGCCGTTGTAGCTGCTGCCCGTCTTGCTGAAGACGATGCCGCTGAAGGCGGGTTTGGTGCCGTCCGTGGCGGTGAAGACGCCGGCAAACCTGCCGGTGGAGGCCGTGACGGCGAGTGTG
>CAINXC010000546.1 GCA_903854655.1 uncultured Verrucomicrobiota bacterium | reverse complement strand
CGCTGCCTGACCAACCGCTATCACGAGAACTTCGCCGCCTTCCGCCAGGCCATCGACGAATGCCTTGATGAGCTTGGAGGCGCAGCCTCAGCCGACCTTCACAGTCTGCTGTCGCTCAACTTCCAGTTCTTCTCAAAATGAAACTTTGTGATGCGCACGAGTATAGCAGGCGAACCCTTGGTTCACGCCGCCCGCTGCGCGACGATCAGGTGATTGTTGAAAGGCGTGCCCCCCCATAAAGGAACGATTGTGACGCTCAGACCCAGGGCGCTCAAGTGACCTTCCAACTCGGCGGCGCTGGGGTAGGCCACTGGTGAATGGTTCATCCAACGCGTGAGCCTTGCCAACCAGTCGCCCAGCACCGTGATGCGAAAACGACGCGAGGAGTCACGCAGGCAGCTCCGGATGATGAACTTGCCTCCAGGCGCCACGCGCGTGGCGGCATCCTGGAGCAACAAAACCTGCCGTTCGGGCTGGATGAATTGCAGGATGTCCACGATCACCACGTGGCCCTGATGCCCTGGCAGCTTCCCGCAGGCGTCACCCACTTTGAAAACCACGTCGCCGTAACCCGCCGTTCGTGCCATGGCTTGCGCGCTGGCAATCTTGCGCTGATCCGTATCAAATCCCGACATAGGCACCTCGTGTCCCGACTCCCTCAGGTAGTGGGTGAGCAGGCCCATGCCGCAGCCGATGTCCAGCACCGGAAGCGAGGAGCCCGTCAGTTCGCGGGTGATCGCTTCATACACAGGGTCGCTGCGCAGTTTCGCAGGCACATAGAAGTAATCCCAGAGCGTGTGGGACCGCCGTGCAATCAGCTTCAACACCGGCGGTGCAAGTTTCATGGGCCGGCCTTCACCCCGCGCAGGGGATTGCCCCCCCAAAGCTTGCGCCAGAGCAGCAGTGGCAGGCGAAGCAGAAAGCCCATGAACAACCGGGTGTGCATCCAGGTGAGCAGGGTGTTGTCACGCACATAGCGGAATTGCGACACCCCGCCCTCCGCCTTCGTCAGGTAGCGCACCGGCGTCGGCACGTTGATCACAGGCACCCCCTGCCAGGAGATGCGCACGGCCATTTCTGGATCAAAATCAAAGCGCCGGGCGAAGCTCGTGCCCGCAAACCCCTTCAGCAACGCGGCGACCGGGTACACCCGCATTCCGAACAGGGAGTCGCCGATGCCCCAGCCCAGCGTCTCAAGGTTTGCCCACCAGTTTGAAATTTTGCGCCCCTGCACCCGCAGCGCAGGCGCATCACTGCCGAACTGCGGGCAGCCCAAAAGCAAGGCGGCCGGATGGGCTTCCGCCAGTGCGGCGAAGGTCGGGATGCGTTCCGCCGGGTGCTGCCCGTCCGCATCCAGGGTCAGGATGTGGGTAAACCCGGAGCGCTCGGCCTCTGTGGCGCCGAGCAGCACGGCGGACCCCTTGCCGGCGTTCGGGTGCTGGTGCAAAAGCCGCAGCCCGGGGTGCAGCGGCAGCTTTTCCGCCACAGCCTCCTCGCTGCCATCGGTGCTGCCGTCCACCACCACCCACACATCCGGCCACGCCTTCAAGGCTGCGGACACGGTCTTCACCAGCAAAGTGGTTCCAGTGTTGTAGCTGGGGATCAGGACAAGCAGCTTCATCGGGTCGCGGGTGGGCCGGAGAGTGCCTCGATATATCGCGCCCGCAACCGATCTAGGAAGGCGTGGGCCGATTCATTCTCGCCGCAGGTCATAGGCTCGCACACCGTCATACGAATGCGCACCGTCTGCCGGGGTGGCATCCAGGCTGGTGATCCCTTGCTGCCAAAATCATCGTTTGTTTCCACGATCACTGGAAATATCGGGGTGCGGGAGTGCTTGGCCACGAGGGCGATGCCGCCGCGAAACTCATTGAGCACCCCCTCCTTCTTTCGGGTGCGGGTGCCTTCAGGAAACAGCAGCAGGCGCTCACCGCCCTTCAGCGCCCGCACGCAGCGCTTCGCCATTTCATGGGGAGGGTCGTTGGCGATGAACCGAGCAAGCCGGGCCCCCCCGGCCGTCAGCGGGTTTTTCAGCAGCGCCGCCTTCAGGATGCAGGTGAGCCCGCCCACCCGGGCCATGATGAACACCGCATCCCAGATCGCGGGGTGATTCGGCGCCAAAACCAGCCCTCCTCGGCAGGCATCAAGCTTTTCAAATCCCACCATCTCGCATTCCGCGATGCGAAACAGACTCAGGAGGCGGGTGAACCAGTGAAACACGAACTGGATGAGCGCCCGGCCCACGCGGCGGGAGGCAGACTCCGGCAAAACCGGGCCGACAACCAGTGACAGGATGAGAAACGCCGTCCCACCGATGCCCCAGTACAGGGCGCACGCAAGAGCTGCTGTCCAACGTCGAATCCAACCGATCATGGCAGCAGTGCGGGAGGTTGCCGATTGCTGAGGCCACTCTTCATGCGTAACGGGGCGAGTATGAATCACGACAACCACCTTGTCCAAGCGCTTTCCAACCTGCCCCACGGCGCGGAATTCCGGTTCATCGACGAACTGACTGAACTGCGTCCCGGCGAGTCCGCCCAGGCGCGCTGGAGGCTCAAGGGGGGCGAGGCCTTCCTGCGCGGCCACTTCCCTGGCCACCCGCTGCTGCCGGGCGTGATCATGATCGAAGCGCTCGCCCAGCTCGGCGGCATCCTCGCCCAGACCCGGTCCGGCATCGCCCCGCTCAAAGACCTGCGCCTCACCGCCGTGCGGCAGTTCAAGATCCTGGGCAGCATCGAGCCCGGCCAGACGCTCCTCATTGAGGCCCGGCTGGAGGGCGCGCTCGCGGGTGTGCTCCAGGTCAGCGGCACCCTCACCGATGAAACCGGGCAGCGCCTGGCGACGGGAACTGTGGTGCTGGCAGGGCAGGCGGAGTAGAGCCATTTGTCAACCGGAGGGCCAGGAGTTAGCATCTCTTCATGGCCATGCCTGTCCCCCACGAAATTCTGGTCACGCCAGAGGAGTACCTCGCGGCGGAGCTGCTTTCACCTTTGACAGCGCATGGACTTCCCCGTGCTGCAGGTGGTAGAGTAAAGGCGCATTTTGCCGCTTGCCGCCGCACGGCGCAGCCTCCTAGAATGGCGGCATGACCCGCTTCGCCGCCCTCCTCTGCCTCGTCGCCGTTTCCTGCTCGCATGTGTTCGGTTTGGGCGCGGAGAAGCCCAGGATCATCCGCACCTGGAAATCCGCCGAAGGCCGCGAACTGAAGGCCGAGCTGCTGGAATTCGACGCCAAGGAAGTCAAGATCAAGCGCGCGGCCGACTTCCAGGTCATGAAAGTGGCGCTCGACAAGTTCTGCGAGGAGGACCGTGCTTTCATTGCCGGTCTGGTGCATGAGCGCAACCTGGACGAGGGCCTCACCAGGGGCCCCTATGCGGAGAAGATCACCGGAGCCTTCGTCAAAAGCGTGTCGAAGCAGGGCCTCAACTACCAGCTTTTTGGCAATCCCAAGTGGGATGGCACCAGGCGCTACCCGCTGGTGATCTGGCTGCACGGCTCCGGCTCCAGCGGCACCGACAACCAGGCGCAGATGGGCGGCGCCACCGGCGTCTTCACCAATGCCGACCACCAGGACAAGAACCCCTGCTTCATGATCGCGCCGCAGTGCCCGGACAAGGACATCGGCTGGAAAAAGCAGGTGGCTGACAACCTCATGGCCCTGATCGCCGACCTCACCGACAAGCTGCCCATCGACATGAAGCGTCTCTACCTCACCGGCTCCAGCATGGGAGGCTTCGGCACCTGGAGCCTGTGCGCTCAGTACCCGAATGTCTTCGCCGCAGGCGTGCCGCTCTGCGGTGGCGGCGATCCCAAGAAGGCCGACGCGCTCAAGACCGTGCCCATGTGGGTCTTCCACGGCGACCAGGACCCCATGGTGCCGGTGGAGCGCGACCGCGTCGCCGTCGCTGCGGTCAAGGCTGCAGGAGGCACCTTGATCAACTACACCGAGCTGCCCGGCGAAGGCCACAACATCGCCGGCATCGTCTATGCCAGATCAGACCTCCACGACTGGATTTTCAAACAGCGGCTGGGCGTGCATGAGGGTTCCGAAGTGGGAGGTGGGAAGTAAAAAGTCGAGGCCTCGACACCGAACGACCCACGATCCAAGGAGCGACGGCGGCTCGCCGTCAGCTCAGGAACCGAAGGCTGTGAGCGCATGATCATTGATCCAGGCGATGATGTCGCCGGTGTGATTCATAATATCAATTTCGCAACCCTCATGCGGCGGTGGAAGCTCGGGATCCATGAACCCTGGCATTCTCCTTTCGGCGGCGGCTCTGGTCGGGTTGCTGGCCACAGCGCTGCTCTCCACCTCCTGCTCGCATCTGCCGCCCGGCCGCGCGGGTTCCATCGCACCTGCGGAACTGGCTCACCAGCTCCGGGCGGACGTGCAGCACCTCGCCGGTGACATCGGCGAGAGGAATCTTTATCACCCGGACAAGCTGGAGACTGCCGCCGCCTGGATCGAGGGAGAATTCAGACGCATGGGTTACCAGACCGTGCGGCGGCTGCCGGTGGCCGTGCGTGGCAAGGACTACGCCCTGCCCGCCGATGTGACGGCCTGGAACATTGAGGCAGTGCTGCCTGGCACCTCACATGGCGGCGAGCAGATGGTGATTGGCGCGCACTACGACAGCAAGGTGCAAATGCCGCGCTGGAATGCTCACTGGCCCCCCACGCCGGAGCTGCCGGGCACCCCTGGAGCGAACGACAACGGCAGCGGTGTGGCCACGGTGCTGGCGCTGGCCAGGCGCTTCGTCGGCCACCCACAATCGCGCACCCTGCGCTTCGTGGCGTTTGTGAACGAGGAGCCCCCTTTCTATCAAACCGAGGCGATGGGCAGCCTGGCCTATGCTCGAAAGCTGAAAGCAGACGGCTTCAAAAAAGTGCGGATGATCACGCCGGAAACGCTGGGCTGCTATTCGGTACGGTCCAACGCCAAGCGCTCCTTCATCGCGCCGTTGCTCGGGCTGCCGAACCGCCCGGACTATGTGGCCTTCGCGGGCAACCATGCCTCCAGGCACTGGATTGCCCGGTGCGCGCGGGGCTTTGCGCCCCATGCCACCCTGGAGCTGCGCACGCTCGCGCTGCCTGCCGTGGTCAAGAAAGTGGCGTGGTCGGATGATTGGTCGTTCTGGCAGTGCGGTTACCCGGCTTTTGCCGTCACCGACACCGCCTACGGTCGCAGCGACCAGTACCACGAGGTCTATGACACGCCGGAAAAACTGGACTACGGGCCGATGGCCGGGGTTGTCTGGGCGCTGGCCGGGATGGTGGGGGAGGCGGCCAACGATCCGGCTGGTTGGTGAGCGAAGCAAAAGTCCCTCCGGTCCGCGCTTGCCCTTCCCGGCGGCCTCCGCTTAAATGAAGTCTATGGCCGAACTTGAAATTCCCGAAGCTAAGGATCCTTTTGAAAAGAAGATCGCTCTCACCATCGCCATCCTTGCCGTGGTGCTTTCGTTTGTGGAGAACCACGGCAACGTGGAGAAGACCGAGGCGATCATCAAGACGACCGAGGTGTCCAACGAGTGGGCTCACTACCAGGCCAAGGCCTTGAAGGGCAACTTGGCTGAGAGCACGTCAACCCTGCTGGGGCTGCTCACACCCTTGGACGCGGCGGCTGCGAAGGAGAAGAAGGCGGAGATGGCGAAGGAAGCCACCCGTTATGATGAGGAGAAGAAGGAGATCATGGGCGAGGCCAAGAAGCTGAAGGAGGAGGCCGACCGCTCATTGACCATTGAAGGCCGATGCAACTCGGCGGAGCTGCTGCTGCAGATCGGCGTGGTCCTGTGTTCCATTGCCATTCTGGTGAGCTGGCGGCCCATCTTCTACGTCGGCGGGCTTCTAGGCTTGATCGGGGCGGCGGTGGGGATCAGCTCGTTCATGATGTAGGAACAGCGGGCCTTGTCAGGCCGGCCGACAATATTTTCCCCTTCGCAAGGAAGGGTGGCAAACAAGGGCCGGTGTCGTAATCGCGACACCGGCTTCTTGCTTTACACTGCCGGCGTTCTCTGCCCTTTGATCAGGTCGAACATCGTGACCATGCCGCAGAGCTTGTCATCGGCATCCACCACCAGGGCCTTGGTGGCGCCAGTGTGCATGAAGTCCTCCACCATGCGGGCGATTTTGGTGTCGATCTGCACCTTGAAGGGTTTCACCAGCGTGATTTCACTGACTTTGCGCTGTCCGTCCAGTCCATGGTGCTTGAGCCAGTCGTAAGCGGCGGAGCGGCGCAGCAGGCCCAGCACCTTGCCCGCGTCATCCACCACCGGGTACATGCTGTGCGGGTGGGTTTGGAACAGGTTGATCGCGTCCGTAAGGCTGGCGGCGGCGTTGATGGTGGTGAGGTCGCGGGTCATGACGTCCGCCGCCGTTCCTCCGCGCAAGGTGGGCGAGATGCCGGCCACGGTCTGCTCGATTTCGGCCGGCAGAGCGTAGTTCTCCGCCGTCCTGTGGAAAAGCGTGTTGAGCGAGCCGATGGAGTTCACCAACAGGTCAAAGGTGTGCGCGTCAATGGCGACCAGTTCGGTGGGCTCCTTGGCCTCGGCATCGAAGCGCCAGATGTGGTCGGCGAGCAGGGCGCGTTCCCCGAAGTGATCTCCCGGGCCGGCGGACTTGACGATCTCGCCCGCTGCATCGGTGATGTCGATGCGCCCCTTCTTGACGGCGTAGAGTGAGAAGGCCGGCTCGCCGGATTCAAACAACGGATCGCCGGGCTCCAGGTGCATCGCCCCGAGCGGGGAAGAGAACTGCGGCGTGAGCAGGGTGATGTCGCGGGGCAGGAAGAGCTCCAGCGTCCAGTCAATCAGCACCCGCAGCTTGCGGTCGAACCCCGGCAGCTTGGCCAGGTAGATGGTGCGCCACATGAACCAGGCGATGATGCCGGAGAAATTGATGCCCGCGATGTTGGCCACCGCCATGTGGTGGCCGATGGACGCGAGCTCGCCGAGCCCTTTAAAGAGGAAGGGCTCCAACGGGTGGCCGAAGACGCTGGCGGCGATGTTCTCGCCCACCGTGATGCCTTCGCGGAAGGCAAACTGCGCCGTGTCGGGACACATGCCGCCGCCCTCCTTGGGGAAGGCCGTGCAGTCACCCGCCGCCCAGATCTTGTCGTGGCCTTTCACCTGCCCGGTGTTTTCGACCAGGATTTTGCCCTTTTCCATGGGCAGCAGGCCGGTTTCACCAAGCTGCTTGATCAGCGCGCTGGGGGCATTGCCCACGGTGCATACGACCAGCGTGGCGGCAAGCTTGGTGCCGTCGTTGAGCAGCACGCTGCTGGCGGTGACCGCGCGCACGCGCTGGTTCAGCAGCACGGTGAGGCCCATCTTGTCCAGACAGCGCTTCGTGTAATCGCCCAGCGAGGCGTCGAGCACGGGCAGCAGGCGCTCGCCGCTGTGGATCAGCGTCACGCGCGCGTCCTCGGGCTTGATGTTGTCATAGTAGCAGCACACGCCCCGGATCAGGTCCTGCATCTGCCCGGCGGTTTCCACGCCGGAGTAGCCGCCGCCCACGACCACAAAATGAAGCAGCTTCCGGCGCGACTCCTCGTCGGTGATCAAATTCGCCTCCTCCATTCGCGAGACAATGGTGGCGCGCAGCTTCATCGCATCCCCGGCATTGCGCATCAGGTAGGCGTGCTCGGTCATGCCTGGGATGCGGGAGAGGTCCACGTCCGCGCCCGGCGCCAGCACCAGGTGATCGAAGGTGATCGTCACATTGGGCGTGAAGGCGCCGCCATCCACGATCATGACCTTCTTCACCAGATCAATGCTGCACACCCGGCCTTTCAGCACGTCCACGTTGCGGCACAGCAGGCGGATGGGGTTGACCACGTGCCGGGGCGCCAGGGAGCCGCCCACCACTTCGGCGAGCATGGGCTGGAACACCATGTGGTTCTCGCTGGCGATCAGGCCGATGGCGAGATTCAGGTGGCCGAGGCGTTTCGACACCCGTTTGGCGGCGAACACACCGGCGAACCCGCCGCCGATGATGGCAATGTCCAGATGTCGGGCAGGAGCTTCGTGCATGGATCGCATGATGGCGCGGGGCGGGGGATTGGCACGGGGATTTTTGCGGGGCGCGTGTTCATTCTTGAAACATGAAGCGGGCCACCTGACACTTGCAGTTCCATGCGCCACGCACCGATTGACTCCCAGCTCTTCGCCGCCAACCGCGAACGCCTTCGCAAGCTTCTGCCGCCTCATTCGCTCGCGGTGGTGAACGCCAACGACGTTCTGCCCACCAACGCCGACGGTTCGCTGCCCCTGGTGCCGAACTCTGATTTGTTCTACCTCGCGGGCATCGAGCAGGAGGAAAGCCTGCTGGTCATCGCCCCGGATGCCTTTGATGAGAAGCTGCGCGAAGTGCTGTTCGTGCGCCAGCCCAGCGAGCACCTCAAAATTTGGGAGGGCTACAAGCTGAGCAAGGAGGACGCCACCAAGGCCTCCGGCGTGAAGAACGTGAAATGGCTTTCGGAATTCGACACCCTTTTTCGCGGACTCATGGTCGATGCCGAGCAGGTGTTTCTAAACAGCAACGAGCATAAGCGCCGCGACAGCCAGGTGGAAACCCGCGACGCCCGTTTTGTGCGGCGCCTGCAGGAGAGCTACCCTCTGCACAGCTACCGCCGCCTGGCGCCTCTGCTGCACCGCCTGCGGCTGGTGAAGTCGAAGGCCGAGGTGGACCTGCTGCAGAAGGCCGTGAACATCACAAACGATGGTTTTCGCCGCGTGCTCGGCTTTGTGAAGCCGGGCGTGAACGAGGTGGAGATCGAGGCGGAGTTCATCCACGAATTCACCCGCCAGCGCGCCCGCTTTGCCTACAACCCGATCATCGCTTCCGGCGAGAACGCCTGCGTGCTGCACTACAACCAGAATGACAAGCCCTGCCGCAAGGGCGACCTCCTGTTGATTGATGTGGGCGCGAGCTATGCCAACTACAATGCCGACCTCACCCGCACCATCCCGGTGAGCGGCAAGTTCACGCGCCGGCAGAAGGTCATCTACAACGCCGTGCTGCGCGTGATGCGCGCCAGCATCGCCGGTGCCACGGTGGGCAAGCTGCACCGTGACTGGACAAAGGAGTCGCAGATGATGATGAACGAGGAACTGCTGGCCCTGGGCCTCATCAAGAAGTCCGACGTCAAGAAGCAGACCGAAGAAACGCCTGCCTGCCGCAAGTACTTCATGCACGGCCTCGGCCATCCCCTGGGCCTGGATGTTCACGATGTGGGCCAGGTTTCCGAGCCTATTGCCGAAGGCTGGGTCCTCACCGTCGAGCCCGGCATCTACGTGCCGCAGGAGAAGATCGGCATCCGCCTGGAAAACGATATTCTGGTGACGGCGAAGGGTCCGGTGGACCTTATGGCGAAGATTCCGGTCGAGGCGGAGGAGATTGAGGCATTGATGCGGCGGTGAACCAGACCCCAAGCAAACCATGTCAATGAACCCTGAAATCGACGCCTTTCTCAGCAGGGCCAAAAAGTGGCGGGACGAAATGATCGAACTGAGAGCGATCAGTCTCGGCTGCGGGCTCACTGAAGAATTGAAGTGGGGCAAGCCTTGTTACACCTTTCAGGAAAGCAATCTCCTGATCATCCAGCCCTTCAAGGACTACTGCGCGCTGATGTTTTGCAAGGGCGCCTTGTTAAAGGATCCCAAGGGCCTTTTGGTCAAGCCCGGCGAGAGCACTCAGGCGGGGCGCCAGGTCCGGTTCACCATGGTGCGGGAGATAGCCGGGATGGCGCCCACGTTGAAGGCCTACATTCGCGAGGCCATGGCGGCGGAGAAGGCCGGCTTGAAGGTGGAATTCAAAACGAATCCCGAACCGGTGCCTGAGGAACTGCAAAAGGCCTTGGATGCAGACCGTGCCTTCAAGGCGGCCTTTGACGCCCTCACACCGGGACGGCAACGGGCCTACATCCTGCATTTCTCCGCCGCCAAGCAAGCCGAGACCCGGGCATCCAGGGTGGAGAAATGCAGGCCGCAAATCCTCGCTGGCAGGGGATTCAATGAACGGCAAATACGGTGAAAAACACATCAATGACATCCTCGAACATGGCGAGAGTGGCGCGTCATGGTGGTGGATCTCGTGCGTTTCTATTGAGGCAGCCTCTCTAGCTAGGTTTCTTCTTTTTTAAACTTGAGGGTTTTAATTGAGTGCTGCCAAATCGATATATAGACTTTGCCTTTATTGGATCAAACCTATCGTGCGATTTTTGTATTTGGTTTATCGCTACTGATTCCGAAACGTCGATTTCCAATTTTCGCCGCTGTTCCCAATCTCCGGGGCTCTGTCGGGACCGAAATGTAGAAAATGAAATTATTTTTGATCCAACTACCCCATACAGAATGATACATGCTTCGGCATCATGTGCGGGCTCTCTACAAAAGGGGTAGAGAGCCAATGCAATATCAGCCACGGAATACTTATCTTTGAATTCCAGCGCATCCCCGTATAGCTTTATCCGAATACATTTGTCGGGACCGGCGCCGAACGATCGCTGAAGGGCATCAACCCCCTCCCAATCATCTTCGAGTTTTACTTTAAAATTGAGCGGCTGTTCAAGCTGCAAAAAGTCACTTTGAATTTGCCTGATTTCTTCCACAGTGGGAAGAGACTTCCATTGTGCTGACGCGCTTGAACCCACAACAGACATAGACATACATAATGGCAAAAATACACAACCAAAGGATGTGAAAATGGATTTCATACGATTTGCATTTTAGTTGGGTTTTGCGGGATCAACAATTTTCCCTGGCAATTGGACTTTGGTTTTATCGTAGTTGGAGCATCCGGCAGTGCTGGCAAGAGGTGCGATAGGTCCGATGCGAAGTAGTAATCCCATCTCCTTGAAGCGGGCGAAGGGCAGAGATCAATCCAGCCAGTTTTCATGCCTTAGTCCCGGCACCTTGGCGAAGTCCACGGTGTTTCGGGTGAGCAACAGCGAATCATGTGCGATGGCAATGCAGGCGATCTTCAAATCGAGCGTGGGGATGCGGATGCCTTGTTTGCGGAAGGCGGCAAACAGGTCTGCTGCCTCACCATCCCAGGAAAGGGCAATCCAGCGGGCAGAGGTTTCCACATGTTCCTGATAACGGGCGTAAGCCCGGATCTCCGCGTCGCGTTCAGTCGCTGCCCTGATTTCTGCAAGCCAGCCACGCGACTGTTCTTCAATACAGACAATTGTTGTGGCAACCTCCTGCGTGGCGGCATTGAGCCGGTTCATCAGGCGGTGACCCGCGGAGGAGCCTTTGTCAAACTCGCGGAGGTGGTTGGTATCAAGCACCAGCATGATGCTGTTGGTACTCCTGTTCGACGGTCTGTTCTTTCCGATAGGCCTCTCCAGCGTCCATGGCACGATCAAACTCGGGATAGTTCCGGGCCCAACCGAAGGTGGAGCGCCAGTCCTTTAGCACTGGTTGATCAGTCCTAGTGTCCGCTCTGTCCGCTTTTAGCGCGGACAGTTCCTTTTCAAGGGCTTCCACACGTTCTTCGAGAGTAGCGTTCATTGCGTTGGCAAGCCTACGGTACAGTTTAACACCTGCCAAGTCGCTTTTGCGTGCGGGCGACGGTGTTTTAGCACCCTCCATTTCCCCTTGGAAACCCCGCCCGCCCGCCTACTGTCTCCGCCCCTTTCGCCATGTTTCGTTCCATCCTTACTTCCCGTCTGCAAGCCGCGTTTGCCGCTGCGGGCATCGCCCTTCCTGAAGGTCTCGACGCCGCTGTTGCACTGGCGGCCGACACCCGTTTTGGCGACTACCAGTCGAACGCGCCGATGATCCTGGCGAAACAGCTCAAGACCAATCCGCGAGCGCTGGCAACTCAAGTAGTGGAGAAACTGGACGTGAGCGACCTGTGCGAAAAGGTGGCCATCGACGGCCCGGGCTTCCTCAACTTCCGCATCAGCCCCGTCGCACTGGCGGCGAAGCTGCTGGCCATTGTCAGCGAAAGCAGCGTGGGGGTGGATGCCGTGGCCGATCCCAGGACCATCGTCGTTGATTTCAGTGCTCCGAACATCGCCAAGCCCATGCACGTGGGCCACATCCGCAGCACCTTCATAGGCGATTCCCTGGCCCGCGTGGCCCGGTTCGTCGGCCACAAGGTCATCACGGACAACCACGTGGGCGACTGGGGCACGCAGTTCGGCATGATCATTCATGGCTGGAAGACGCAGCTCAATCGGGAGGCCCTCAAGGCCGATCCGATTCATGAACTGGTGCGCGTGTACAAGGCCGTCAATGCCGCGACCAAAACAACGCGGGAGAATGAGAATGGAAACGAGGTACCGCTTGAGCCGGAAGCTGTTGCCAAGGCGCAGGAATTGCGGGAAACCTGCAAGGGAGAGCTGGTAAGACTTCAATCGGGCGACGCCGAAAACCTCGGCATCTGGAAGGAATGCGTGCGTCTCACGCTGGAACAGCTTGAGCGCGTGTACAGCACGCTCGACATCAAGTTTGACCACTACCTGGGCGAAAGCTTCTTCAACGACGCGCTGGCGCCGCTGGTGGACGACATGCTGGCCAAGGGCATTGCCTCGATCAGCCAGGGCGCGGCCGTGGTTATGAGCGATGGCAGCGTGAAGCCGGAGCAGGACCCTTTTCTCACGCAGAAGGACGGTGAATGGGTCCCCGCCCCCTGCATCATCCGCAAGGGCGACGGCGGCTTCGGCTACGCCACCACCGATCTCGCCACCATCGACTACCGCGTCAATGAATGGCAGGCCGATGAGATCTGGTATGTCGTCGGTGTGCCGCAGCAATTGCACTTCCGGCAGGTGTTTGCCGCCGCCCAGCGTCGCGGCGTCAACACCAAGATGATCCACATCGCTTTCGGCAGCATCCTGGGACCCGATGGCAAGATGTTCAAGACGCGCAGCGGCGAGACCGTCGGTCTGCTCGAAGTCATCGACGAGGCCATGGAGCGCGCCCGCGCCGCCGTGAACGAAAAGGAGCAGGGATTCAGCGATGCCGAGAAGGACGAGATCGCGCAGATCATCGGCGGCGGCTCCGTGAAGTACGCCGAGCTGAGCCAGAACCGCCTCACCGATTACAAGTTCAGCTGGGACAAGATGCTGTCGTTGCAAGGCAATACGGCTCCGTATCTGATCAACGCCTACGTGCGCACCCGCTCCATCTTCCGCAAGCTGGGCGATGCGGCAAACCTAACTAGCGACTGCAACCTCACCGAGCCCGCCGAAATCGCGCTTGCCATGAAGCTCGCGCAGTTCGCCGAAGCCGTGCACGACGTGCTCGCCGACCACCGCCCGAACACGCTGGCGAACTACCTCTACGAGCTGGCCAACACCTACCACAGCTTCTACGAGGCCTGCCACGTCCTCAACAGCGAAGGCGTTGTCCGCAACACCAGACTGCTCCTGTGCGAAGGCACCAGCCGCGTGCTGAAGCAGGGCCTGGGGCTGCTGGGCATCAAGACGACGGAGCGGATGTAAGCCCCCTTTCTTTCCCCAGGCGCTTTGAAAACCTGCCTGCCGAACAATGCGGCCAGGCAGGAAAGGCCAGCGCGCGGGAACGCACCGGCTTTGAGTTCGTGGACAACGAGTCGCGGGATACCCGGATCCTGCCCCACTTGTGTTGCAACTGTTCCGGCCCGCAACAGATGCAACACCCCCAGGGCTGCTCATTGGCACTGCCAGAAAGCCGCCAGCCCTTGATCTGGCGGGCTTTGGAGCGTGCCGCCCACGGTCTGGCACGCGAGGCGCTATGGAAGCGGACGAACCTTCCATACCGTTTCCTTCTTCATTCCTCCTCCATGAAAATCCGCAGTTCGATCAAATTTTGGGCCGTCGCAGCCATCGCCGCGACGACCTTGTCCAGCCACGCCGACGACACCGTCATGGGCTTCATCTACGTGG
>CAINXC010000545.1 GCA_903854655.1 uncultured Verrucomicrobiota bacterium | reverse complement strand
TCCAGGCAGCATCTTGCTCTGGCACTTGGGGCAGGTGATCGTCGTGTCGTCCATGGCTGTGTTCATGTCGAGCAACTCGTACGCGGGCTGGCACACAAGCACCTTTACAGTCATCATTCCCGTTTGTAAGGGCGTCAACATTGGGGGCAGCGAGCGAGTTCCCCATTGCGTGAAAACCCCACCTTGATCACCTCGGCTGCCTGGAAAAGCTGGTGGAAAATGGGATGCGCCTGTCTATGCCCATCCCTTCGAGGCACCGTACTTGAACGGCCGCGCCGCCCATCCGCCGCCTGATCCAACCGTGGGCGGGGGTCTCCTGCCATGATTGTCGCCCTTGTTTCCCATGCTGACGGCCTTGCGCGAGCTGGCCGACAAGTTTGAGGAGATCGCCATCCCGGCCCACGGGCGCTACGTGGATTACCCCGCACTCATGGAGGACGGCACAGCCTATTGCGCAACCGAGCCGCCGCCAATCGATGCCACCGCCCCGCTGCACGAAGGAAGCGGCATCGGAGATTGGAGATCTGAAACCCCTACGGCGCGAGCGAGACCTTGAGCCGCAGGCTTCCGCGCCCCAGGCGAGCCCGGCGGCGCTGGCGCACAGCAGCGGGCAGAGAGCGGCAAGCCAGGCCTTCATTTCACATCCATCTCCACGCGAAAGCCATAGCGGTCCGGCCCGTCGCCTTTCACGCCCGGCTTGAAGGTGTAGCCGGTGCGGACCGCCGAGCGCTGGAAGGCCGGCTTGCTGCGATAGGTGCCGCCCCGGGCGGTGTGCTGGGCGCCGTTGACAGGGTCCTTCGGGTCGATTTTCTTGCTGGCATCGTAGTTGCCGAAACAACCTCGCGCCCATTCCCACATCAGGCCATGGACATCGTACACGCCAAAGGCGTTGGGCTTCTTCTGGCCCACAGGATGCATCTCGCCGCCCCAGTTGTACACGCCCCAGGCATAATCGGCGAGCTGCGCCTCGTCATCGCCGAAGCAGTAGGCTGCGGCGCTGCCCGCCCGGCACATGCATTCCCACTGCGCCTCGCTGGGCAGCGCCAGCTTGCGCTGCGATTTCGCGGACACACGCTTGCAGAACTCGCCCGCGTCTTCCCAGCTCACCGCCGCCACCGGGAAGTCCGGCCCCAGATACGTGCTCGGGTTGCTGTCCATCACCTGCTGGTACTGCGCCTGCGTCACTTTATAGACACCGATGTAAAACGGCTTGGTGAGGGTGGCCGGGTGCTGAACTTCGTTGGCCTGCCGCCCCACCTCGCTCGCCGGGCTGCCCATCATGACTTTGCCCGCCGGGATCAGGATCAGCTTCAGCGTCACCTGGTTGCCCAGATCCAGGCTCACCTCCTTCGGCAGACCCGTCGCAGCCGTCTCCGCTTGGCGGCGCGCCGCCTCCGCCGCATCGAATGGCCACGCTTGGTACACCTTGGCCGGCTCCGCGCCGTGGAGCGTCCCGGCCTGCTGCAGGATCATCGACACTGCCGCGGCTGTGAGGGACGCAGCGGATTTCAATCGGACAAGCGGGGGTTTCACGGGAGAGTAAGGGAAGAAAGGGTGAGGCAGGCCATGCTAGAACATCTCCGCCATCAGGGGCAAGATTTTACGCAATGGGGAAGAGCCTGGTCCGCGCCTGCAACCACCCCCAAGCCAAGCGTTTTGCAGCCGGAGTGATTGGGTCCCTTCGCATCGAGGGACAGGCTCCTGTCGGCTGCTTTGAATAAAACATAAAATTATGGTTTTTATAATTATTTTCAGACTGAGCTGCTTTGAACCTTGACCGCAGGCCCGCAGATGGTTGTTTCATTTAGTTTTTCATAGTTAAGTGGAATTAACAAAGCACCAAGCGTTCGGGCTTTGACACCTCCTCATAAATCACGCGTTTGTAAGGATCGGTCCACACGACCCCCACCAGCTCGCGCGGCGCAGTGTAAACGCGCACAAACTTCAGCTCCCATTCGGAGGGCCGGGTGAAGGTGGTGGCATGGGGCTCGCTCATGGCGGGGTCTCTTTGGTTTTGGGTTTGGTGCTCGGTGTCGCTTGCCATTCGCGCAGGTAGTCATCCAGCCGGTCCAGGCTGCCCTCCCAGTGGCGGCGGTGGTGCTCCACCCAGGCGGCGACCTCACGCAGCGGCCCGGCCTGCAACTGGCAGGGCCGGGCCTGCGCCGCACGGCGGGCAGGCTGATCTTTAAAAGGCCGCGCCAGTTCGTTCACCGACATCTCGCCCTGTGCCAGACGGGCCAGGGATCGCCCGCAGCGGGTCGCGCCCCCCGGCAAGAGGCGCCGGGATGCACAGGGGCAGACGATTGTGAAAAACCACTTGCCGACCCCGCAACCTTGTGGAATCCTCGCCGCCCCGTAGCCCGGCCCGTCATTCATGCGTGGACTCAGAGCTGAGCAGCGCGGACTTTTATCTCTTCAAGACACACGACTTATGGCATACGCGATCATCAAGGCAGGCGGCAAACAGCACAAGGTTACCGTCGGCGAAAAACTGGACGTTACGAAAATCGAAGTGAACGAAGGCGAAAACGCCACGTTCGAAGTACTTGCGCATGGTGAAGGCGAAAGCCTCGTGGTGGGCACCCCTGTTGTCGAAGGCGCCAGCGTCATCGCCAAGGTGCTGCGCCAGTTCAAGGCTGAGAAGGTGCTTTCCTTCAAGTTCAAGCGCCGCAAGGGCTACCACCGCACCCGCGGTCATCGCCAGCTTCTCACCCAGGTCGAGATCCTTTCCATCAACGCGTAACCCCCCACTTTTCAGAAAGATTTAAGTCATGGCTCATAAGAAAGGTCAAGGTTCAGTCAAGAACGGTCGCGACAGCCAGAGCAAGCGTCTCGGCGTCAAGAAGTACGGCAACCAGCACGTCATTGCCGGCAACATCATCATCCGCCAGCGCGGCACCAAGTTCCTCGCCGGCCGCAACATCGGCATGGGCCGGGATCACACCCTGTTCGCCCTCGTCGATGGCCAGGTCCATTTCGACCAGGACGGCCGCCGCGTGAACATCCTCGCCGCCACCCCTGCTGTGATCGAGGCCTAACCGCCCGCGACAACATCTCAGTCTTTGAAAAGAGCGGTGGCCCAGGCCACTGCTCTTTTTCTTTGTTGGCGGAAAGAGCGTGAAGGGCAGGCAAAGTGGCAAGGGCATCCCTGCCCTTTCAGGCATGCTTCAAAACCCCAGGGGGCGAGGATGCCCCTGCCACTTTGCTGGACGATGCCTCCTTCCAATGCCCATCGTATCGAACCGCCCACGATCCAAAGGGTGGCGGCGTCCCGCCGTCTTTCAGGAACCCATTGCAACTCTTGCCACCCCAGAGCGCGGAATCATTTCCCACCACCTCTGACACCCCCGGGCGCCGGCAAAAACATTGGCATTGCCTTCATGCCTCGTTTGAGTGTAAAACGGCATTCGTAAACGGTCACATCCGTACGGTTTCCACCCTCCTTTCGAACCTAAAAAGAGGCTGCCAGACCGACAAATGTGCCTGCGATTCAACCGTTTGCCCAGCCAGACAAGCCCGCCCTCCCACCGCCATGAAATGCTTCTATGACCACTCGCAAGATGCCGTCGGCACCTGCAAGTCCTGCGGCCGCGGACTCTCATCAGAGTATTTGACTGACATGGGCAAGGGTCTGGCCTGCAAAAACCGGTGTGAGGACGATGTCAGATCCGTCATCACACTGATTGACCGGAATGTGTCCACCTCCGCCGCCACGAGCCAGATACTAAAGAGGGCTTCACTCACCGGCTATGGTTCCGCCGTGTTTTTGACCCTCATGGGCGTCATCTTCACGCTCACCGGACTGGGGGAGCCGCACATAGCCTTCATCCTCTATCTCGGGATCGGATTTCTCGCTTACGGGGGGTGGACTTTCGTTCGCGCCTATCGGTATGCGGCGATTGTCGCCAAACTTCCCGCCGCCCGGGGAAACAACGAATAGTCGCCGTCGCCGGCAAAGAACGAACGGTGGAGCTGCTAGCACCAGCAACCACACTCTGAACGAACAGCGAACAAGGCCCCGGAAGGTTCCTGGAGACGAAGGGAACGAGCACGCCTGCCACGGTTTCGAGTGCTGTGAGGCGGCTCCCTGCCACGGGACCCAGGTGCACCGGCTTCCCTGATGGGATCGAAACCCCATCGTCGGGTCCCCCTGCCCTGCGATTTTGCCCCCGCCCTTCCCCGGTCTTCCATCTTCCGCCGCTTGCACCGGGGCTCTGCTGCCGCTAATGCTCCCGCCCCCATGCTGGTCATTCGTAAACTCACCAAGTCCTTCAACTCCCGCATCCTGTTCCAGGACGCGGACATGACGATCAACTACGCCGAGCGCGTGGCGCTGGTCGGCCCGAACGGTGCGGGCAAGACCACCCTGTTCTCCCTGCTGCTGGGCGAGGACACGGCGGATTCGGGCACCATCCAGCGCGATGAGTACACCACCCTGGGCTACTTGCCGCAGGAGAGCGAGGTCACCGGCACCGTCACGGCGCTGGACGTGGCCACGGGCAAGGCGGGCGATCTGGAGCAGCTTGAGGCGATCCTGCGCAAGCACGAGTCCGCCAGCACCACGGATGATCCCGAGTACTTCGAAGCGCAGGCCAAGTTCGATGTCCTGCACAACCCCGGTGTGGAGGCGAAGGCGAAGAAGATGCTGCGCGGCCTGGGCTTCAAGGAAGAAGACTGGAACCGCCAGGCGCGCGAGCTGAGCGGCGGCTGGATGATGCGCGCCCACCTGGCGCGCCTGCTGGTGCTGGAGCCGGACCTGCTGCTGCTGGATGAGCCAACCAACCACCTGGACCTGCTCTCCCTCCTGTGGTTCCGCCAGTACCTGAAAAATTATCCCGGCGCGATCCTCATGATTTCGCATGACCGCGACTTCATGGACGAGATCGTCGAGACCGTGTACGAGATCGACGAGTCAAAGCTGGTGTGCTACACCGGCAACTACTCCGACTTCCTGAAGCAGAAGGACGACAACTACGAGCGCGCGCTGGCCGCCTTCAAGAACCAGCAGAAGGAGATCGAGGCGATCCAGGAATTCATCGACCGCTTCCGCAACGTCGCCTCCAAGGCCGCGCAGGCGCAGAGCCGCCAGAAGACGCTGGAGAAAATGGACGTGCTCAAAAAGCCTTCGCCGCCGAGGAAGTACTTCCGTTTCAACTTCCCGCAGCCCCAGCGCAGCGGCCAGCGCACCATCATCCTGGATGACATCCATCAGGCCTATGGCGAGCGCAAGGTGTACGCCGGTCTGGATCTGGAAGTGGAGCGCGGCGAGCGCACCGTGCTGGTGGGACCGAACGGCGCCGGCAAGTCCACCCTCCTCAAGCTGCTGGCCGGCGAGATCCCCTTCCAAAAGGGCGAGCGCAAGCTGGGCACCAATTTGAAACTGGGCTACTACAGCCAGCACCGCAGCGCCCAGCTCGATGAAAACGCCACCGTGCTGGATGAAGTCATGCGCGCCTGCCCCACCCTGCGCGAGGACGACGCCCGCGCGATCCTCGGCAGCTTCCTGTTCCGCAAGGAGGAGGTTTACAAGAAGTGCGGCGTGCTTTCCGGCGGCGAGAAGAGCCGCCTCAATTTGGTGAAATTCCTCGTCGATCCGCCGAACCTGCTGCTGATGGACGAACCGACGACCCATCTGGACATCCACAGCATCGAAGGCCTCACCCAGGCGCTGATGCGCTACGAGGGCACGCTCGTGTTCATCTCCCATGACGTGCACTTCATCCGCACGCTGGCGACCAAGGTCCTGCACATCAACAACGGCAGGGTGACCCCCTACGCCGGCGGCTACGACTACTACCTGGAGAAGAGCGGCATCATCAACGAACGCGCCGCCCTGGTTGCGGAAGGATAGGTGACGGAAAAGGGGTGGACTGCGAGCGAGCAGGGAATCCCCGGCGCTTCGTCTTCCGCGCCTGCGCTCCCAGTCGCCCCAACCAACGAACGCCTCGCGCCGCCCCCTGCCCAGACTCACGCGTCCCAGGGTGTCGTGCTTTAAAGCCGTCGACACCAGAATTCGTCTCTAAGATCCATATTCTATGGCTGCCGCTCTTACGGAGCTCGAATACCGCAAGGAATTATGGTTGGCGGATACGTCATGGTGCCGGGATCATCCATTACAAAATCAAGCGGCGAAAATGGAGGCAGAGCTTGCCGGGTACCGCGTCACCAAGTGCAGATAGGTTAGTTTGAGGAGGCCTCGACGGGATGACCACTTGCAGTCCAAGCTCCAAACCCACCTTCAATTATACGAATCCGATTTGGATGCTTCAAGCTCAAAACTCGTATTAGCTCAGTTGGTTTACCATTCACATCTGAAGAGATGACAAGCACATCTCTGCCGGCCAAGTCCAAAAGTTTAGAACCGAGGCTTTCTTCACTGGGACTAATGTTGATCGCGCCTTTGACATGACCAACCGCAAATGCATCTCTGGGACGTGAATCCACTACAATAGCACGCCCAGTTTCAAGCAGTTTGGCTGCATCCGCAACACCAATAGTCGAAACAACATGACGGGTATGATTCAGGTAAAAAGCACCGCAGCTCAATAAACCGATCCAGAGTATTAAAAGCCGAAAATTGACTTGGGGAAGTGGAGGTGACAACAATGACGAAACATTGGGATTCCAGTCTTCAATGGGCGGAACGGAAGATCTTTCTATGGTTATGTGTGTTAAGACATCACTTCTTAACGATAAATCGCCATCTAGCATCGAGTACAATCTCTTATACTCTGAATGCAACTGAGATAGTATTTGAAGATGCCAGTCACCCGGCAAAATCGTTGACATATCCGCACTTTTCCCGTCAACAATTATAAGTATTTCGTGGGATATTCTTCGTTTTCCAAGGTCAATCAATGACGCATCAGGATCAAGGAAACGCGCGCCATAGTAACTTAACTTCCGCCCTCCGATATTCATACCACCACGAATGAATGTTTGATTCTCTTCAAAGTTTTTACCAAAAGTACTGTCATACAAAGAGCTACCCTCTAGATTCGGACCTCTCGGCTCGAGTAGGCGCCGGAACCCCCATTTATAACCACGAGTCGCCCACAACATGTCACTGGTTTGAAAGGTTAAAGGAAGCGATGTCTTCATAGTTTTGCATGGCGCTCTAATCGAATTCCGTGATACTCTCTTATCGCATTTTGCGATTGCAACACCTTAACCATTGCAATCAGCGATGCTGCGACAATTTCCTTCCGCTTCCTTGCTCGATAATCTAGTTCCGCCAGGGAATCAACCGCAGCTTGACTCGACAATTGTTCTACAGCACTTACCACCGATGCCAATTCCCGATTTTTTGGTTTCCAAGTATCAAAGGCGATTTTCACAAAGGGCCCTATCGTCCGAAGGGCTTTGCCAATAGGCGAACGGGAGATGATGTGTTTAATAGGGGCGACTGACACAATGGCCGAAATGAGCCCTATGCCCATAGTTCTTTTTGGGTCGACAACTCGCGTCCCTGTTGCATCAAAGTTAGCGGAGGATAGGAGGAGGAACTCCTCACCTAATGAAACCTCGGAATTTTTTAATTGTAGCAGTTCTTTTATACATCGCCGCAGGTCGATCAACTGCTCCACAGCACTCGTCATGATTTCCTCCTTAAACAATTCTGCGGTATAATCTGGCAAGAGATCGGCCTTTGAAAGTGCTATGACCCAAATGGACGGGATTTTTTTAAATTTATCCGCATTATGATTCTCAGACAGCTTCAAACGCAGATTAATTATTTGATTCTTGAACGTGTCAAATAACCATCGAATATAATCGCTGCCGTCCTGCTTAAAGAGCGATCCATCAATCAGTAGTAAAGCAACATCAGAATTCATCAACTTGACAAATAAATCCAGCCTCTTCTTCTCATCAGCCTGAGATTGTAAAGCACCCTCCAACCATTCACCCGGATAGTCATACCATCTGACTGTCGCAGCCGGGTTCAAAAAGCCTTCGAGCATTAAATGAAAGTCGTATTCGTGATAATTAAATCTAGTACCATGAGGTAATTCGCACTTTCTTATTTTAAAGTATGCGCTAAGTAGTCTAGCGCCTTGATCGTCGTTCGCAGCGGATAGCGAATAGCGATTAGATTGCCTAAAATCCTGGCTTTGATGATGGCCGTAGAATGACG
>CAINXC010000544.1 GCA_903854655.1 uncultured Verrucomicrobiota bacterium | reverse complement strand
TCATAGAGGCCACATATTGTCGGCCTGTTCATGCGTAAGCCCTGGCAAAGTGGTCATAAAGCTCGCGGCGCGGCGTGGCTTACTCCGCTGCCCGAATCGCTTCCACGGTGAACTGCCAGGTTTCCGCACCGCGATACCAATTCCGTTGCAGGCGCAGGGCCACATCCCACGGCGGCGGCGGCATGGCGCTGAGCGGGGCGTTGAAATAGATCGCGTCCTGCTGAGCGCCATCCTGGCGCAAGGTCACACGCAGGTGCTTGTCCTTCATCACCCGGCCCGGCAGGCGCGGGGTCACCCTGCGGCACAGGAAGAGAGGTTCAGGATTGCCCATGCCGAAGGGCTCCATGAGCTTGTACTGCTCAAGAAAATCAGCGGTCATGTCGCGGAAACGCAGCTCGCCATCCAGCTCCAGTGTCGGCGTCAACTGGGCGTTCGACAGGCGCTCGCGGACGACGTCGGCAAAGGTTTTGCGGAACTCTGGAATATCCGTCTCATGGATGGAGAGGCCTATGGCCATGGCGTGACCGCCGCCCTTGCGAATCAGGTGGCGGCAGAACTCGATGGTCTCCACCAGCGACAGGCCGGGAATGCTGCGACCGCTGCCCTTGCCCATGCCTTCGGCATCAATGGCGATGAGGATCGTGGGCCGGTGGCACATGCGTGAGATTCGCGAGGCGACGATGCCGACCACGCCAGGATGCCAGTCGCGCGAGCCCAGGACGATGCTGGGCAGCTCGTCAAGCGATCCGAGGTCCTGCAGCATGGCCTCGGCCTCCTTGAAGACCTGGGTTTCGACAAGCTGCCGCTCGCGATTGTGCTGGTCCAGCATCTGCGCGCCCGCCATCGCTTCGGTGTGATCATCGGCCAGCAGCACCCCCAGCGAGGTGAGCGCGGTGTCCAGGCGGCCGGCGGCGTTCAAACGCGGCCCGATGCGGTAGCCCAGGTGATGAGTTTGCACAAAGCCATCCAGGCCGGCCACTTCCTTCAGCGCCCGCAATCCCGGACGCTGGGTGTTGGCAATGAGCTCCAGACCGCGGCGGACGATAATGCGGTTCTCATCGATCAAAGGCACGAGGTCCGCGACGGTGCCAAGGGCCACCAGATCGAGCGTCTCGCGCAAATCGTAATCGTCGAGCTTCCGGGTCTTCAGCAGCGCGTGCGCGACTTTGAAGGCCAGGCCTGCGGTGCAAAAATAGTGGAAGCGGTCGTGGAGCTTTGGGTTCACCAGGGCCATGCACTTGGGCCGGCCATTGGGCGAAAGCTCGTGGTGGTCGATGATCACCACATCCACGCCCTGCGAAGCCAGCACCTCCATCTCCACCAGCGAGGTGGTGCCGCAGTCCATCGCGATGAACAGGTCCGGCCTGCCGAACTCCTCGAACACGCGCGTGATGCCGTCGCGGCTCACCCCGTAGCCTTCCTCCATGCGCAGCGGCAGGAACAGCTTGGTGGTCAGTCCGTACGCCTTGAGCGTGAGGTGCATGATGGACAGGGAGGTGACCCCATCCACATCGTAGTCGCCGTAGAGCACCACGTTCTGCCG
>CAINXC010000543.1 GCA_903854655.1 uncultured Verrucomicrobiota bacterium | reverse complement strand
CGCCACCCCGCAGACTAAAGTCTGTACTCCAGCCGCGCCATCCATGCGCGGGCAGTTTCTGTTCGCAAGATGACCCTCACGACTCGAATGATCCAATGCACCAACTTCCCGGATGAACCGAACGATCCGAGCAATCGGTGCCATCCGTGGTTGGGGCGTCGTACCGACCCTTTGGACCACGGATGACCCGGATAGAACGGATGGAAAGGCTCCCTGAAGGGAGATCAAACGATCCGAGCAATCTGTGGAATCCGTGGTTGCGGGTTCCTTCCGATCAATGGGACCACGGATGGCTCGGATAAAACGGATGGGAGGGTTTCCCGGAGGGAAGTGAAACATTCGAGCAATCTGTGCCATCCGTGGTTCCCTCTCATTCGATACAAAGGCTGGATGGCTTGTTGTGTTGGCTTGACTACGGAAGGTATGGATTGAACCTATGGAAGACGGCTTCCCAGTCGTCGATCTGCTGTTTCCACCCATGCTCCACGAAGACATCACCCGAGACATCATTGGCGCTGCAATGGCCGTTCTGAACGAGCTGAAGCCGGGGCTGGACGAGAAGCTGTATGAGAACGCCCTGGTCATCGAACTGACCTCGCTTGGCTATGCTGTGGAGCAGCAGCGGGAGTTCCCGGTGCATTTTCGCGGCCGGTTCGTCGGCAAGCTGATCCCCGATCTGATCGTGGATGGCAAGGTCATTGCTGATCCCAAGGTGGTGACGGCCTTCAATGAGACTCACATCGCCCAAATGCTGGGTTATTTGAACATCACCGGTCTGGATGTCGCGCTGCTCCTCAACTTCAAGGACTCCAAGCTGGTGTGGAGACGGGTGATTAATGATCGACGGGGTGGAGCCACGGATGGCACGGATAGCCTGGATGGAAGGGAAGTCTGAAGGGCTGTGCCCCAAAACCATCCGTTTGATCCGAGTCATCCGTGGTTTTGCGTCGTTCCGGTTCAAGCGGAACCACGGATGGCCCGGATAGCGCGGATGGAGGGATGACCTGAGGGGGGCTTTGCCCCAAAAACTATCCGTTTGATCCGAGTCATCCGTGGTTTTGCGTCGTTCCAGTTCAAGAGGAACCACGGATGGCCCGGATAGCGCGGATGGAGGGATGACCTGAGGGGGGCTTTGCCCCAAAAACTATCCGTTTGATCCGAGCCATCCGTGGTTGGCATTGTTTCAGTTCAAGAGGAACCACGGATGGCCCGGATAGCGCGGATGGAAGTGGCTCCTGACGGGCAGCCGGCGGCAGAAGGCCGTCCCTTCGTTCCGGGTCTTGCTTTTCAGCCCCGATCCCTCATCCTTTCCTGGAAAATGATAAGCGCCGAAGCCATGGAAGTGTTTCATCGCATCCCGATGATCATCTGGGTCACCGGGGGGGCGACGGCGTTTGTCGCGTTCCTCGCCGGGCTCGCGTTTTCGCGCGGCGTGGTGAAGCAGCTCATCGGCATGGTCTGCCTGGCGGCGGGTGTGTGTGTCGCGTGGTTCTGCTTCCGGCATCGCGTGCAGGTCTTCGGCCCCTCCGCCGTCTCCATGGGCACGGACCGGCTGTTGATCTTTTCCGCCATCGTCGGCGGGATCGGCTACGGTGTCGCACGGGTGGTGATCCACCTGCTGGGCGCCATCGGCCTCATCAGCCTCGCCGGGCTGGCCGGCTGGCGCGGCATGATGCTCAGCATCCTGCCCTCCGGCTTCCTGCTCTGGGTCAGCGCCATGGCTTTGCGGTTGATCGGCGATCTTTATGGGCTTGAAACCGCCTCGGCGGTGGCGCGCGAAACCACGCGCATCGAAAGCTCCTTCGGCCAGGTCGCCGAGAGCCTGCGCAAGACCCTTGACCACACGATGTTCGGCGGCCTCATTGCCAATGTCGATCCCTTCAGCATCCGCCCCACCGCCAATCTCGCCCGCCTGCTCATCGTCTGGCCGCAGCAGCGCGTGTGGCAGCGCATGATTCAGCACCCCAAGATCGCCCGGGTGTACGGCAACGCCGAGATCCTGGAGCTGGGCCTGAACCCGAGGGTGCGGCACTGCATCGACGCAAAGGACTTCGCCGGCCTCATGCAGCTCCCCGAAGTCGAGCGCGTCGCCGCCCGCCCCGACCTGAAAGCCCTTCTGAGCGACGTGGAGCTGGAGGACGCCATGGACGCGATCTTGTATGGACGGGTGCCGAACAGGCGGGGGTGAGGTCATTATGCATGCCACCCGTCTCAGCCTGTGTGTTGCTTCCCTTCTCATCCATGCGTCTTTGTGCCGCGCTGAAGTGGCGGACCCAAAGCTTGTTGCCATCCTCAAGGCCTACGACAAGCGCAATAACAACGACGAGCGCGATAACAAAGCGGAGGCTAACCGCGCCTGGTTGAAAACCAAGGAGGGACGTGAGGAGGCCCTCTATCTGGCGGAGCACTTTGACGATTTGCAGGGGATGCGAAAATCCGAAGTGCCCACCGAGCTGGCGCGAACAGGGGTCATGGAGGCTGTTCCTCTCATCGCGAAAGCCCTCGCGATTCGCCCTTATGGTCTTGAGGTCCTGGACGGCATGTCCTATGCCTGCCATATTGGGACGCCGGAAAAGGACTATGGCCCCACGCTGGCACCAGCAGTCGTCCCCTTGATCGGCAAGGGTTTCATCTCCGATCACGACGAAGCCGTTGACCTGCTGCCTCTCCTGGACCGCGACCTCGCGGCCCACACTTTCTTTACAGACCAGTACCTGTCTCCTGAATCGCCCCTGGTGCATGTCGTGTTGTCCAGTTGCAACGATGCGGTGCTAAAGGTTCCCAAGGACCGCATTGAGGCATTGCTGGAGGTGTGGCACGCCAGCGGCCAGGACCCTGGGGCACCCTTTCGAATTCGCTCCGGCTTTCGGCAGGCTGTGCGCGCCCTTGCTGCGCACGATACCGGCAGGGCGGAGAAGATGATTCAGGAAATCGTCCACAAGCACCCTGACCAGGCCTACGACTACAGTGAGGTTCTTCTGGCCGTGGCAGGTTTGACGGGCCTCTACGAAAAGCTCCTCGATCTAGCCGGAGATCCGGTCAGATTCGGCGGCCTGCCCGAGCAGGCCCGGATTTACTTCGCGATCATGGCCTTCAGAGAAGACTGCGCCAACGGCGGATTCGAACAGGCTCTGAGAAACTCCACTGGCGACTACCTGCCGATGGTGAGGAAGGGCTATCAGGAAATTGGCGACCTCGCCGAGCTCCGTTTTCTCGACTGGATGTGCAAACCGTTTGGTCCGGGTGTTCCCTCTCCTGACCAAAGGCAGCGGGTGCTTCAGATGGATGCGATGAAGCCAAGCTATGGAGAGCAAGAGGAGCAGTTGCGTCAATCCTGGGTGAACAGAAGCCGGGGCGTGCCTGACGTCAGCGACGGGTGGCTGCTCAGTCAATATGCGGCGCGTCATTCCTCCATCCTGAAGCCGCTTCTGGATTTGAAAGTCAAATGAGTTGGCAGGTAAGAAGGTGGAAAAGGTGGTGACCGTTGCCGACATGGGGCCTCGTCTGTTGCCGGCGTTTGTTACTTTGGGGGAGGATTCAAGAAGGAAGGGGGAGGAGACGTTGGCACTTTCCTTGCGGTTGCTGGTGGTGAGCGCGCGGAGACTTGCTTGCAATGTTGGGGTATCTGAAATGTCAAAAATTCCTGATCGACAGGCGGGCCGCCGCTTCCGAGACTCCGCTGTCAGTTTGAACCTATGCCCTCCCTCGTTGCCACTACGGGTCAATCCGTTGATCTTCCCTTTAAACACATCGCCATCGGCAGTGATCCCTCGTGCGATATTCCGATGCGGGCGGACCTGGGGATTGGCTTCCGGCATGTGCTGCTGCAGGTGACCCCGCAAGGGACCTGGCTGCAGGCGCCGGATGTGAACCAGCCGGTGATGGTGAACGGCGGGCGGGTGGCCTCGGCACCGCTGCAGGATGGCGATGTGCTGACCATCGGATCGGTGAACCTGATGTTTCGCTCATCGCCACCAGCAACACCATCGGTCGCCGCGCCTTTCCCCTCTTCTGCGCCAGCACCGGCGGCGACGCTGCGATCAGGGCCGGTGGCGGGCACGAGCAATGGGCAGAGGCCGGCGCCCCCCATGGGAATCAGGCCGTTGGCGGCGGTTGCGGCTGCGTCTGTGCCGCCGCCCCAGCCTGTGGCAGCGGCGGTTGCCCATGGGTCGCAAGCAGGGGCCAACTGGGCGCTGGCGATTGGCCTGCTGTGGATGGTGATTGCGACATCAGTGCTGGCCGTGTTGTACCCTGGGTTGAAGGCGCAGGTGCCTCTGGAAAAGGTGCGCTATCTGGATGTGCCGCTCATCAGTTCGCAGTACGTGACGGGATCCCTCTGGAAGGCCGGGCACACGCTGCTGAAGGGGGCGGACGATGCCTCGTTCACCCTGCCGCCGGACACGAACCTGGATCTGACAGGAATGAAGCTGCCGGTGAGCACCCGCATCGGCGTGGACATCGACTCGTACAAGCCGGGCGGCGCCCCGGCGGGCGTCATCACGCTGGACGTGAACGGCAAGCCCTGGCGGACGCTGCGCCGCCACAACGAAATCAAGGCGCATGCGGACGAGATCGAGCTGGCCATTCTCCTTGTGCTGATTGTCGGTGCGCTGCCGATTGTGATCTGGGGCTTCAATCAGCGGGAGACGGGCGTGGCACAATGATGCCGGGCGGGAGAAGAAAGTGGGAGGGGCATCCTTGCCCCTTTGGCATTTGAAGCTGGACTCAAAAGGGGCCGCTCGTCCCCATCCCAACTGAATGTTAAACCTTCTCCCGCTCCACCTTGCCGAGCAGGCCCGAGGGCTTGAACAGCAGGATCAGGATCAGGATCACAAAGGCCACGCCATCCCGGTAGCCGGAAGGAATGCCGATCCGCTGGCTGTAGCCGGCGACCAGGGTTTCCGTCACCCCGATGATCAGGCCGCCAAGCGCGGCGCCAGGGATGTTGCCAATGCCGCCGAGCACGGCGGCGACAAACGCCTTCAGACCAGGCAGCACGCCCATGAAGGGCTCGATGCTGGGATAGAGCGAGGCGTAGAGGATGCCGCCCGCCGCCGCGAGGGCGGAGCCCAGGCCGAAGGTGAAGGAGATGATCACGCTGTTGTTCACCCCCATCAGTGATGAGGCCGTGGGATTGAGCGAAAGCGCGCGCATGGCGAGGCCCATCTTGGTCTTCATCACGACGAAACGCAGGCCCACCATCAGCGCCACTGCGGTCACCAGGACAATGACCTGAGTGACGGTCACAGTGAGGTCACCAATGCCGCCGATGTTGCGGGCTGGAATCAGCTCCGGGAAGGGCTGCTGGGTGGCGCCAAAGATGAGCTGCCCGGTGTATTCCAGGAACAGGGACACGCCGATGGCGGTGATCAGCACGTTGAGGCGAGGCTTGTCGCGCAGGGGCCGGTAGGCCAGGAATTCGATCAAGACGCCGAGCGCCCCGCAGATGATCATCGCCAGCAGCAGCACGATCAGCACGGCGACCGGCCAGGGCAGACTGGCCAGCACCGGGGCCAGCAACCGGTTCAGGTACAGCCCGGTGAAGGCCCCCAGCATGAACACGTCCCCATGGGCGAAGTTGATGAACCTCAGCACCCCGTACACCATCGTGTAACCGAGGGCGATGAGGGCGTAGATGGAGCCCAGGAAAAGGCCGTTGAGGAGCTGTTGGAGAAATTGCGACACGGGGAGGGGAGGAACGATGGCCGGATACGGGTCAGGGCGCCAGTGTCTCCACGTAGCTGAACTTGCCATCTTTGATGGTCAGCACCACGGCGGACTTGCTGGCGTTGCGCTTCTCGTCGAGCGAGATCTTGCCGGTGATGCCGTTGTAGTCCTTGGTCTGGGCGATGGCATCGCGCAGCGCCTTGCCGTCGGTGGTGCCGGCACGCTTGATGGCGTCGGCCAGGATCATGGCGCTGTCATAGCCCAGGGCGGCCATCGCGTCCGGGATCTTGCCGTTCTTGTCCTTGAATTTCTTCACGAATTCCTGGATGCGCGGCGAGGTGTCTTCATTGGAGAAGTGGTTGCTGAAGAAACTGCCCTCGATGGCCTTGCCGGCCACCTGCACCAGGGAAGGGGAATCCCAGCCGTCGCCGCCCAGCAAAGGGGCCGTGATGCCGAGTTCGCGGGCCTGGGTGGCGATGAGGCCCACCTCGTGGTAGTAGCCGCTGGCGAAGATCGCGTCGGGGGCGGAGGGCTTGATCGCAGT
>CAINXC010000542.1 GCA_903854655.1 uncultured Verrucomicrobiota bacterium | reverse complement strand
AGGAGTGACGGCGTCCCGCCGTCATATCAGGAACCATGGGCAATGCAGAGGCGTTGCGCGGGAACGTTTAGGCAAGCCGAACGACGGCGAGACGCCGCTCGCTCCTTGGATCCAGGGCCGCTCGCCGCGATGGATTTTGAGAAGCCCAGGATCCAAGGAGTGACGGCGTCCCGCCGTCATATCAGGAACCATGGGCAATGCAGGGGCGTTGCGCGGGAACGTTTCGGCAAGCCGAACGACGGCGAGACGCCGATCGCTCCTTGGATCCAGGGCAGCTCGCCGCGATGGATTTTGAGAAGCCCACGATCCAAGGAGTGACGGCGTCCCGCCGTCATGTCAGGAACTGTGGGCAATGCAGAAGCGTTGCGCAGGGACGTTTCGGCAAGCCGAACGACGGCGAGACGCCGATCGCTCCTTGGATCACGGGCAGCTCGCCGCGATGGATTTTGAGGAGCCCATGATCCAAGGAGTGACGGCGGTCCCGCCGTCATGGTATTTCCTGACCCATGCCAAGCCCTGCCGACCAGCTCCGCTTCTTCAACGCACGAGAAGAAATCGAGCGGCATAGGACTGTATTGCCTCACTGGGAACAACCCGGAGCCACCTACTTCGTCACGTTTCGTCTCGGCGATTCCATTCCCCAGACGAAACTCGACGCATGGAATGCCGAGCGCGATCAATGGCTCGCTATGCACCCGCAGCCTTGGAGCGAGGAAGATGAAGCCGAGTATCACAGCCGCTTCTCCGCCACCATTGAGCGATGGCTGGATCGCGGGCATGGAGCCTGCGTGCTTGGCGATTCGCGGGCGGCGGAGATCGTGGGATTGAGTTTGCAGCATTTCGAGGGCCGGCGCTGTGCCCAGCATGGTTTTGTCATCATGCCCAATCATGTCCATGCGTTGTTCACGGTCTTGAACGGCCACTCGACGGAGGAACTGCTGCACTCGTGGAAAAGCTACTCCGCCCATGCGATCAACAAGCTGCGGGGCACTGCGGGCTGCTTGTGGCAACGGGACTACTTCGACCGAATGATTCGCGACAGCGGACATTTTTGGAACTGCGCGCGCTACATTCGGCGCAATCCGGTGAAGGCAGGCCTCAAGGCGGGGCAGTATTTGCTGTTTGAAGCAGAGTGGGTGAAGACGTGGCTGGATGCGGATTCGGAGCCAGGCTGATGGCGGGACGCCATCACTCCTTGGATCTTGGGCTTCTCAAAATCCCGGGCGAGGAAGTGCCTATGATCTGATGACTTCGACCGAATGATTCGTTGAAGGAGCACGCGATTTCTGTTTGATGCGGGTTCGGAGCCACGGGTGTTTGGGGGGCCGAGCTGATGGCGGGACGCCATCACTCCTTGGATCTTGGGCTTCTCAAAATCCCGGGCGAGGAAGTGCCCATGATCCAAGGAGTGACGGCGTCCCGCCGTCATGTCAGAAAGTCGGAGGGCCCCGGAAAACACATCGCCCCGGCAACCGAGGACTGGGTCCAGGGCCGCCGGGGCGAGTTCAATGAGGGGCAGTCCCTGTTAGAAGCGATAGCTGACGTCGAAGGTGAAGCGGTTCTGGGTCAGGCCATAGGGCTTGAGAACGGCCACTTCATAGGACACGCCGAAATCGACGTTCTTGGCCAGGCGTGAGCGGAAGCCGCCGGCCACGGTCATCTGCGAGACGCCATTGGCGAGGGAGGAACCGAAGTCGATCACATCATAACCTTCCGAGTTGAGGCCGATGGCCTTGCCGGACTGCACGACGGTGAAGCCGTTGGCCGCCACGAAGGGGATGAACAGGTCGCACACCTTGTAGTCCGCCATCAGGCTGTAGTGGAAGATGGTGCTCTGGGTGTTGTCATCCGGGATGCGGACGCCCACATTTCCCTGAAGGTGGAAGTCGCCGAAGCCCTTTTCCGCCGAGACGAAGGGATTCCAGGAACCGTTGCCGTGCCCCTGGAAAATGTGGTCGCTGCCGGTGGGGATGATGAAGGTGAAGCCGGGTGTCAGGATGAACTGGTCGGCAGCGTCATCAATCAGGGCGTATTTGAGCCCTGCCGCAGTATCCATCCAGCCATACAGGTTGGTGCCGTTCTTCAGATGGATGTGCATGTAGCCGTCTTCCGTCGCGATGAAGGCAAGGCGGTCGGTGATGGCGTAACGGAGCTGCAGCGCATAGAGTTCGGCTTCTCCTTTGCCGGTGGCGAAGTCAGGGTCGATGCGGTGATAGGCGAAGATGGGGCGGGCTTCGGTGCGGATGATGGGGTCTTCATCATACATGGGATTGGCCACCGGGGAGATGGTGTCATCCTTCCAATCAGCCGCGAGCGGGGTTGCAGGGTTTTTGTCGGCAACCGGGGTGCCGGCTTGTGCGAGGGGTGACACGATTGCAGACACGGCGAGTGAGGCGGTGAGCAACCAACGATTGGGGGAGTAGTGCTTGTCCATGTTGAAACAAAAGCACCGCAGAAGAGGGCTTGCTCGGCGCGGATTGTCGTGTTCCGCTCCTTTTCTGTGCTCCCAAATGGCCCAGGCTGACAGCACGCAAGCACGGGTCAGCATCTTTCGTGCAAAGGGGTCCAAATTCGTTATCCTCCGCCTCATGATCCGCGTCACCGATCTCCATGTCAGCGCCAACACCGCCCTTCCCGCCCCTGATGCCCTGCGCCTTGAAATTCCATGCAGGGACGATCACGCCAGCCTGGTGAAGGGCTCCCGCGAAGCCATAGGTCGCGTGCTCTCCGGGGAGGACCGCCGGTTCCTGGTCATCGTGGGGCCGTGCTCCATCCACGACCTGAAGTCGGGCCGTGAATACGCCGCGCGCCTTGCCGCCTTGAGCCGTGAGCTGAGCGGGAGCCTGCTCATTGTGATGCGAGTGTATTTTGAGAAGCCACGCACCACGGTGGGCTGGAAGGGCCTGATCATGGACCCGCATCTGGATGGCACGCATGATATTCCCACGGGGCTGCGGCTCGCCCGGAGCTTTTTGCGTGATGTGCTGGAGCTGGGCCTGCCCACGGCCACGGAAATGCTGGACCCGATCACGCCTCAGTACATCGCGGACCTCACCTGCTGGAGCGCCATCGGGGCGCGCACCACCGAGTCTCAGACGCACCGGCAGATGGCCAGCGGCCTGTCGATGCCCGTCGGTTTCAAGAACACCACGGCCGGGGCGGTGCTGCCCGCCATCAACGGCATCAAGGCGGCGATGCAGCCGCAGACCTTCCTCGGCATCAACGACGAAGGCCGCGCCAGCGTGGTCAGCACCACGGGCAACCCTGCCAGCCACCTGATTTTGCGCGGCGGCGACAACGGGCCCAATCACGATGCCGCCTCCGTCGCCGCCGCGCTCGGGGCACTGACCAAGAACGGCCTGCCCGGGGCCCTGATGGTGGATGCCAGCCACGCCAATTGCGGCAAGGACTGCCGCCGGATGCCCGAGACCTTTCGCGAGATCGTGCGCCAGCGCGCTGGCGGCACCCCCGGCATCATGGGCGCCATGCTCGAAAGCCACCTCGTGGCGGGCGCGCAGGCGATGCCGGAGACGCCGGAGGCGCTGGTTTACGGCCAGTCCATCACTGACCAGTGCATTGACTGGGCGACGACGGAAGAGCTGCTGAGGGAAACGGCGGCGCTGCTTGGTCCATGATCGTCTGCGCGCCTCAGAGGTCGTTCCTGCGCATGACGCCGATGGCAAGGATGAACACCACCAGCGGAACCACAATGACTTCCAGATAGCCCACCGCATTCGCATCGAGGAGATTTTGGCCGTGCTGCAACTTCATGATTTCGCGGCGCTTCCATTCGTCCGCACGGCTCTCATCCGCAGCTTTGGCATCGGGCTGAGCGCCGATGGGCATGTCAGCAAAGAATGCGGGCTGCATTTTCCCTGAAACCGGGCCGCCGAGCAGGATTGCCCAGAGAGCCAAGTTGCGTAGGGAAGACTGGAACCATTTCATCGCGCGGGAGGGAGGGGCACGTGGGCTGCGCGCCGACCGCACAGGGGTGACAGCATCGCTTCACATTTCTATTACCAGAAATGTGACCAGATGTTACAGGAAAACCGCCGAAATCTGAGAGGTATCCTCGCCTACTTGGAACTAAGCGGGCTGGCCTTGGCCAGTTTGCTCACCTTGAAATCCTTGCTCACCTTATCGAGTGCCTGGTTCACTTCTTCCGAGGTCAGGGCTTCGCGAGTGGCATTGATCGTGATCCTGCGGATCTCCGGGTTGTTGCTGGGCGTGATCTCCACGCTTGTCACGCCAGGGAGCTTTGCCAGGCCCGCAACGACCTCCGCCTTGCAGGAAGCACAAACCAGCCCGCTGATTTCACCCACATAGCTGCTGGCGGTGTCCGCATTGGCGGCAGAGCAGGCGGACACAGCGGCGATGGCGATCAGGGTGCGAAGGCATTTCATAAGGCTTACTAAAGAGCCCGGAAATGCGCTGTCAACGCAGTCCGGTTTGCATTGGCACGCGGGATGAGGCATGGCAACTCCATGGCCTCGGGCGAATTTATTCTCGGCATAGATCTTGGAACGACGAACTCGCTGGTGGGCGTGGTTGACAGCGGCTTTCCCATCCTGCTGGCCGATGCCGAGGGCAGCCGCAGCACCCCTTCTGCGGTGGCCTATGGCAGGGACGGAACCATGGCGGTGGGCGCCGCCGCCTTGCGCCAGCGGGCGCTCGATCCGGCGCGGACGGTGACCTCCGTGAAGCGACTGATCGGTCGCCGCCCAGGCGAAGGCGAATGGCAGCCGCCCTATGACCTGCGCGCGCTGGGGGTCACCCCTGTCGAAGTCTCCGCCGAAATATTGAAGCACCTGCGAGCCGTTGCCGAGAGGGCGATGGAGGGGCCGATCAGCAGGGCGGTGATCACCGTGCCGGCGTTTTTCAATGACGCGCAGCGCAACGCCACCAAACGCGCCGGCGAACTGGCCGGCCTGAGCGTGGAACGCATTCTGGCGGAGCCCACCGCCGCCGCCCTGGCCTATGGGCTCGACAAGCTGGAGGAGCACCGGAAGATCGCCGTCTTCGACCTGGGCGGCGGCACCTTCGACGTCTCCATCCTGGAAATGCGCGATGGCGTGTTCCAGGTGCTGGCCACGGCTGGCGACACGCAGCTTGGAGGGGATGACATCGACCGCCTGCTCGCCCGGCATGTGTGGGAAAGCTCGCCTCTGGGCAAGGAAACGTGGTTCGAACAACTGCCTGCCGAGGCCCGTGTGCGGCTGGTCGCAGCGGCTGAGGAAGCCAAAAAGAAGCTTTCGACCGACACCCACGCCAGCATTGAACTGCCCTTTTTGTGGCAGGGCCAGAGCCTGGGCGTGGATTTGCCGCGCGGGGTGCTGGAGCAGATCGCGGCCCCCTGGGCGGAGCGCGCCCGCCAGCATTGCTGGCGGGCGCTGACCGATGCCAGGGTGAAGCCTGGCGACCTGGACGAGGTGCTGCTGGTGGGCGGCAGCACGCGCATGCCGCTGGTGCGGCGCATCGCCCAGGACATCTTTGGCCGCGAGCCGAACGTGTCGCAGAACCCGGATGAAGCCATCGCGCGCGGTGCGGTGATCCAAGCCGGCATGCTTTCCGGCGCGCTCCGCCAGGTGGTGCTGCTGGACGTGACCCCGCTCTCCCTGGGCATCGAGACGTTTGGCGGCCTCATGAACGTCATCATCCCGCGCAACACCACGATTCCGGGCAAGGCCGGCGAGATGTTCACCAATGCCGTGGCCAACCAGGACTCCATGCTCGTGCGCGTGCTGCAAGGGGAGCGTGAACTGGCGAAGGACAACTGGGAGCTCGGTCGCGTGGATGTGCCCTTTCCACCCGGTCCCAAAGGCAGCGCACGAGTGGGGGTGCAGTTCGCCATCGACGCCAACGGCATTCTTCAAGTGCTGGCGCGCGACACCGCCACGAACCACGACGTGGTGCTGGAGATTCAAAACACCGCCATCGACGTCGATGACGCCAAGGTGGAGGCGATGATCGCCGAAAGCGTGGAGCATGCCTTCGAGGACATGAACGAGCGCATCTGGACTGAGGCGAAGCTCAAAGCCGAGGAACTGCTGCCTGCGGTGGAGGAAGCCCTGGCGCAACTGGGTGCCGAGGTCGATCCCACCGAAGCCGCGCGCATCCGGGCCTGCGCCGCCAGGGTGGCCTCGCTGCTGCAATCGGAGCGGCATGACGCCCGGGCCTTGAAAGAGGCCAACGCCGCTCTCGACGATGCCACCCAGAGTTTGGCCGTGCTGCTCATGGACAAGGCAATGGAGGAGGCGCTGACGCGCAAGGGGCTGGTGTAGATTCCCCTTGAAAAAGTCAGGTCCTCGACTAAACACTCGGTCCCCCTCGCCCTGGCATCATCCATGCCCGTCGCGCGGGCTTCCTTCAACGTATCCTGTCCACCCCCAACTTAATGACCTCCACCGCCACTGCCATTCCGACTTCTGGCGCCGCTGGAAGACACCTGCCGATGAAAGCTGAACTGGTTGAACAAGCCGCCCTGATCATCACTGATCCTCCGATCCTCATCAACTTGGTGTCCAAGCGAGTGCGACAGCTCGCCCAGGGCCGCCCCGCCCTGGTGCAACGCCTTCCCGGCATGCGCGAGGCCGACGTGGCGCTCACCGAGATCATTCAGGGCAAGATCCGGGTGCAAACCCAGGAAGACATCGACGAGGCCAATAGCTAGCCGCCTTTTTGTTTTTGAATCCCACCAGCTTGAAGTCCCTGACTCTGGGCTGGTGGTTTTTTGTGCCCGCGCTTCATTGAGACATGGCCAAGCCTGCTGACGCCAACGAGATCGCCACGAACCGCAAGGCTCCGCGCGACTTCCATATCTTGGAACGCTACGAGGCGGGCGTGGAACTGCGCGGCACCGAGGTCAAGTCCATCCGCCAGGGCAAGCTCAACATCTCCGATGCCTTTGCGCGGGTCGAGCGGGGCCAGGTCTGGCTCTACAACTGCGACATCCAGGGCTACGACAAGGCCAGCTGGGAGCAGCACGAGCCCCGTCGCTGCCGCCGCCTGCTGCTGCACAAGCGCGAGATCAACAAGCTCATCGGCTTCACACACCTGAAGGGCCTCGCCCTGCCGGTATTGAAAGCCTATTGGAAGAACCGCCGCGTCAAAATTGAACTCGGCGTGGGCAAGGGCAAGGACAAGGGCGACCAGCGCCAGGACTTGAAGGACCGCGTGGAAAATCGTGAGGCCCAGCGCGAAGTCGCCCGTTTCAACGAGAAGCACGCGAAGTAGTTTTTGCCGCCCGCCCCGGGTGCCGCTACTCTGGCGTCATGAAGTTCGCCGCTGCCGACTACCTGGACCTTTCCCATACCGCCCATGCCGAGCTGTTTGCCGAAGACGAGCCCGTCTGGGCTGCCCTGGCGAAAATAGGCCCCTATTTGACGGCCCGCCTGCAACCCGGCATTCATTGCGATGTGGCGTCCTCCGCTTTCGTCGGCCCTAACGTGTACCTCGGTCACGGCACAGTGGTTGAACCCGGCGCGGTGATCAAAGGACCCGCCTGGATCGGCAGGAACTGCCAGATTCGCACGGGCTGCTACATCCGGGAGAACGTGATTGTCGGGGACGGGGCGGTGCTGGGCAACTCCTGCGAATTCAAAAACTGCGTGGTGTTTGATCACTGCGAGGTACCGCACTTCAACTATGTCGGCGACTCCATTCTGGGCCACAAGGCCCATCTTGGTGCGGGTGCGATCCTCTCCAATGTCCGGCTGGATCGCAGCGAGGTGCATGTGACGGATGGGGCGGGGCGCATCCCCACCGGGCTGCGGAAGTTCGGCGCCATCATCGGCGACGAGGCAGAGGTCGGCTGTAACAGCGTGATCAATCCGGGGTCGCTTCTGGGGCGGAGGTCGATTGTTTACCCTCTTTCAAATTTCTCTGGGGCGCTGGCGGAGGGGATGATCCTGAAAACCCGGCAACCGCAGTCCGTGATTGAACGGGTGTACCCGAACCAGGCCTCGTTGTGACTGGGAAAATTCTAGAAAATCACCGAGACTCCTTTGATTTTATTGAAATTTCGGTTGACTGAGCTGCCGAATTTTGGTTCAACCAACGTGATCGGTTATTGTCTGCACCCTTGGTGCCAACGCCAGACGTACCGTTTGTTTCTCACCCGCTATTCTGGCCGAAATATTGCTCAAAAAAACAATAGAATCCGGCTTTTTGCTTCGTAATACTCTGTTCCCTCAGCCTCGCCTGGCGACTGGGGGTCAAATAAACTCCCTATCAGCTACGTAACTATGTCCAACATGGAACTCGACGGAGGCATCAAAATCTACCTGCGTGAGATCGGCAAAACCGATCTTCTCACGCCAGAGCAGGAGGTTGAGCTTGCCGAGCGAATCAAGAAAGGCGACCCGGAAGCCCGGTCGCACATGATTCGCGCCAATCTGCGCCTGGTGGTGAAGATCGCCCAGGACTATGCCAATTACGGTCTGCCTCTTCTCGATCTGATTTCCGAAGGCAACATCGGCCTGATGAAGGCCGTGGAGCGCTTTGACCCCAACAAGGGCGGCAAGCTTTCCACGTACGCGGCCTGGTGGATCAAGCAGTCCATCAAGCGCGCACTGGCCAATCAGTCCAAAACCATCCGTCTTCCGGTCCACATGGTGGACAAGATCAGCAAGATGCGGCGCGTGGCCATGGCCATGAGCGAAGAGCTGGGCCGCGAACCTACGGACGACGAATTGTCGGAAGAAATCGGCATCGATCGCGCCAAGCTGTCCCAGCTCAAGGTGGCCTCGATGCGCCCTGCCTCGCTGGATGCACCCATCAGCGAAGACGACAGCACCGAATTTGGTGAAATCGTCGGCGATGAAAATGCGCAGACGCCTTTCGACCTCCTGAGCCACAAGAACATGCATGGCCAGCTCGACGGCCTGCTCACCGTGCT
>CAINXC010000541.1 GCA_903854655.1 uncultured Verrucomicrobiota bacterium | reverse complement strand
TGTTGATCAGCGCCCGGGCGATGGCCACGCGCTGCTTCTGCCCGCCGCTGAGCTGCTGCGGCTTTTTCGCCGCGTGAGGCTCCAGCTTCACCAGTTTGAGCATGTCCTCGACATCAGCGGCACGCCTGGCCTTGGGCACTCCCGCGATGCGGGGGCCAAAGGCAATGTTGTCGCGCACGCTGAGGTGCGGAAACAGCGCGTAGTTTTGAAACACGGTGTTCACCGGGCGCTCGTTCGGCGGCAGGTGCGTGATGTCCTTGCCATCGAGCAGGATGCGGCCGCTGTCCGGCGTTTCAAAGCCGGCGGCCATGCGCAGCAGGGTGGTCTTGCCGCAGCCGCTGGGCCCCAGCAACGAGAAGATCTCGCCCTTGCCGATGCTCAGCGTGACCTCGCTCACGGCGCGCGCGGCACCGAAGCTCTTGCTGACATTGTCAAAGACCAGGAAATCCGTCATCATGCTTGAAAAGGCTTACTTGGCGGCTGTGCCGGCCTTGAGTTGATCGAGCATCACCGCCCCCAGGATCACCAGCCCGAGCACCACCTTCTGCGTGTAGCTCTCGATGTTGGTGAGGTTCATGCCGTTCTGAATGACGGCTATGATCAGCGCCCCGATCAAGGTGCCAAACATGCGGCCGCGGCCACCGCTCAGGCTCGCTCCGCCCACCACCACCGCCGCTATCACGAACAGCTCATACATCTGCCCGTAGGTGGGCGAACCGCTTTTCAATTGCGACGCCATGATCACACCGCCAAGCCCTGCAAGCAGCCCGCTCACCGTGTAGGCAAACACCAGCACCAGGCTCACGCGCAGTCCGGACACCAGAGCCGCTTCGCGATTGCCGCCAACAGCATACAGGTAGCGGCCCATGGCGGTGTGCTTCATGAACAAATGCGCGGCCACATACAGAGCGAGCATGAGCGCCACCGCATTCGGCAGCCCGCCAAGATCCGTCCCCCGCCCCAGCCAGATGAAACTCTCCGGCACCTGGTAAATGGACTGCCCCTGCGCCAGCAGGTAGGCCAGCCCGCTCGCCACCAGCATGATCGCCAGCGTGACGATGAAAGGAGGAATGCCGAAGCGTGTGACCACAAATCCCGTGCCCGCGCCGATGAGGCCGCAGACCGCCATCGCGCCCAGCCCTGCAAGCATCATGCCCAAGGCCGAAGCGTGCTCCGCCCCGGCGTAGTTGCGCACCAGCAGCGTGACCATCACCGCCGAAAGTGCAATGAGGCTGCCCACCGACAAATCAATGCCCCCGGTGATGATCACCATGGTCATGCCGATGGCGACAATGGCGATCACCGCGATCTGGTTGGCGATGTTGATCAGGTTCTCGCGCTTCAGGAAGCTGGGCCACTTCTCCGCTCGTGGTGTAAAGATGGCGGGAGCGCCCAAGGCTGGGAAGTCCGTGTGCAAATCGTTGAAAACCAGCCACTGCGACGCCGCCTGGCTCAAGGCGATGGTGTTGAGCGGCACCTTGCGCACGTTGAAACCGTCCAGGGCCTTTCGTGCATCCCTGGCATCGCCAAGCACAAGAGCTTCCACCGTCCCGCCCGCCTGCTTCACATCGGCCTCCACGGCATGCGCAAAAGCCGCCTCCTCAGGCGTGCTCCCAGCCACAACGAGGAGCTTGCCAGCCCGGCCCATCTGCGCTGCAAGCGCCCGCCCCGCCGCATCCCCCGCCGTGGGCTGGTCCTGCAGGGTCGCAATGCTAAAGCACACACCCAGCGCGAGCAGGACGAGCAGCATGCCATAGTGTTGAAGAAAAGACCGCATCGCCTCAGGCTGACTGTTTCAGGATGAATGTCAAAGGCTGGTGTCGGGATTCACCTTCAACGCCACCCACACGAAGAAGCTGGCGACGCCCAGGACCAGAAACCCCAAGGCATACGCGAGCTGCTCACCCGTTTGCGTTACGATCAAACCGATCCAGCCCACCAGCGCCACCAATGCGGGCACCGGATAGAGCCACATGCGGAACGGACGCTTCATCTCCGGCCTGTGCTTGCGCAGCCACAGCAGGGCTCCGATTTGACCGATGAACTGGACCGCCATGCGTGTGGTGAGCAGGCCGTCGATGACCGTCATCAAGGGCAGGAAAGCAAAGGCAATGGAGAGTCCGCCGATGACAAGAAGCGACAGATGTGGAAAGGCCCCGGTGGGATGCAGGCGCCCGAAGGCCTTGAAGAAGTGGCCGTCCCGCGCCGCCGCGTAGGGGATGCGGGAATAGCCCAGCAGCAGCGCGAACACGCAGGCAACCATAGTCCACAGCACCAGCACGGTGAAAAGTTGCGCCGCACCACGCCCGTGGATTTTCTCCATGAACATCGAGGCCACAGGCGGCAAAGGGTCCGCCGCCGGCACGAATTCACGCCAGGACATGGTGCCGATGATGGAGAGATTGATGCCCATGTAGATCAGCGCCACGCCCACCAGGCTGATCAGCACCGAACGAGGGATCACCCGGCCCGGCTCCTTCACTTCATCGCCGATGTAACACACATCGTAGTAGCCCAGATAGTCGTAGATGCCCACGCGCGAGGCGGCTCCCAGGCCCAGCAGAAAGCCCCACGAGAACTGGAATGCGTGCGGAGGAAAGTCAAAAGCCACCTTCGCATCAAAATGCATCACACCCGTGACGATCACGGCCGCAATCGTGATCATCACGCCCGCCCACAGCGACACCATCAGCCGCGCAATGCCCTGGATCTGCCGGTACAGCAGGAAGATCACCACCACGCCCACCAGCGCGCCCGCAAGCTTCAGTTCAAAATCCGTCGCCGCCGGCCAGAGGTAGCGCAGGTACTGGCCAAAACCGATGTAGCCCGAGGCAATCTCCAGCGGTCCGCTGACGATGAGCTGCCAGATGAAGAGGAAGGCCATGAAAGGCCCGCCCCTGCCGAAGCTGGCCCGCAGATAGCCGTAGGTGCCACCCGAATGAGGCATCGCCGCCCCAAGCTCGCTCCACACCAGCCCGTCCGCCACGGTGATGACCAGCGCCACCACCCAGCCCAGCATCGCCTGCGGGCCGCCCATGGCGCTCATCAGCAGCGGAATCGTGATGAAGGGCCCGGCCCCCATCATGTTTGACATGTTCAAGGCCGTGGCCTGAAGCAGGCCAAAGCGGCGTTCCATGGGAGGATCGGTGGCGGGAGTCATGCGCGGCGCATTACAGGCCAAAAAAACCCAGGCTTCCAGCGCAAAAGCGCGATGCCTCAGGCCGCGCCCGCCGCGATCAGGCTGCTCCGGCACAGCTCGGCATACAGGCCGCCGGCATCAATCAATTCATCGTGGGTCCCCTGCTCCACGATGCGCCCGTGATCGAGCACGTAGATGCGGTCGGCGTTGCGCACGGTGCTCAGGCGGTGGGCGATGACGAAGCTCGTGCGCTGCTGCATGAGACGCTCCAGTGCCTGCTGAATCTGGCGCTCGGTTTCGGTATCGACGCTGGCGGTGGCTTCATCGAGCAGCAGGATGGGCGGGTTGCGCAGCAGGGCGCGGGCGATGCTGACGCGCTGTTTTTCGCCCACGCTGAGCTTGATGCCGCGCTCGCCCACATGGGTGTCGAGCTGCTTGGGCAGGCGCTTGACGAACTCATCGGCGTTGGCGCTGGTGAGACAGGCCCACAGTTCCTCGTCGGTGGCGTCGCGCTTGCCGATGCGCAGGTTGTCGCGCACCGATCCGTTGAACAAGAAGCTCTCCTGGGTCACGTAGCCGATCTGCTTGCGCAGGCTGCTCTTGCTGATGCTCTTGACCGGAACCCCGTCGATGGTCAGCTCGCCTTCGTCATGCTCGTAGAAGCGGGTGAGAAGGTTGATGATCGTGGACTTGCCCGCGCCGGTGGGCCCGACCAGGGCGATGGTCTGGCCCGGCAGCGCGTCGATGGTGATGCCGTGCACCGTGGGCAGTTTGCCGGTGTAGCTGAAGCCCACGTTTTGATAGCGGATGTGCCCGCGTACGTTGGCCATCGCCTGGCCGTCATCAATGCCCGCCTCCTCCTCCGCATCCATGATGTCGAACACCCGCTCGCCCGCAGCGCGTCCCGCCTGAACAAGCTGGTTGAGGCTGTGGAGCTGCTCAATGGGCTCATAGAAATAGCGCACGATGATCAGGAAGGCCATGAGGTCGCCCATCTGAAACAGCGGCTGCCCATCCGGCCGCAGATGCCCCGCCTGGATCGCGCGCGTGCCGAACCACAGCACGATGATGGTGCCCATGTCCTTGAAAAACGTCATGCTGGGCCGGTACACCGACCACACCTTCATGAGGTGCAGCGTGGCGTCGCGCACGGCGCCGGAGCCCTCGTTGAAGCGCGCGTGTTCCTCCTTCTCCATCGCATAGGCCTTGATCTGCCTCATGCCCGAGACGTTGTCGTGAAGCAGGGAGTTCATGCCGCTGCTGGCCTTGCGCACACGGCGGTGGCGCTCACGGGCGCTCTTGGTGTAAAGCACCGCGCCGGTCGCCAGAAACGGGATGGGCAGCAGTGCGGTCCACGCCAGCGTCGCGTCGGCGCGGAACATGATCACCGTGAAGATGCCGATCTGCAGCACCGCGATGATGCCTTGCTCCACACCGTCGATCAGCACGCGTTCGACCGATGGAATGTCCTCTGACATGGTGGTCATGATGTCGCCGGTGGGGCGGTTGTCGAACCAGCGCAGAGGCAGGCGCTGCAGGCGCTCGTAAAGATCGCTGCGCAGATCATAGACCACCTTCTGCTCAAAGGTGTTGTTGAGCCTCAGGCGCAGCGAGCTCATCAGCAGCTGAACCATATACGCCCCGGTGGCGAGAACACAGGCGCCGGTCACCCTCTCCCATTGATGATTGGGAATGATGACATTGATCAGCTCCCTGGTGACCAGGGGATAGACCCCCAGCATCAAGGTGCCGACGATGGCGCACAGAAGTTGCGCCGAGGCCATGAACGGGTAGCGACGAAGATAGGCCAGGACGCGGAGAGTGGTTTTCATGAACCCCTTCTCGTTGTCCGGTTTGGCCCTGCGGTCAATGCCCGATCAACCTGGAGGCCATGCAAGCGCGCGCCCGGCCAGCAGGTGCACGTGCAGATGCGGCACGGTCTCGCCGGCATCCACTCCCTGGTTGATCACGAGGCGGAAGCCCTTGCTGCGCTCCTTGACGCCCAGTTGTTCAGCAATTTTGCCCGCCGCCAGCAGCAGCGCGCCAAGCTGGCCTTGATCTTCCGCCACGGCGTCGCCCACACGCGGGATGGGCTTGCGAGGAACGATCAGGATATGAACCGGAGCCTGGGGGGTGATGTCGTTGAAGGCGACGCACTCGGCGTCCTCATACACGATGCTGGCGGGGATCTCGCGATCCATGATTTTTTGAAACAGGGTCTTGTCGCTCATGGTGCCAAGGGTGGATCAGGGGAAAAGCTCGCGCTGGCTGCCGTCGCCGTGGCTGCGGGTGCCCAGAGACTGGATCTCGTTGATGAATTCGCCCACGTCTTCAAACTGCCGGTACACGGAGGCGTAGCGGACGTAGGCCACGTGGTCGATCGCCTCCAGGCGGCGCATGACCTTGGCGCCGATGACGGAGGAAGGGATCTCCTTGTACCCCTCTTCCTCGAGTTCGGTGGCGATCTCGTCCACGGACCGCTCCAGCTCCTCGATCTTCACCGGGCGCTTTTCACAGGCCTTGCGAATGCCGCCGAGCAGCTTGTCGCGGTTAAAGGGTTCACGCGCGCCGTTGCGCTTCACCACCCGCAGTTCCTCACGCTCCACCTCTTCATAGGTGGTGAAGCGGAAGGTGCAGCGCAGGCATTCCCGCCGCCGCCGGATGGCGTAGCCGTCCCGCGCCTCGCGAGAGTCGATCACTCGGTCTTGAGAGCTACCGCACTTCGGGCAACGCATAAACGCAACCGGACAGTGCCATGGCGCGACGGGGGCGCAAGGGTCACTTCATCACACGCAGATTGCGGAACGCCACCGGGCCATGGTCGCCTTGAAGCCGGATGGGGCCTGTCGCCGCCTCGTCTTCAAAGCGGCTGCCGCGCGTGGGGCCGGTCACCTCCACATTCTCCTGCACGATCTGGCCGTTGTGCACGACCTTGATGAACCTGCCGTTTTCGGTCTTCTTGCCTGTGGCGTCGAATCGCGGCGCGCGGTAGGTGATGTCGAAGCTCTGCCACTCGCCCGGGGCCTTGCTTGCATTGAGTTTGGGGGCGTGGCCTTCGTAGCCCTTGCCATCCTTCCAGCGCTGGTAGATCGCGCCGCAATCGTGCTCGGCGACCTCGGGCTTGCCGTAGCTGTCCAGGATCTGCACCTCATAGCGGCCCTGCACATAGACACCGCTGTTGGAATCTTTCGGCACGCAAAACTCCACATGGATCTGGCAGTCGCCGAACACCTCTTTGCTCATGATGTCAATGCCCTTGCCAGCGGCGGTGTTGAGCATCACGCCCTCGCCCGCCGACGTAATGAAACCCTTGGCGTTGGCGGGATCGAGGGCCACAGAACTGACCACCGACCAGGAGCCCAGCGGTTCCTGCCAGGCGCTGAGGTCTTTGCCGTTGAAGAGCGAAACTTCTTCGGCATGAGCGAGGGAGAACACAGCAAAAGCGGCGGCGAGCAAAGGCAGTCGGAATGTCATGGCGGTGTAAACTACGCGACTCAAAAGCTGAATGTTCGATTTTCCGAGCGATAAGTGCTCCGCACCATGAAAACGCCTCCCACCAGCCCGCCCTGGATGCCCCGCGCCCTGCTCGCCGCCGCCCTGTGCAATGTTGTCCTGGGAGGATGGATCGTGTTGTGGCCGGACGCGGCCTTCGCCATCGCTGGAGTGGCGGCGCCGAATTATCCGCCGCTCTGGCAGAGCCTCGGCGTGATAGCGGCTGTGTTCGGGCTGGGTTACGCCATCTCCGCAGCCAATCCGGCGCGGCACTGGCCCATCGTCCTGCTGGGCTTGATCGCGAAGATCCTCGCGCCCGCCAGCATCGCCCACGCCTTGTGGACGGGAGCCCTGCCGTGGACCATTGCCTGGATGTGCGCGGCCCTCGACCTGGTTTGGTGGGCACCCTTCGCCATCATCTTGCGCCACGCCTGGGAGACCTTCCGCAACGAGGGTACCGCCGACGCCCCGAGCGAAGCCGCCGCACTGCGGGAGACCCACACCAGCCGCGACTCCTCTCTCACGATGCTGTCCTTCGAGAAGCCGGTGCTGCTGGTAATGCTCAGGCACGCGGGCTGCACCTTCTGCCGCAATGCCATGGCCGACATCTCCAGGCTGCGCCCGCGCATTGAGAGCACAGGAGCCGAGATCGTGCTTGGCCACATGGGAACTGCTTCCGAATTCACGACTTTCGCCCAGCGCTATGGCCTGGGCGAGGTCGCCGCCGTCGCCGATCCGGAGCGGCGGCTGTATCTGGGGCTCGGATTGAAGCGCGGCACTTTCATGCAACTCTTTGGCCCAAGGGTTTGGTGGCGGGGCGCGAAGGCTTTTTTCAGCGGCCACGGTGCAGGCAAGGTGCGGGGCGATGCCACCCAGATGCCCGGCGCCTTCCTCATTCATGAAGGCCGGGTGCTGCGCCGCTTCGAGCACCAGGACGCCTCGGACAAGCCTGATTACGTCGGGCTGGCAACGCTGCCCCGTTGATCTGCCACCACAAAAAAGGGCGGGAAGGCCTTGCGACCTCACCCGCCCTCCAAACGATCACTCAGCTCCCGAATCAGGGGAAGGCTTCAAACACCACCTGGCCGGAGAGAATATCGGTGTTGGCCAGCGTCTGCGGCACCGCCGGCGGCACGGTCGGCACCGGGCGGCGGTTGAGCAGGAAGTAGCCATAGCCCACCAGCTTGCCACCCGTCGGCACGATGATGCCGTAATAGTAGGAGGTGCGGATGAGATTGGTGGGCGGCGAGGTAATGGCCGGATTGAGGTCACCAATCAGTGTGAACTTGCCTGAGAACGCTCCGGTGGTGGGAGAGACCGCAAGGGTCAGGAGATCAGTGTTCGGGCTTGGATACACCACAACGCCGCCAGCCTTCACCCGCAGATCAATGTTAGGAGAATTGGTGGTGGCATGAGGATCAGCAATGGTGCCGCTGATGCCTCCCTGGGTGAACTGGAGCTGGGTGTTGTTGCCGCCGCCACTGTCGTTCTGCCCCAGGATCACAATCGGAGTAACCGGAGTCTCGTAGCGACCACCCACGGCGGAGAGATCCATGGGTCCGAACCCTGCCTTGTAGGTGTGGGCGGTGGCCGTGATGACCGCCGGGCGCAGCCAGTTCACCGTGCCGGCCAGGGTGTTGTTGAGGTAAAGAGGGCCGGTGCCCGCCGTAAGGGCAAGCGAACCAACAATGCTGCCCAGATTGGAATACAGCGCCTCATACACCAGCACCTGCCCTGCCGGACCGACAAAGGTGGAGGAGGTGAAGGCAGTGCCATCCGCAAGCTTCCCTGCGCTTACCAGATTCCCGGTGGAAGCCACCGTGAAGGACCCGAAGCTCACTCCCTGCGGAACGGCCTCCAGACCGTCGTCCGGCCCAGGGATGTCGAGGGCGAAGGTGTAGTAGCCAAGCAAAGCCTTGAGCCCGGCTGGAGCGGTTGCACCCCATTCGTTGCGCCAGGCGCTGTAGGTTGCGGTGTTCACAGGCGTTGCCCCATCGCTGACCTGGCCGTTGGCCAGGACGTTGTTGACCAGGTCAATGTCAAAGCTCACCGTCAATGGCGTGGCAGGAGCAAGGCGCTTGATGGTGGCGACCCCGTGCGGCTTGTTCATGCCGGTGATGTCGATTGTCAGAACACCGGCGAAGCTGTTTGCCGAAGCTCCCAGGGTGACTTTGCCCGTGAAGGCGCCAGCAGTCGTGGTCGTCAGATCAAACCGGCCGCCCAGGTTGTTGTCCAGGATGGTGCCGGAGCGGGCAACAGGACCGCTGAAGACGCCCACCGTGCCGGGCAGCAAGGCGTGCACAAGGAGAGTGGCCGGGTAGGTGGCGTGCCCCTTGGCGTTGGTGATGGTGAAAACCAGGTTGTAGGTCTTGTCCGCCGTAAGGGCCACCGTGGGCGTGCCGCTGATGGAGCCAGTGAGGGCATTCACCGTCAAACCCGTCGGCAGGCCGCTCACTGCATAGGTAGCAGGAATCTGCAGGTTGTTGCCTGGGCTGGCCGGAGTGGTCACCACATCCGGGTTGACCGGAATCTGGTAGCCCAAATAGACACCGCGCACGATGGCGGCCGGCAGGCTGAACACACCTGCGCTCGCAGTGCTGGTGTTGAACTGCGGAGGTGCATTGTAAACGATCAGGTTGAACGTGGCAGTGAGATTGCCGGTGGCGAAACCAAGGACGCAGGTGTAGAGACCGGAGTCGGCGGGCGCCAGGGTTTTGATCGTCAGAGTCTTGCTGGTATAGCCCGTAATCCGTGGATCGGCGGTTGTAACGGGGCTGCCACCTTTGTTCCAGGTAAAGCTGGTCACCACTCCACCATAGCTGGTGGGGAAGGTGGCCGTGGCCCCTTGCACCAGCACGAAGTTCTTCACGGAGGTGTCCACGACATTGAGCTGCACACCGGTGGAAGGGGCGGCAGGGCTGATCACGGTGCCCACGATATTCTTCACAGCCACCGAGTAAAGGCCGGCATGGGTGGTCAGGACGCTGGGAATCGTGTAAGTGGCACCGGTCGCACCCGCGATGCTGACACCGTTTTTGCGCCACTGGTAGGTGATGGGGAGGGTGCTGTTGGGGTCCACCGCCGTGGTGAAGGTGACCGAGCTGCCGACGCTGGCAGACTGGGCGAGAGGAACGGTGGTGATGTTGACCGCCGTGTTCACCCCTAGCTTGGCCGCCGTGCTGGTCGTGGTGGAGACAATGTTGGTCACCTGCACGTCGTAATAGCCGGCGTTGCCTGCCGTCACACCCGTGATTTTGTAAGAAACACCGGTCTGACCGGCGATCGGCGTCCAGTTGATCCCGTCCGTCGAGAACCGCCAGGCATAGCTCAGGGGCACAGCCGGCGTCACCGTGCCGGTGGCCGCAGTCGTGAAGGTTACGGATGTGCCAGGATTCACCGTCTGGGACAAGGGCTGCTTGGTGATGGTGGGCGGCAACTGGGCCACGGCGGTGACATTGATTTTGAACAGCGGCTCATCCAGGTCAGTGCTGGCGATATTAATCGTGGCCGTGCGGGTTCCGCCAATGGTGGGAGTGAACTTCACCGTGAAGGTGGCGGACGTTTGGGGCAAGAGGGAGGTGACCGGCGTGCCGTTCGAGGCAAGGGCGGAAACGGTGTAGTCAGTGGGGTCGGATCCGGTCTTGGTGAGAGCGAGGTTGGCAAGGGACGTGCCCGTGCTGCTCGTGTTGGTGACTGTGAAGGTATAGGTTGAGGTGGCCGGGGCATTCACCGTGCCGTAATCAATCGCAGGCTGGTTGGACAGCAGCGGGGTGCTGACAGGAGGTGTACCGGCAACCACCTGATTCACGGTGATCTCCGGCACGGCGGGAAGCGAATTGACAAAGACCATGCCATTGCTGGCCAGGACAAACACGGTGCTGGTGCCTGTGGCAAAGGCATTGACAGGCGTGATCCCGGCCACCGGCAGGCTGCCATCCGCCGTCCAAGTCGTACCGTTGCCGTGCAGGATGCCTCCGGCACCCACCGCCCACTGGTTCGTTGTGCTCACTGGAGCAGACCCGCTGAGGGTGCCAGTCGTCACCTCAAAACCTTGTTGTTCCCAGAAGGTGGAGTTATGCTCAATGATAGTGCCATTGGTTCCAACGGCCCAAATATACCCTGTGCCAGGAATGCCCTGGAGCGCCAGCAAGGAGTTGGTCCCCGCCGGACTGAAGTCCGTGGTCCAGGAAAGGGTCGTTCCCGTGGGTGTGGCCGTCGTGCCGTACTTAATGATGGTCCCGAGGACCCCCACTGCCCAGGCGTGTGTGGCGTCCTGCGCAAACACGCCGTAGAGGGTGTTTCCGGTTGATGAATTAACGGCGTTCCATGAACCGCCGTTCCATTGGATGATCGTACCAAGGGCACCCACGGCCCAAATGTTGGTGCTGCTGGTGCCATGGATGCCGTACAAAATACTGCCGCCCGGTGTCGAGGCAGTCCAGGTGCTGCCATTCCAAAAATCCACAGTGCCTCCGCTGCCAACGGCCCAGACATGGTTCACATCCGTGCCCCATATGCCATACAAGGTCGCACCAGTGTTGCTGGTTTGTTTGGTCCAGGTGCCGCCATTCCAGAAATAGATCGCGCCTGCGCCCCCCACGGCCCACATCTTGTCGTCGTCCAGGCCCCAGATCGCATTGAACGTGGTGTTGATGTTCGAAACCGAATTGGACCATGGAGAGCCGTTGAACACATCAAAGGTCTTGAGCGCGCCCACCGCCACCACGGTGGCGGCGGTGCCGGTGCTCACGGCGGCGACACCATTGAGAGTCTGGGAGCCAGTGCCGGCCTGGGTGACCCACGTTGTGCCATTGTAGTACGAAATGAGACCCGCACCGCCCACCGCCCAGACGTGGGTCGCGTTGGTCCCGAAGACGCCATTGAGGGTGCTGCCAAGAGTGGTCAGCAGGTTCCAGGTCACGCCGTCAAGGCTTTGCAAGACCGCCCCACCGGCGCCCACGGCAAGAAGGTTGGTTCCGCTGGAGCCCCACACCGCGTGAAGATCGGGGTTGCCCGTGGCAGTCGAAGTTTGCACCGCCCAGGCCGTGCCGTTGAATTTGATGATGGTGTTTGCCGCGCCCACCGCCCACACGTCGGTGGCATCCTGCACCCACAACCCATAGAAAGTGGTGGCAGTAGTGCCGGCAGGCGCTGTCTGCGGCGCCCATGTGGTGCCTCCATTCGATGAAAACAGCAGCGTGCCACTGGCACCGACCGCCCAAATGGCGGCGCTGCCGGCTCCCCTCACCGCCTGCAAATTCACCGCAACACCAGAGGTTTGAGCAGCCCACACCGTGCCGTTCCAAAACAGAATGGTGCCGCTCTGCCCCACCGCCCACACATGGCTGGTGTCGGTGCCCCAGACGCCAAGAAGATTGCTGACCACGCCCGACGTCTGGGGAACCCAGGTGTTTCCACCATCCGTGGTCTCGAAGATCGTGCCGCTGTTACCCACCGCCCAGCCTTGCGTGGACGAGGCCATCCACACCGCGTTGTTGGTGGTGCTGGCCGCCGTCGTGGCGTTGGACCATGGCGTATCGCCAACCACGACATCAAAGGTCCTTAGCGCGCCCACGGCCACCACCGTGGCTTGAATGCCGGTGCCCACGGCGGAGATGCCGCTGATGGTTTGGGTGGTGGCAGGAACGGTGGTCTGGGAGGTAAACGCCACTCCGTTATAGGAATCGATGAAGCCGTTAGCCCCACCTACCCAAATGTGGGTGGAATCAATACCGGAAATGGCGTTCAAGGCGGTCCCAAGAGCAGGGGTGATTGCAGCCCAAGTCGCACCATCCGTGCTGTGCAAGATATTGCCGCCCACACCCACCGCGTAGATATTGGTGTTGCTGGAGCCCCAGATCGCATGCAAATCCACCACGGGAGCGACCGGGGTCGTCAAGGCGCTCCAAAGGGAGGTGCCGCCGTTAAATTTGATAATGGTGCACGCGGTGGCGGACTGGCCTACCGCCCACACATTGTTGGAGTCACCCACCCACAGCCCGTAGAAATTCAGCGCGGTATCCGCAGCGGGAGCATTCTGCTTCACCCAGGCGGCGCCGTTCCACTCCAGAAGCGTGCCGGTGGCGCCCACCGCCCACACGGCATTGAGGTTCGCCCCCATGACGGCAGACAGATTGGTGGTCACCCCGGAAGTCTGTGCCGCCCAGGACGCTCCATTCCAAAACACGATGGTGCCCGCCGTGCCCACGGCCCACACATGATTGGTGTCCGCACCCCAAACACCCGTGAGATTTGCCGATACACCGGAAGTCTTCTCGACCCAGGTTACGCCGCCATCGGAGGTCTGTGAAATCGCGCCGCTGTCACCCACCGCCCAGCCAATGGTCGTCGAGGCCATCCACACGGCGTTGTTGTTGCGCGAATCCGCGATGGCCCGCCAGGTTGAGACAGCTCGGGCTTCGACGACGGTGAATGCAACGGCGAGAAGCAAAAGCAGGCGGCAGAGGGAGGTGGAACAGCGGTGGGCGAGTTTCATAATTCAGTCTGGAAGCAGGATTTGGCGGGAAGCGCGGGCGGATGGCAAGCGGAAAAGCAGTATCGAGGGGGATCTTTTCGCGAAAAGCGCGAAAAGAAGCAGCCACTTAAACCGGGAATCAGCCGGAGGTTTTCAAAATAATTACTTTGTATATCCCATTTGTGGGCCGCATGGCAATGCTTTTCGCTACAAACCGTCTGTGGAAGCGCTTGAGCCTCCTTCAAATTTTGTAGAAATTACAATAATTGGCACTCTGAGTGAAATTTCAGAAAATCAGGTGTGTTCACTTAGTATTGCCATTGTGGTTATTCGGTTTCGTGATGGGCCTTTGCCAGCAAAGTCACGATCAGGATGAAGAAACACATGACCACCGAGAACAGCGGGAACTGCAAAGGGGCGGGCAGGCTGTACACCAAGGCGACCGTGGGAATCCAGATGAGCCAGTTGGTAAACAAAACCGTGGGGCAGGTGTGGGTCCAGAAGCGGCGGTCGAGCGAGGCAAGGGTGCGGGGCCAGGAGAAGCCCAGATCAATCCAGCGCAGGGCGATGACATAGCTGGGCACCGCCCAAAGCGTGCTGTACACGAACTGGTCCATCACCACCTTGGTCGCCAGCGTGCCCAGGTCATTTCCCTGGCCAAACAGCCACGCCTGGAAGTGGTAGAACAGATCAATCTCCATGCCGCGGTAGCCCCAGAACACAGCCCGGCACGCCAGCCGTTTCAACCCGCCGCCCGCCGGCCGGGTTCCCATCAACCACTGCACGGCGGAGGGCAGAAGCGCCGCAGAAAAGATCGTGGAGATGCAGGAAAACAGGTAGGACCATCGGGTCTTGAATGTCCCCACCGCCTGCCAGACCCCAGCCACCTGCGGGCAAAGGTAATAGCTGGCCACGAGAACCACGACCACCACATTGAGCAGCACGCAAGGCACACGGTTCTGGCGAAAGACCGCCGCAATCGCGGCCCTGATGCCAGGCTGAGGATGGGAGGAGTCGGACATGGATTGTTGAGCCGCCAGGCGGACATGCCCCTTGTCCGCAAAACATCTGCTCGGCAAGCAACTACCATGACGAAACACCGTCCGTCCCGTCACGAGCCATCCAGATGATGCCGTTGACACCGACCTTAACGTCGTCTCCGCTTAGTGATGCCGGAGCCTTCACCCCCATTTCAATCCGACACAAATGTAGCGTTAAACGCCACAGGTCAGATCATGGGTGTCGCATCGGACTCCAAGGGCATCTGTCAGCTTTTTGAAGAACAAGCGGCGCTCACCCCGCATGCGATCGCGGTGGAGTTTGGAAAGCAGGCGCTGACTTACCAGGAACTGGACTGCCAGTCCAGCCTGCTGGCGGAGTATTTGCAATCCCTCGGCACCAAGCCCGGCGACATCGTGGGCTTGATGGTGGACCGCTCCATCGAAATGGTCGTCTCCTTGCTGGGCGTGCTCAAGGCAGGGGGTGTTTACTGGGGGCTGGAGGATCACCTGCCTTGGGAGCGACGCCTGCGGAGGCTGAAAAACGCGCGCCCTGCCGCGATACTGGCCAACCGGACGGCCGTCGGCGACCTCGCTGAACTGGTGGTTGCAGCAACCGCGTCGCCGGGCACGCAGCCCTTCATCTGTGTGATAGCAGCCATCGAGGATGTGCTGGCTGAGCACCCGGAGAAGCGGCCCGCTGCCGTTGCAGGTGTTCGTCAGGATGCGAATGCTCCCGCCTACCTCACCTACACCTCCGGATCCACAGGCCAGCCCAAGGGGGTGCTGGTGCCGCATCGCGGAGTGGCAAGGCTGGTGAAAGCCCCCAACTATGTGTCGCTGACGGCGCAGGAGACCTTGCTGCATCTGTCCCCTCTCTCGTTCGACGCCTCGACTTTCGAACTGTGGGGGGCCCTGCTCAACGGTGGCAGGGTCGTTTTGATGCCGCCTGGACAGCCCACGCTCGCTGAAATTGGGGAGGCCGTCCATCGGCACGGGGTCACCACGCTGTGGCTGTCGGCGGGCTTGTTCCACCTGATGGTGGACGAAAGGCTGGATGACCTGAAACCGCTGCGGCAGTTGCTGGCGGGCGGCGATGTCCTTTCACCGCCTCACGTGATCAAGGCCCGCATGGCGCTGCCCGGCTGCCGGATCATCAACGGCTACGGCCCGACGGAGAACACGACCTTCACCTGCTGTTACACCGTAGTGGATGATGCTTCACTGTCACCGAGCGTTCCCATCGGGCGCCCGCTCTCCGGAACCCAGGTCCATGTCCTGGACGAACAGATGCAGCCCGTGCCCGAGGGCGCAAAGGGCGAGCTCTTCGTGGGCGGGGACGGTGTTGCGTGCGGCTACCTCAACGAGCCTGAACTGACGGCGGAGCGCTTTGTACCCGATGTTTTTTCAGGTCTTCCGGGTGCGCGGCTGTATCGCACCGGCGACTGCGTGCGCTGGCGGCAGGACGGAAACCTTGAGTTTTTGGGGCGGGTGGACAGGCAGGTCAAAATCCGCGGCTACCGGGTGGAGCTGGGCGACATCGAAACGGCCCTGCGCTGCCAGGAGGAAATCAAAGATGTGGTGGTCACCGTCCGCGAAGAAGCGCAGGGTGACAAAAGACTGGCGGCCTATCTGGTCGCAAGCGGCCCGGAGAGGCCCACCGTCCAGGCCCTGGTTGCGCGCCTCGCCCAAAAGCTGCCCAACTACATGCTGCCAAACACCTACCTTTGGCTGGACCGCCTGCCACTGAATGCCAATGGCAAGGTGGATCGCGGCGCCCTGCCCGCCCTGGGTCCAACCGTCGGCGTGGAGATGGAAGACGGAGCCGGCCAGCCGGTCAATCTGCTGGAGCTTGAATTGATCCGCATCTGGCAGGTTCTCTTCCATCGGGAAGGGATCGTGCGCCAGGACAACTTCTTTGCCCTGGGTGGCGACTCGCTCCTTGCCGCGCGCCTGGTGCTCGAAATAGAGCAGCGTCTGGATTGCAAACTGCCCATTGCCGCCTTGTTTCAAGCGCCCACCGTTGAGGCCTTGTCCAGAAGACTGACCGAGGACCACTCCGCCCCGCCGTGGAGTTCCCTGGTGCCTTTGCAGCCAGCGGGCACGAAGCCACCCCTGTTTTTTGTGCATGGTGTGGGCGGCGACGTGTACGGGTTCCTGGAGCTGGCGCAATTGCTGGCGCCCGATCAGCCCGCCTACGGGCTTCAAGCGGTGGGGCTCGACGGCGAAACGCCCCGGCATTCCAGCATCGAGAAGATGGCCGCCCATTACGTGGAGGAGATCCGCTCGTTTCAGCCCCAGGGCCCCTACCATATCATCGGGTTCTCGCTGGGCGGGCTGATCGCCTACGAGATGGCGCAGCAGTTGCACCGCCAGGACCAGCGCGTCGCCTTCCTGGGGCTTCTGGACACTGAGCCGATGGGGCCTATGCCCTGGTCCGTCTACCTGCGAACCATGGCCAGTTTTGTGCCCCGCCGAACGCTGTTCCACCTGCGGCGAAGCTGGGCCCTGCCATGGCGCGACAAACTCGGCTATGCGGGCGGACGGCTGGCGGCCTTTCTCTACTGGGTACGGAGAAACGTGCAGGAACCTCCTCGGGCGGCTGCCACAGCACAACTTCCGGTGGAGGTGCGGCCAGACCCCGAAGGCGAAGACTACTATGTGACCCTCGCCTTCCTCTACCGGCTGACCAAGTATCCTGGCAGCATCGAGGTGTTCGTGAGTGATGAATCAGACCCAGCCTGGATTCAGTCCTGGACGAGGCTGGCCGACCAGGGCGTTGACTTCCACAAGGTTCCCGGCCAGCACCTCGAAATTCTCACCGGCAGCCATGTGCAAGAGCTGGTCAAAACCTTGCGCGGCATCTTGGACCACGCTCAGCAACGCAACCTGGAAGTCAAGGCAGGCAGACTTTGAATGTGCTGCCTTTCCCGGATTCGCTGGTCACGGTGATCCCTCCTCCGTGCGCTTCGACGATGGCACGGGCGATGGAGAGGCCAAGGCCAGTGCGCCCGCTGCTGCCGGAACGCGCCTTGTCCGCGCGATAAAAACGCTCGAAAATGTGCGGCAGATCGTTGGCGGCAATGCCGTGTCCGGTATCGCTCACCTCGACAAAGGCCGAGCCCCCTTCCTTCCCTGTCCGCACCGACACGGAGCCACCTTGGGGCGTGTGCTGAAGGGCATTGGTCAGCAGATTGGTGACGACCTGCCCCATGCGGCCCGTATCGCCATGCGCCGAAGCTGGAAGGGCCTCCAACTGCAAGGCGACGCCCTGTTCAAGAGCCATGGGCCGGAGGTGTTCAAGGCATTCGGTCGCAACGCTGGCGAGATCGAAAGGTTCGTTTTGCACGGGCTCCTCCCTGGCATCCAGCCGCGCCAGTTGCAGCAGGGATTCAAGCAGGCGCCTCATGCGCTGGGCGGAGCGCTGGCAGCATTCCAGGGTGTCGCGGTAATCTTCTGCGCTGCGTTCGCGTGCGAGAGCCGTCTGCACCTGGGTGAGCAGCACCGTCAGAGGCGTGCGTAGTTCGTGCGCGGCATCGGCGGTGAATCGTTGCTGCTGCGCGAAGGCGTCTTCCAGCCGGGAGAAAGTCTGGTTCAGCGTGGCGGCAAGCCGGCCGAGTTCGCTTTGATCGTTGCCAATGCGAATCCGTTGCGTGAGATCGCCTTCCGCGATGCGGTCAGCCGCCGTGCTGATGAGCTCAATCGGGCGGATGGCGCGGGCGATCAGCCATCCACCACCCACGAGGCTGAAAAGGAAAAGCCCGGCACCGACGGCAGCGAGCCACGAGGCGTTGAAAAGCATGGCCCCCTCCTCATCCGCGATGGAGCGGCCCACGAGCACGCAGTCCACCGGCGCTGCGAAGAGAAAGGACTCGAGCAGGTGGCCGCTGCGCTCACGAATAGCGGCCTCCCCCGGCTCCGGTCGTGGCACTTCAGCAGGGGCGTTGGCGGAGCGCGCGATGGGCTCCTCACCCCGCAGCCACACCACATAGTAGAACGACGAGCCTGCACCAAAAAGAGCCGCCACCTCCGGCGCGAAGGCAAGATTGGGACCGGGCCGCTCGCCCTGCTCCGGAGGGCGCGGTGGCGGCCCCGGCCTCGGCACTGTGCCCCTGCCTCGCGGCTCGGGATGCTGCGGGTCCGCACGCAGCTCGCTCACCACCAGGGCCAGGCGGTGCTGCAAATCGCTGTCCACATTATGAAGACGCTCCACTTTCTCCAGGTGATGCGCGGTAAAACCGAAGGCGCAAAGCACCAACACCAGCAGCAGTCCATACCAGATCTGCAGCCGCCAGCGAAGGGAGTCGGGCACTAGCTTCATTGTTCAATGCAATAGCCGTGGCCGCGGCGGGTGGTGATGAAATCGTAGCCCAGCTTCTTGCGAATGTTGGAGACATGCACGTCCAGCAGGTTGGAAAGAGAGCTCTCGTTCTCGTCAAAGAGATGCTCGTAAAGGATGGTACGCGTCACGAGTTCGCCCCGGTGCAGCGCCAGGTACTCCACCAGCGCGTACTCGCGCGCCGTGAGCGTCACCGCCTCGCCCGCCAGCGTGATGGAGCGGGAAGGGATGTCCACCGCCACGTCGCCAATCTCGATTCTTGCCTTCGCCTGCTGGGTTCTGCGGCGAATGATCGCACGCAGGCGGGCGAACAGTTCAGCCAGGTCAAAAGGCTTCACCACGTAGTCGTCTGCACCGATGTCCAGGCCGCGCACCCTGTCGGTGCTGCGGTCGCGGGCCGTGAGCATCAGCACGGGGGTCTGCCTCGTCCGGCGCAGTTCCTTGAGCACTTCCCAGCCGTCCATCCGCGGCAGCATGCCATCGAGCACGATCGCATCGTAATCCGTGGTGGTGGCCTTGTAGAGGCCGTCCTCGCCATCTTCCGCCGTGTCCACCGCATAGCCCTCCTCGCGAAGGGCCTTGGCGAGGCTTCGCAGCAGTTCGGGTTCATCTTCGACGAGGAGCAGTCTCATGGCAGGCAGGAGTAACACGAAACCTGTCGCCCTGGCTACCTTTAGAAAGGATGAAGACCGGGGAGAAAATTTTGTTCGCACCTTCACGATAACTAAAGGTTCATTTTGAGACGGTGCGGCCATGACCAAAGCAACGCCTCTCCTTCTCGCAATGGTGCTCGTGTCGGCCCTGACCACAGTGCCGGCCCTCGCTCATACGGGCCATGGCGCGGACTCAGGCCTCGTGTTTGATGAGGCGCTGCGGGCGCAAATCCTTGGGGAATGGACGGCGCGGCGGCAGTCGCTTGCCAAGCCCCCGCCGCCCATGCTGAAGAAGGCGGTGCAGGTGGCGTCAACAGCCTCCGCTTTCGATCTTTCCTCGCTTCTTTCGATCAGCCCCTTCGCCTCCCCGGCGGGCAGCGGGACGCTGATGTACGCCTCCTGCCAGCCCTTCAAGCCGTTCGTCCGCTATTATTCGGACAGCACTACGTTTTATATGCAGTCCGACAACGGCATGTCGGCCTTCAGCACCTTGATGCCGAACCGCATGGTGGGCATCACCTCCTGGCAGCAGCAGATCCCGATACCGACCTCGTATTTCGCCAGCGCGACGAACCCGGAGAACGGCACCACATCGCTCGGCTACAAGCAACCGAACTACTGGAGGCTGCCGCTCGTGCCCATGCCGTCCGCATCGCCGCTGCAGATCACCTCCACCACCTTCACGCGTGGCGCCATCGCTGTCGCGGCCAATGGCATCGCGATTTTCAATCCTCACAACAACACGGGCCGCCTGTCGTATGAGATCGGCGAACTCGACACCTATGGCGGCCATTGCGGCCTCGCCGACGACTACCACTACCACATCGTTCCCACGCATCTGTCGAGCCTCTTTGGCGGGCCTCTTGGCAACGATGTCCCCCTTGCGTGGTCGCTCGATGGCTACCCCTATTACGGCTACCTGGAACCCGACGGCTCCGCGCAACTAGCGTTGGACGTCAACGGCGGTCACTCCCATGGCGCCTGGGGCTATCATTACCACGCACCCGGCACCACCACGGTGGATGGCACCCACCCTTACGGCACGCCTGCCTCGCCTTACACGCAAACCGCCTTTTACGGCACTGTCGTGTACGCTGGCACCCAGGTGGACGGCCAGCCTGAGGTGGGTTCAATTCGTGCTTCCGGCACGGGCGGCTACACCGCGAACCCTGTGTCCGGCGCTTCGATCATCGCCTTCATGAATCCCGTCGCGCTCACCCCGGATGGCTCCGGCAATCTTCAGCTAAACTCCTCCCCCTCCAGTGTGAGCCTCACCGGCTGTACCACCACCACCGGCGGCACCACCATCACCTGCGCCAGCACCAGCGGTGTGTTGCAGGGCATGGTCGTCACTGGGACGGGCATCCCCACCAATGCGTACGTGACTTCGGTCGCCAGTTCCACCCAGTTTGCCATCAACCAAGCGGCAACTGCCACGAACTCATCGCTGGGCCTGACCGCCTCTGTCGCTTCTGCAGACCAGTACCTGATGCGGGTCGCGATCAGCGGCACCAACTACGACGAATGCTGGCAGTTCAACCGCACCGTCAGCCCGCCAACCGTGACCGTCACTTGGCGACTGCCGGGGGCCACGACAACAACCACCTACGCCAACGTCAACAACCGCATCACCCCCTACCCGATGGCGGGCTGGAGCATGAACAAGCTGCCAGACACGAGCCAGACGCTGAATGTCTCCACAGCACCGCAATCACAGGATTCCAATTACACCGTCAACGCCCAGTCCTTCACCGACAATGGCGACGGCACGATCACCGACAACGTCACCGGCCTCATGTGGCAGAAAGTGGACAACGGCGAATCCCTCTGGCCCACTGCCGTCAGCAACGCGGCAGGCATCACCACTGGCGGACACACTGACTGGCGGCTGCCAACTCCTGCCGAACTGCAAAGCATTCAGAACTACAACAACAACCAGCCCGCGCTGAACACCACGTATTTTACCTCGGCACCCATCACGCTCACCAACTGCACCACCACGAACGGCAGCACCACGGTGACCTGCGCGAGCACCGCCCAGCTCTCGGCCGCCGTGGCCATCACCGGCACGAACATCCCCACCGGAGCCAAGGTCAGTTCGGTGACCAATTCCACCACCTTCGTCTTGAGCCAGGCCGCCACAGGCAGCAGTTCATCGCTCACCCTCACCTGCCAGGGAGGAGACTACTGGTGGACGAGCGACCCGTATCCATACACCGGCAGCACGGCGGCGACCAATGTCTGGTGCGTCAACGCCGGCGGTGGCGTGGGTCCCAAGCCTTTAACCGGGACAACCGCCACCTTGAGTGCAGGCGGCACCTCCCGCTACTGCGCGCGCTATGTGCGCGGTGCCAAACCCACGAACGGCCACAACTACCTCAACAACAACGACGGGACGATCACCGACACCGACACCGGCCTGATGTGGACCCAGGTGCCGGGCCCGGCCATGAGCTGGAATTCAGCGCTCAGCTATGCTTCAGGCCTGGCGGCTGGCGGCTACTCGGACTGGCGGATGCCGAACGTCAAAGAAATGGGGACGCTGACGGATTATACCCTCACCTCCGCGACCAGCAGCACGGGCATCCTGCCCAGCCTGAACCGCCAGATGTTTGTCGCCACGCTCACGAACTGCTCCACCACCAGCGGCAGCACCACGATCTCCTGTGCCAGCACCACCGGGCTCCAGGCGGGCATGCCCATCGTCGATTATATTGACGTGTCCGGCACTTACGTTTCCGGCACCACACCGCCCACAGTCACCTCGATTCTCAGTTCCACCTCCTTCTCCATCAGCTCCACCGCCACGGGGTCGGGTTCCGGGCTCACACTCGCCGCCCTCGCTCCGCCCACAGCGTACTGGACGTCGAGCGTGGTCGCGGCAGGAACGCTGACCCAGGCCTGGCTGGTCGAAACCGGAATCAACAACTCGGTACCCGCTGGCAACGGCCCCACTCGCAATGCCCAGGGGATCATCAGCTATGAAACCTTCGCCTCCACCTATCCTGTCTTTGCAGTGCGCAACACAAGCGTGGCTTCGCAGATCGCCGTGCAGCAGCCTTCCGGCACGGCGCTCAGTGACGGGGTGAGCACCGTCAGCTACGGCAATGTCAACGTAGGCTCCACTTCGTCGAAGACCTTCACCATCCTCAACAACGGCACCACATCGCTCACCATCAGCGGTGTGACGATTGACGGCACCAACGCCGCGAATTTCAGCGTCACGACCCAGCCTGCGAGCAGCATCGCCGCCGGAGGCAGCACAACGATGGTGGTGCAGTTCAACGCCAGCAGCGCAGGCGGGATGCTGGCAGGGCTGCACATCGCCAGCAGCGACACCTCTGTGGGAGCTGCATTTGACCTCACGCTCAGCGGCACCGGCTACGTGCCGCCACCGACCGTCACAAGTGTTGCGACAACTCCTTCCACCGTGACCAATGGCGATACACCCTATGTCACCGCCACCATCACGCCTTCCACAAGCGCTACGATTTCGCAGGCGCAGATCACCTACAGCACCGGGGCGCAGACGACGGGCACCGTGTTTTACGAAACCATGGGCAGCATTCCAACTGTGAACCCCGCCACCTGGACAGGCAGCGGAGGTCTCAATACGTGGACCATCACCGACGTGGGCCCCACCGGGGACGTGGCGCAAAGTGGCGGCAGCTTCAACCACACCACACCCATCAGCCTCACCGGGTGCGCCACCACCAGCGGCAGCCCCACCGTGACCTGCGCCAGCACCGCATCCCTGTGGCCCGGCATGATCGTCGCAGGTACCAACATCGCCACGGGCACCACCGTCAGTTCCATCACCAACAGCACCACCTTTGTGCTCAGCGCCAACGCCACAGGGACCGGCACAGGACTCGCCCTTTCGGCAGATGGGGTGACGCTCACCAATTGCGCAACGACCTCCGGAAGCACCACCGTCACCTGCGCCAACACATCCGGACTGGTTGTCGGGATGCCGATCATCGGCACGGGAATTCCGAGCGCTCCCAACCCGGCAACCGTGGCATCCATCTCCAGCACCACGACATTCCTGCTCAGCGCCAACGCCACGGCCACGAACACCGGGCTCACACTCACAACTCCAGGCTGCGCCCTGGTTTTGAACAAAGGTGACAGCACCTACACGGACACCATGGCCACCACCACGAACAGCATTCCTGCGGCGGGCACCTTGGGCACGGTGCAATTTTATGTGCAGACGCAGAACCTGATTTCCAACAATGGCTGGACCATGCAACTTTCGCCGGACGGAGGCACCACCTGGAACACTAGGGCCGGCGAAACCTACGCCACAAGCACGGTCAACCTGACCAGCGGCTCCATCATCAGCGGCACCACGGCGGTGACCTGCGCGAGCACCACCGGGCTCGTGACCGCCATGGCCGTCTCAAGCCCCGGGCCCACCCTTACCGCTGGCGCCACCACCAGCACCAGCACGACCGTCACCTGCGCCAGCACCACGGGGCTTCTGCCTGGCATGGTGGTGACCGGAAGCGGCATCCCCAACAACGCCACGGTCAGTTCCGTCACCAGCAGCACGCAGTTTGTCATCAGCATCGCCGCCAACGCAACCGCGAGCGGGCTCACCATCACCACGGGCTACCTGCCCACCAACGCGACCGTGGCTTCCAACACGGACGGCACTCATTTTGTCCTGAACACGAACGCCACGATCACGGCTTCCTCGCTTGCCATTGCGGCGACCACCATCAATCACGGATACACCTTGTTTACGTATAACCTGGCTGCGGGAGAGCTGGTCAACACCCTAAAAGTGCGCTTCCAGCTCAGCGGTTACAGCGCCGTGCCTCCGGCAAAACCGCCGCAGGTTGCCATTGATGACATCTCGTTGGTCACCACCACCGGCCTGCCGCCTGTCACGGTGACCATGTACGATGACGGACAGCACGGCGACGGCGCGGCCGGGGACGGCGTTTATGGCGTGCAGCTTCCCGCTGAAACGACAGGCACGACGATGAGCTACACCATCACCGCCACCGACAGCAACGCCAGCCAGGGAACTGGCACAGGCTCGTACACCGTGGTCGCCGCTTCGCCGGTCCTTGCCGTGACACCATCCACCGCTTTCTCTTCCTCGGGAACGGTCGCCAGCGGATCCTTCATCCCTGCCAGCGCTTCCTACACCCTATCCAACACCGGCGTGGGACCGATGACCTGGACAGCCACCAAAACGGCGAACTGGCTGACGCTCTCCAGTTCCGGAGGCACCCTCGCCGCAGGGAACTCAACGACGGTGACCGCCTCCATCAACACGGTGAACGCCAACAGCCTGAGCGCTGCGACTTACACCGATACTATAAGCTTCGCCAACACCACGAACGGGGCAGGCAATGCAACCCGTTCGGCAAGCTTGCTTCTCACCACCGGACCGCCAACGGCACCGCCCGCGCCGGTGCTGGGCGCACTGGCGGCCTACAGTTCTGGAACGTCAAAGACCATAGCGTGGCAGGCGGTGAGCACCGCCACCGGCTACACGGTTCAAATCGCCACCAACTCCGGCTTCACGGCCAATGTTGTGACGCAGACCCTCACCAGCCCCACGGTCACCTTCACGCCCTTGAGCAACGGTGTCACCTACTACTACCGGGTGCTGGCCTCCAACGCCGTTGGATCATCATCCTACAGTAATACGGTGTCATCAACCCAGGACACGTTGGCACCCTCCGTGGTCATCACCTCGCCTGCCGCAAACACGCCCACGACCAGTGTTTCCACCGCAACGAACACCCTCACGATCACCGGCACCAGTTCAGACAACCTCTCCGGCATTGCCAGCGTGACGGTGAACAACGTGGCCGCCACCACCAGCAACGGCTACGCAACATGGACTGCCACCGTGCCGCTCGGTTATGGCACCAACGCCATCACCGGCACCGCCATTGATGGCGCCGGAAACCTCGCCACCAGCGCCGCTGTCTATGCCACGCTGACCACCGCGCAAACCTACAACCCCTTGATCATTCCCGACGTCATCACCGGCACCACCTTCAACCTCGCGCTGAACCAGGTCAGCAAGCAGTTCCCCAATCTCCCCGCCTCCTCGACCGCGCTGTCCAGCTATCCCACCACCACCCTGGGCTACAATGGCGCACTGATGTGGGGGCCCACCCTGATCATGAACCAGGGCGACGCAGTGCAGATCAATGTCACCAACAACCTCAACCAGTCCGCCTCCACATTGCTGCGCGACACCTCGACAACAGTGCACTGGCACGGGTTTCACATTCCTGCGGTCATGGATGGCGGCCCGCGACAAGTCATCGCCGGAGGCAGCACCTGGTCGCCTGGTTTCACCATGCTCAACAGTGCCGCCACCTACTGGTATCACCCGCATCTGCACGTGGCCACGCAGGAGCAGCTCACGCTCGGCGCCGGGGGCTTCATCATCGTCCGAGATCCACAGGAGGCCGCGCTGGCGTTGCCGAGAACCTACGGAATGGACGACATCCCTCTGGCGCTGACCAGCCGCCGCTTCCTCAAGAGCACTTCCGGCAGTCATGAATTCGGCGACCTCCAGTACGTCCAGGTCGATGGCAGCACCTCCACCACGGACAACTACGGTGACTACGTGCTTGTGAACGGAACTCTCAGCCCGCAGATGAGCCTGCCGAAGCAGTATGTGCGCCTGCGCATTCTCAACGCGGAAATACAGCGCGGCTACAACCTGGGCTTCAGCGACAACCGGACCTACTACGTGATCGGCAACGACCAAGGCCTGCTCAACGCCCCGGTCGCCGTCACCCGCCTGTTCCTGATGGTTGGCGAACGTGTCGAGATTCTGGTTAATCTTGGAGGCGACACCGTCGGCAACTCCATCGACCTCAAGGCCTACAACTCCGGCCAGGTGTTCGGCTTCCCAGGCCAGGAAAACCAGGCGCAAACACCCAGCGGCAGTGACGGGCCCGAAAACGTGAGCCTGCTGAACAATACGGACTTCAACCTGCTGCACATCAACGTGGCCGCCACCACCTCGAGTCCGATCACAAGCCTGCCAGCGACGCTGGCCAATAACACCTACTGGACAAGTTTCACCACGGTGTCCACCACACGCACCGTGACCATCACCGGCGGCCAGCCGTCCACGGTCGGCTCGATCACCACCCCCACGGGCTTCGCGTTCAACACCACCAGCTACTCGCCCTCCGTCTTCAATTACACCATACCCATCAATGCGATTGAGAGATGGAATATCTCGGGCGGGAACATCTTTGGTCACTCCATCCACATTCACGACGTGAAATTCAACATCATCGCCCGCACCGGTGGCACGCAGGTGACTTCAACGGGGCTCGCCGCGCCCTATGAATCGGGGTGGAAGGACACCATCTACGTTCCCAAGGGCGAAACCGTCAGTGTTATCGCCCAGTTCGGCGATTTCGCCAGCAGCACGAACCCCTACATGTTCCACTGCCACATGCTCGACCACGAGGACGGGGGCCTGATGGGGCAGTTCACGGTGGTGAACAACCAGACGGAAAACCTTGCCATCGCCAGCACCACCCGCACCGCCGGGAGCAACTACATCACCTTCCAGTTCAATGCCACCACCGGCACCACCTACACGCTGCAATACTCCCCCGATCTCAGCAACTGGACCACCATCGGATCCGTGACCAGCAACGGCAATTCGGCAGACTTCACCGAGACCGACTCCACCCACCTGTCGCAATCAAAGGGATTCTACCGCGTCGTGCTTCCTGAAGTAGCCAACGCTCCGGTCATCAGCAGCGCCCTGACCGCCACCGCCACGCATGGCAGCTCGTTCAGCTACCAGATCACAGCCAGCAACGGCCCTATCTCCTTCAGCGCTGCCGGCCTGCCTTCCGGGCTGACTGTGAGCACCTCCACCGGCGTCATCAGCGGAACCCCTGCAACGGCCGGCACCTACCACGTCAGCCTCATCGCCACCAACGCCGGAGGAACAAGCGACGCGCACCTGGTGCTCACCGTGAATTAGCCCTGCTCGTGATGGGTTTTACGCAACCTTTACAAAATACCGCACGCCGGATCATACGCCCTTTACATGCACGGGGCATCAATACCCAGTTCGGTCTCACTCGGGCCGAAGACCTCCAACTCAGCACACACAATCCCACATGAAAATCAAAGCCGTCCTCTTCGCACTCACGCTTGCGGCAACAACGTGCCTGCTCCCCGCCCAAGAATCCAAACCCGGCCCCGAAGGAGAGCGCCCGCTGCCACCACCACCGGGCGGGCCTGGATTCCATGTTCTGCCCCGGGGTGCAAGGGAGAAGCTCAACCTCAATGCCGAACAGCAGAAGCAACTGGCCGATCTCGAAACGGAAGTGAAGGCAAAGATCGAGAAGATTCTGACGCCGGAGCAACTGGAGCAGTTGAGGCAAATGCGCCCGCCGCAAGGCCAGCGTGGGCCAGGCGGTCAGGGCGGCCCCGGCGGACCTGGACAGCAGGGCGGACCGGACTCGAAAGGTGCCCCACGTCGTCCCGAACCAGAGAAATGAGTCCAGCAGCCAAGTGGCCCGCCACGTTCGTGGCGGGCTATGGGCAGTTTGGGGTCGTCAAACACTGATCCGCATCGCAGCCCCTGATTCATGAAGGCGCCCCGTTTCGTTGTCATCGTGCTCGCCCTCGCAGCCGGCTGGTGTGCCGGGCGCCTTTCGTCATATCATGGTGAAACCGTAGCCATCACACAACACCCGGCCGGCTTCCAATGCCCGATGCATCCGTGGGTGAGGTCGGAAAAACCGGAGAGATGCACAATCTGCGGCATGAAACTCGCGGTGGTGGGAGGCAAGGTCGAAAACCCGGATCATGCGGCCCTCCCCATCGTCATGCTGCCTGAGGGCAGCCCCAGCGTCATTGGTGTGCAGACCGCGCAGGTGGAAAAGCAGCGGCTCATGCGCACCCTGCGGGTGGCGGGCATGATTGGCGAAGATGAGTCACGCCATGGTCTCATCAGCGCGCCGGTGGAGGGTCGCATCGACGGCCTGGCCATGAACTGTGAAGGGATGCCCGTTTCCCGCCGCCAGCCCATCGCCACCATTTTCAGCCGCACGCTACTGGGGGCGGCGAGCGACTACAAGCTCGCGCTTGGTCAGGGAGGGCCTGTGCTGGAGCAGGCAAGGCGCCGCCTGGAGCAGTATGGCCTGGTGTGGGAACAGATCAGCGCCATCCCGCAGCGGCAGCCCGATGATCTCTACTTCGGCGTCCTGGCCCCGCTCTCCGGCACCATCGTCAAAAGCTATGTCTGCGAAGGGCAGTATGTCCGCGAAGGCGACAAGCTCTTCGAGGTCGCGGACTTCACCCGGATGTGGTTCATGTGCACCGTGTACGAGCAGGACCTTCCGTTCGTGCATGAGCGGCAGGTGGTAATGGTGCGGACACCATCTCTGCCGGGCGAAACGCTCAACGCGCGGGTGGGCTTCATCAGTCCCAATCTGGATGAAACGACGCGCTCCGCGCATGTACGCGTGGTGCTGGAGAACCCCGAGCGCAGGCTCAGGAACAAGACATTTGCCGAGGGCGTGATTGAAATCGACGCCCCGGAAGTCCTCGCGATTCCACGCAGTGCCGTGGTCTGGCCCGGAGAAACACCGCGCGTGTACGTCGAGAAATCAACGGGCTCCTATGAGCGCCGCAAGGTGAAGCTGGGCCGCACCGGCGATGCCCTGTGGGAGGTGCTTGAAGGGCTGCGGGAGGGTGAGCACGTCGTTTCAAGCGGCAGCCTGCTCATTGACGGCCAGGCCCAGCTTGACGCGACAGCCAGCATGCCAGCCCTGACTATGGATCGAAGTGCGAAGCCGCCAGTGCTGCAAACGCTTGAGCCGCCTTCCGGGTCAGTTCGCCCGGCACCTGCCTCAACGCCCGGCCGTTGATCGCGCTCACAGGGTGAACGCCGCGGGTTGAGGACGTGATGAAGGCTTCCTCGATTTCATTAACGACGCTGAGAGGAAGGGTGCGTTCTTCGACGGGCATAGAAGCCGCGCGGCAGGCCTCGATCACCAGCGCCCGCGTAACTCCTGGCAGGCAGCCGGACAGGAGCGGTGGAGTGAGAATGCAACCCTGCTGAACGATGAAGATGTTGCTGCCGGTGCCTTCACAAAGCTCACCCTTGGTGTTCCCCAGGATTGCCTCCCCCGCCCCGCGCGCCTTGGCGTGCATCAGCGCACGCACATTCTCGGCATAGGAGGTGCATTTCAGGCCCGCCAAGGCACCGTTTTCATTGCGTGTCCATGGCACCGTGACGACCACAGAACTGGCCGGCCAGACGGGCACGGGAGTGGCCACCGCAAGCATTGTGGGGGGGCTGTCGCTTTTGTCAGAACTCGGCGGTCCCTCCCCGCTGCTGAGGGTAAAACGCAGCCGGGCCTCCTGCAATCCGTTGGCCAGCATCACCTCGATCAAGGCGTTGCGCATCGTTTCAATGGGCGGCACCAGGATGCCCAGCGCCTCACAGGAGGTCGCCAGCCGCTGCCAGTGCCTGCGCAGGGCGAATGGCTGCCCCTGGCGGGCGGGCAAGGTTTCGAAAACGCCGTCGCCCACGGTGAAACCGTGATCAAATGGCGAGAGCCGTGCCTGGGCGCTGGGCACGATGCTGCCGTTGATCCAAATGTAAGCGGGCAGACCGGACATGGCGGTCATCATCGGGGCTTTTGGGTGGAAATGCCACCGCGAAGCTTGCCGCCGGGCGACTTCCCGCCACCATGGGCGATGCTTTTCGCCCTGGCCGCCGCGTTCCTCTTTGCCTGCTCCGGCGTGTGCGCCCAGCGCAGTTCCTCACTTGTGGGGCCGGTGAAGGCGAACTTTCTGCGCCTGGTGTTCGCTTCCTTGGTGCTCATGCTCCTCGCCCTGGGCACAGGAGGCGTGGACCTAAATTCCTCCGCCGCCTTCAGGTTGTATCTGAGCGGGCTGGTTGGCTTCGGGCTGGGCGACATGGCGTTGTTTTTTGCTTTTCCCCGACTGGGCGCACGCCTCACGCTGCTCATCAACCTCTGCACGGCACCTTTGTTTGGATCCCTTGGCGACTACCTGCTGCTGGGCACACGGCTGCAGCCGGTGCACGGGCTGGCCTGCGTGATGATTTTGCTGGGGGTCACGCAGGCGTTGATGGCGCGTTCGACTCTGCCCGCGCCACGTTTGCGCCGCTTGCCAGGAATTGTTGCCGCCGTGGTGGCAGGATTCGGCCAGGGTTTTGGCGCCACGCTCAGCCGGCATGCCCACGCGGCTGAAACTGCGGCAGGCATGAACCTCCCCAGCCATGTGGAAACCTTTCTGCGCGTGGTGCCGGGCACGATGGCCGTGGGCGCTTTTTGGATGGGGCTGCGATGGCTTCGGTCACCCGCCCTGCCATCACCTCAAGATCGCGCTCTCTCGCCAAGGGCCGTCACCTGGATCATCGCCAATGCCACGGTGGGGGCCATTCTCGGTGTCACTTGCTTTCAGCACGCGCTCAGGGAGGCAACCAGCGCCGTGGTGCTGAGCATCACCGCCACCACCCCCATTCTGGTGATGCCGATGACCTTCTTCAGCGAGCAGGACAAGCCCTCCGCCCGCAGCCTCTTCGGGGCAGCCATCGCCGTCGCCGGGGTGGTGCTGCTCAAACTGACCACCTGAGGTGCCTGGCACCTAGAAGGAGGAGCCTGACCATGCCCAGGTATCCCGACGCAGCATTTGAGGCGCAACCATCGCCGTGGTGGGCGTGTCGCTGGTGGTCCTCGCACTCCTCGCCAGGCCGGTCATCTGCTGTTCAATCTCGCGCATCATGCGACGTACATGAGGGAAGGCGACGCGATCCTTCATGCATTCCAGGCTCGCTTCGAACGACCCCCACTTGATGACTTCGATGTCCAGCGTGCGCACTCCCCAGTTGACCATTTGACGGCGGGTCGGGCAGTACAAGTCAATCGTGTTGGAGCCCACCAGGGCGCTGCCATAGTCATCCACTTGATAGATCACGCCCGGCTGCCCTCTCACCCGGAAGCGAGTGCCAAGCGGAAAGCGCGACCAGTCGGCCGCAGCACTGCGCACGTTGCCAAATCGCAGCGGCTGCCCCACGGCGCTCAGCCTGCCATAGATCAGGTGATCGAGTTCGGAATGCGTGTAGGCGGTGGTGCGGACGGCCAGTGCACCGCCCACCCCGGCTCGGCTGCCAGCAATCACTGGCGGCGCGTCGGGCTTGAGAACGAAGTACCTGCTTTTCAGCTCCTGGGGGTCAAACGACGCCGTCGAGGAAAGCGCCTTGCGAAGCTCGTAACGTACCCCGCTGGTCAGCGGGCTCGCCACCCCCACCGAACGATCTGGACTCAAAGAACAAGACGGTGTCAACATGCCCGCAATGCCCAGTACCAACGATAATTTTCGGATGGAATTCATAGGAGGGTCTAATATTTTTGAAAATCTACGCAAAACATTGGTTTTTTGCAATATAAAAAGAATATTAACCATTTTATCAGCATTTACTAGAATTTAATTTGGGATTAATAGCTGTTTTTCGAAACGGAAATCGTGATTGAACCGGTCCCAGGGCTCAGTTGGAGCTAGTTTTTGCCGTAATTTTTGTGGCAATTGCTAAAGAATAGCAGATAATTGATTGTCTTTGACTATGGCAGGCGCCCCTTCTCACCTCCAATGCCCCGCTTGTGGTCGGACCTTTCTGACGCACATCGAGCATCCGCAGATGGTGCAGGCTTGTCCGCACTGTGCCTTCAGTGCCTTGCGTGGCCAGTTCCCAGCCCTGCCAGCCCCTCCCGCTCGTCGCGAGACCAAACGATTCGCACCCACGCCCGCCAGCCCCTACTCCGCTTCGTCGAATCCCGCCGGGTGGGAGGTCCAGCAATACCCCCCGGTCGCCTCATCTCCTGTCATCCCTTCGCTCCGGCCGACCATGGCTTCGCCTGCTCCGAACGTGCACCCGCAACAGGACATGACGGATTGGGCGGCGGTTCAAGCCTACAACGAACAGAGCTCCTCTCGTTTTCGGCCAAGCGCTCCCGTGCCTCCTGAACCGGAGGTGCAAGGCCCTGCGGCACCCCCTCCAGGAACACCCCGTGCTCCAGCAGACTGGACACCGATGAAGCCCTCGTCCATGCCCAGACTCACTCCCTGGCCCGGTCTTGAACCTGCCCTCAATGCCGGGAATGCAAACATGGCCTGGCCACCCGGTGGCCAAAGGCGTCGCATGCCCTGGCCGTGGCTGATCGCCGGCACCATCATTCTCGCCCTGGTCGCCACGATCGCGGTGGAACGCCGCCGTGCCAATGCCGCCATGGAACGCCTCGCCATTGAAGCCCGCGCGAAACCCGCACCTTCTCCGCTGATGGTTCCCCCGCCAGCAGCCGCGCCAGTGGTCGTGGGTCTGGAGACAGGCACCATTGCAAAGGCCATTCCCGTTGGTGACGCACCGTTGCCTCGTGAATTCAAACTCTCGCCGGCACAATCAGAAGAGATCGCCCGGCCTCTGCTCAACCGCCTCCTTGCGGCAACAAACGATCCCGAGCGCCTCGCCTGCATTGCTTTTCCGGCCAAGAACACCGACCGCCTGAAGGCCTTCTTCGCCCGCCACCCCGCTTTGGAACTCAAAGCGCTGACCGAAATCACCAAACCGGTGCGCTGCCTGCCCGCCGCAAACCCGCAGCCCCTCTTCGACGTGGCCACCAATCTCAGCGCGGACTCTTCGGGCATTCTTCGCCTCGCAACGAGTGATGATGGCGAACTGAAAATCGACTGGCAACTGCTTGGCGACTCGCTGGAGGGCGCGTTCGCAGCCTACCAGAAGAACCCTCAGGCGGAGCCTCAGTGGATCAGCCTCGGCCTGCGCCGAAACTTCGGTTTCAGCGAGGCACCCAATCTGCGCGAGACCAATTACTTCTTTGATGTGCAGGGCTACGGCAACGGCACCGACCGCGCGCTGGTGCAACTGCCCAAGGACTCGCCAACCGGGCGCTCAATGGATCAAGCCCTCGCCTGGGGGGAACTCTACATCGTCCGCATCCTGCTGGGCTGGCAGCCGGTCAACGGTACGCCACGCATGACCATCATCAACGCGGTGCTGGACGCCAACGATGCCGATCAGTGAGCGCGCCATGGCACCGGTCATTTTGGCGCCTCAAAGCTCGCCAGCACTGTTCCGGCACCGCTCATGATCCACAGAGTGCCTGCGGCATCGCCCGCCACCTCCACCTTGCCGTCAGGGGTTGCGCATCCGGCGGTCAGGAAGCTTTTGAAGGTCTTGTCGTCGCTCCGCACTCCGGTGCCCTCATCTGTGAACAGCCGGAGCGAGGGATCACCGGAAGTCGCCACCAGCAGATCACGCTGCTCGGCGTAATGAACGCTGGTGACCTCCTTTTTAAAATCGCTGATTGTCTTCACCACATCGCCCGTGAGGAGGCTCCAGGTGCGCACCGCGCCATCGGCCCCCGCGCTTGCAAGCATGCGACCATCGTGACGAAGACTCACTGCGAGAACGTGATTGCTGTGGGCCTCCAGATTCCGCAACTGGGTGCCGGTGGCCACCTCCCACAAGCGCACCGCTCGGTCGGCCGCCCCGCTCGCGAGCTGCCTGCCATCGTGGGAAAAGTCGAGGGCTAGCACGGCGTCCTTGTGGGGCTTCACGAACTCGCGCACGAGCCTGCCAGTGGACAGATCCCAAAGCTTGATCTCGCCGCTGCGCGAAGGATCACCGCTGCCGGTGGCGAGCAGCTTGCCATCGGGCGAAAAAGCCAGCGCATTGACCCGGTCCGTGAGCGGAGAATCCACCTTGGTGCTGTCGCCAATCGTTCGCACCAGGTCAAACCGGGGTGTCAGATCCAGGGTGAAAGCTTCCCCAGAGGCCTTCGCAACCACGAGCGCCTCGTCCCTTAGTATCACGCCTCCCAGAGGTTGCTTGTCCAAATGATGCGTCCATCGGGCCTCGCCCGTCCGAGCATTCCAGCAGCGCAGGCAGCCGTCCTCATGGGAGCTGACCACCAGCTTGCCGTCCGCAGAAAACGCCAGCCCTCGGAAGGGGCTGGGGACGACCGGCAAGGACTTGCCCAGGCCGTCCTGCGCCTTCTTGGCCTTGTCCAGATCGGACTGAGCGGAAACCACCAGCTTTTTCAAGGTCTCCACATCCGCCTTGCCTTTAGCAAGGTCATCAGCCGTCTTCTTCGCCGTCAGCGCGGCATCAGTCACCTTACCGGTTTCGCTCTGGGCTTCATTCAGGGCCTTTTGGGCCTCGTTAGCCTTGGTGGTGGCATCGGTTTGCTTCTTGGTGGCCTCTGCAAGTGCCTTGGCGGCTGTTTCTGCAGCCTTTTTGACTGCAGGCAAAGCCTTCGTTGCTTCCTCCACTGCATTTTTGTCCGGTGAATTCTTGAGGCCATCGGATGCCGTCTGGGCAGCGGCTTGATCTTTGTCTGCCTTGTCCTTGGCCCCAGTTGCAGACACCACGGCGGCGGCGGATGTCTCAAGCGCCCGGCGCAATTCATCGCGCTGTTTCGCGGCCTCCGTCACCGCCTTCTCAATCTCCACCTTCCGCTTCACAAAGTCCGCATTTTCGGTCGCGGCCTTTTTTGCTGCTTCTTCAAACTTGGTGAGGGAATCGGCGGCCTTCTTTTGCTCCCCTGTCTGGTAGCTCAACTCAAAAGTGCTCGTCATCACCTGGAGGTCCTGCCGGGCGATTCGATCCGCCAGATCCCTGTCCAGACGCAGGCTCGCCAGGATCTTCTTGCCATCAGCACTGGTGATGCGGGCTTCGGCATTGGCCGGAGCCGATGCTTTCAACGTGCCGTCTGGGCTGATGCACTCCAGCTTCGCAAGGTCAGCCGAGGGGGCCGAAGCAGGTTTGAGTTGCAGTGTGGAGAGCTTCCAGAGCTTGACCTCACCGTAACTGCCTGTTGCCAGCAATGAGCCATCCGGGCTGAAGGCGAGAGCATTGATCAAATCACGGTGCGCATCGGCGGGCAGTTCCGCGACAGGCTGCTTCAGAGACAGATCGTACAGTGTCACCCGGTTTCCCCGGGCGACGGCGGCAAAGCCGCCGTCGTTGGTGAGCACGACGGCATTAACGCGGGCCAGACGAGGCATGGACTGCCACTTCACCGGTTCCTTGACCTTGCCCTTGCCAATCGCCCCTTCATCAATCCACCGGCGAATGATCTCCACCTGCTGGGAACTCAGGGGCAGCGCCTTCGACTTGTTCTCAGCGGGAGGCATGAAAGGTTTTTTCAGCTTCGCAGCGGTCAGGTAAAGCAGGCTTTCAGCACCATGGTTCGGCTTGATCGCCGGCCCCTTCTCGCCGCCCTTGAGCATGAGCTGCGGCGTCTCCAGCATCAAATCAGCCTCCGATTTCGTGGCATTGTGACAGGGCAGGCAGCTACGCTCCAGGATGGGCAGCACATCCTTGGCAAAGTCGAGCGGATTGCCGGCAAAGGCCGGGAGGCATGCAAGGCAGACCGGAAGGAAGAAACAAAATCGCAGGCTCATCACTTTTTTGGGGCCTCCGTCACCTTCAGAATCACAGGGGTCGAATACACGTTCGCAGTCACATCCTTGCCTTTGGCCTTCATTTTCACGCCGCCGGTGAACCAGAGGGTGAACGTGCCTGGCTTCAACTTCAGGGGCGCGAGATCCACCTCGTTGTCCATCTCGCCCACCGTTGCTGCGGACGCAAATTCACTGCTCTTTTCCAGCCCCGCGATGCCAGCGGCCTTGTACTTGACCGGCTCCTTGAAGTCCTTGGAGCGTTCGATTTTCACATGGATCTTCACCTTGTCCTTGGTGGTCGCCTCGATGGGCTTGCCGTCCGTCTTCAGCGCAACGGGAAACACCTCGTCAGTCACAACTCCGAGCGCAATTTCCTGCGTAAAGCGCCAGCGCGACGGTTCGATAAAATCGCTGACACCGAGATTCCACAGGGTGGTCGTGCCCCACGCCTCGTGTTTCACTCCGGCCGAGATGCCAACCACTTTGATCGTACCCGCAAAGGTCGCCGCATCTTCGCTCGCACGTAGAAAGAGCATGGTGTCCTGAACCTCGCCGCTCACGACAGTTTCGGAACAGGTCACGCCCGGGGGCAGCCCTTCGGCGGTGATATGAATCTCCCCGTCAAAACCATCGCGACGCAGCACGATGACCCGGACCGGCAGCATCTCACCCCGGCGCACATTGTGATTCCACACCGTAACCACCGGCCCGGTGAAGTCCTTCCCAGCCTTGTTCTCCTTGGGGGGCACCGGAATCGCCACCAGCGCAAAATCAGGCGCGGCCTTGCGAATCGAAAGCTGATAGCGCCGTGCGGGGTCAGCCGCCACATTGGCAAGATCGCGGAGACTGAGCTTGTATTCGCCGTCCTCCTTCACCTCGAATTTGCCCACAGGATCAAGGTGCGAGCCGTCGAAGTCCGGCAGTCCTGGCACCGGTGGACCATCATTGAGCTCCAGCACGTCCTTGTCGTTGTGTTGGATGACCAGACGCGGATTCGTTTTCAGCCCCAGCCGCTGCGAGGTGACCTCAACCCACCAGAGATCCCCTTTTTGGGCAGAGAAACTGAAGACATCCACGTCGCGCGCCGGAAAGAAAGAGCCGCTGATCTCGCAGGGCAGAGTGATGGCCTGAGGGTGCGCGGCGTCGTTGGGCTCCACTTCGGGTGCGGTCCCCTTGGCCAGGGGCCAGAACAGGTCGTCTTTGGCGATCCTTGGTGCCGGAGACGCCTCGCGGATCTCCAGGCGATAGAAGAACTCCGCGCCACCCTTGTAAAGGTAGTCGTTCAACTGCACAAACAGCGGCCCGTCTTCCTTCGCCTGCCATTCCAGCACCGGCTGATGCCGTTCACGATGAAGCTCTCTTCCACTGGCATCATAGATCGCCAGGGCAGGCACCATCTTTGAATCCAGCTCTTCCGCCCAGCACCGCAGGAGTATCTTCTGCCCCTTCTTGGCAGCGAGCTTGAACCAGTCATCCCGCTGACTGCCTGCGATGCCATTGACCACTGAAGGGATGACGATCTCCAGCGCCGTCTCGCGCGTGCCATGCTTGTCGTTGCTGATGATCTCCGGCAACGCACCGACCTGGAAAACACGCGGATTGGAAAGCCCAAACTTGCCCGCCACACGCACATCGTACAACCCAGCCGGGACCTCCTTGGCAACGGTGACCGTCTGCTTCTTGGGATCCTTGGCATCCGCCTGGGCGGTGATGCCGGGATGGGTGAACCGCAACGCCGCCTCATCGAGATCAGTGCCGGTGATTTTCACCGCGACGGTTTCCCTCGCCTTGCCCCCACAGGGAAATATGGTGGTGAATTGAGGCTGCGGGAGCTGGGCACTGGCGGTCGTCAGCATTCCCAGCCACACAGCCATGACCCATTTTGTTCCGCCCGTGAACGCCACCTTCAGTGCCTCGTCTTTCATGCTTGATCTTCTTCCGCCATCTCCCTGATGAGGATCAGCACGCTTCAATGGTTAAACAGGAATTCCTTGCTGCTCATCACAGCCCACAGGATGTCCTCCCATGCCGTCCGTTTCGCCGAGGGATCAGCGGAGGCCTTGCGGGCGATGTAATCGGTTGCGAGCTTGGACTCGTCAGCCGTGGCCCGGCGCGCGTAGGCGGTCAGGTACACATCGTTGATCTTGTCCTGGTCGCTCCGCTTGGTGTCGGTGGAGAACACGTCGGCAATGCCGTGCGGGGTGCCCAGCTTGTTTTGCACATCATCAGAATTCGCCAGCATGAGGCTCTGGCTGAGACTCGCTGTCATCTGGCGCTCGCAGGTGCAGGCGCTCGATGAATCAGGGCGGCCAAACACCTGAAGGAAATAGGCGCCCTTGTTGTAGCTGTCGTCCGGAAGCTGCACCGCCCGCGTGCCAGCCGGATGATTGGCCCAGTTGCTGGAGCTGCCCGTGACGGCATTGACCGCATCCAGCATCACCTCTGCGGTGAGACGGCGTGCATAGTACCGGCTGAAGTAGTGGTGGTCGTCGGCATTGCTGTCGTTCGGCGTCGATGAGAGCTGATAGGCGCTGCTGCAAGCGATTGTGCGCACCAGCTTCTTCAAATCAAAGCCGCTGGCGGCGAAATCACGCGCCAGGGCGTCGAGAAGCTCCGGGTGGGAAGGCGGGTTGGTGTCGCGCATGTCGTCCTCGGGATCGACCAGGCCGCGACTGAAAAAGTGCTTCCAGTACCGGTTCACCAGCGCCTTCGCGAAGAAGGGATTCTTTTTGTCCGCCAGCCAGTCCGCGAGAGCGAAACGCGCATCGTCATCCACAGTCAGCCCCTTGGCTTCCGTGCCCAATGCCGAGGGGGTGATTTTTTCGCCGGTCTTCTTGCTGATGGTTTCGGCCATGACCCGCTTGGTCACGATGCGTTCTTCCGCGAGCCGGTTGGTGGGCTGCCGGTCCATCTGGGAGAAGTAGGCGCCCAGCGCCTGGTAATCGCGCTGGCTCCAGCGCTCATAGGGATGGTGATGGCATTGCGCGCACTGCATGCGCACGCCAAGGAAGAGCTGCGCCGTGTCCTCGGTCTGCTGCTGGGGCGTGCGCACCTGGCGATACCAGGCCACCGGCGGGCAGTCGGCAAGTTCTCCTGAAGAAGTGATGATCTCGCGCACAAACTGATCAAAGGGCTTGTTCGCGTACAGGCTGTCGCGAATCCAGCCATGGAAGCCGAAATTGCCCCAGATGTGCGAGTCATCGCGGGTCTTGTCGATGTCGCCACGACGGTTGCGCAGCAGCGCGCTCCAGTAGTTGGCGAAGTGGTCGGCGTAGTCCGTTCCGGCGAGCAGCGTGTCGATCCACTTCGTCCGCTTGTCCGCTGCTGTGTCTGAAAGGAAGGCCGTGGACTCGGCAGCGCTGGGCAGGCGCCCGGCAATATCGAGGGTGGCACGGCGAATGAACGACGCGTCATCACACAAGGGGCTCGGCGGCATGCCCACCTCCTTGAGCTTGGCAAAGATGTGCTGGTCGATGTAGTTCGCGGTCGGCGGCAGATCCTTCACCGCAGCGCCCACTGGGATCGTCGCCCGAAACACCGCCATTTTGTCCTGGTAGCGCGTCATGACACTGACATCGCCGGGCAGGTTCAGCATGGTCACCAAACCGTCGTCATTGACCTTCGCAAGCGCCTTGTCGTTTGGCTCGATGATGCTCATGCGCGTCACATCCTTCGATGAGCCGTCATTGAAATACGCGACCACCTTGAGCTGCTGCGACTCGCCGCGTTTCATCAGCCGCAACGGCGGCTCCACCGCGATGCGCTGCAGGGCCGGGCGTTTGGGATCGTCTACATCGCTTGGCACGCCTTGAGCGATCCATTGCCGCAAGGCTTCGTAAGCCTCAGACTTCGGCGTGATGCGAAAGCCGCCCGTATGGGGAACCGCCGCCACCGCCTTGCGCAACAGCAGGGATTGCTCCGGCGCCGATGGCATCAGCCGGCGGCCCCGCCCTTCGATCACCAGGTGCTCGTAATCTTCCGCTGGCTCGAAACCGAAAATCGAGAGCTTGAAACCATTTTGACCCGTGCTCTTGCCGTGGCACGCCCCTCCGTTGCAGCCAGCCTTTGTGAGGATGGGCACAATGTCGTTGACGAAGCTCACGGGCTTCAAGCGCTCATCGGCATGGACGATGGCGGCGGACAGGACAAGCAGGGCGATGAAACGGAGCAGCAGCATGGGGGGCGGAGAGGATACGAGCGACAAAGCGCCCGTATTGCGCCGCATCACGCAGGCTGGGGCTCCCATTCCTTTTCTCCAGCACCGACGCCCACCAGTTCCCGCTCCTCCGCCTCGTCTTCATCCTCCAGCAGGGGTGCAAACCGCTCCGCTCGGAAGCCCAGCTCCTGTTTCACGCTGGAATGCGGGTCATCAGGGTTCAAGAGTTCCTTCAGCAGGATCAGCATGTCGAACTCCGCGCCGGTGAGCTTGATCTCGGCGTCGTCATTGACCGCAAACGTGGGATTGGAACGGCCCACACCCACCGAGCGAACAGTGTAAATCTTGTCCTTCTTGGGCAGTGACCGGTACAGGTCATAGACCCAAGGCTCGAAATCGTCGTTGATGCACACCACTTGCTGGCCCGTCTTGAACATGACGCTCTGTTTGCTGAGGGTGGGCGGCTTGTAAAGGGGGAAGCGCTGGATGAGGGGCGATCAGAGGGATGGCTCGACGGCCACCTGCTCAGCCTTGCCAGTCGCCTTGTCCCAAATAAACAGACCTCGGCGGCCGTCTCCAATACCGGTGCGGTAGAAGAGGAGTTCCTGGCCATTGACTTCGTTGGCGGCCGAGGCGGTGATGTCGTCGGCCCCGGTCACGATGGACTGCACCGAGGCGAGGGATCTGGCGAGGTAGGCGTAGTGCTCCCCGAGGGTGCCACTGGCTCCCGACTTCTCGTTCAGGGCGGGCACGGGATTGATGGGCAGCCGCAGGAGCTCTCCCATGTGGTGACCGCGCAGGAGAACGTACAGTGACTTGCCAGCCGGCATGATCTGCGCCACCCAGAGGTTGCCGCCGTTGGCCGCGTCCGTGTTCATCATCGCGAGCGGCGCAATGCGGACGCCATTCAGCGTGGCCACGGCGCCACCCGCCTCACCAGGGTCGAAACCACCCTCCCAAAGATCGCCTTCACCGGCAAAAAAGAAGCGGCCATCGCTGGCAAACGTGCCAGCCCAGACGGAATTCACCCTGCGACAAAAAACCGGCTGGAATGCTTTTTCGCCCGGCTTACGGCAGTGAAAAGTGTTTTCCGCAGAGGCACCCTTTTCAGAACGAGGCCCGGCGATGAAAAGCCAGTCGGTCAGGTTGGCGGCTGCTGCAGGAGCAGCCGCGAGGCCGCTGCCGTAGGCTGCGGAACCCATGCCGCAGAGCTTGCGTGTGCCTTTCGCATCATGAACCCACGCTGCCTTTTCGGTGAGGAACAGGAGTTCACCATCGGCCCCGCTGGTCAGGGATACAATGTCTTGACCTTTGACGGCGGAGCCAAGGGCAATCGCCTCCACCTTCTTGGTCTTCAAATCCAGCCGCAGGATGCTGTCGGTATTGAACAGCGAAACGAAGGTGACCGATTCGCCGTCCTTGGAGAAGAAGGCTTCATTGGCACGGCAGGTAGTGGCCGCAAGAAGACCAACGATGGTCGTACAACGGAGCAGGTGCGAGAACGACATGTACGCAAGTAGGCCACGAAAAGCAATGGGTTCAAGACCAAAGGTGGAGGCCTATGCACTGGCTGCATGGCATCGCACGTGAGAAGAACTAGGCGCAGTCCCTCCGTGTAAACGCGGCACACCAGCCGCGACATCGCAGAACAGGGTTGCTTGAGAGTGTAGCGCAGCGCAATTCTTGCCTTTATCGTGAAGCGAAAGCACCCGAGGCTCCGCACAGCGGCTGGTGTACCGCGTTCACGCGGAGCTGTAGTACCGGGCTTCACCCTTGATGGCCTTTGATTCCAGTTCCGCCAAGTTGGGGCGATGAAAGCGCAGGAGCCAATCACACATTGACTGGGCAGCTTAGGCGCTGCACGCCCATCAACATACACGCGGATTTCAAGGCTGCGGCAATCGCCAAAACCAACCTGAGGGACACTGGAGCAGTTTGCCCCGCTCTTCGGCCCATCAGCCTGGAAACCTTGATTTTCCAGGCTGGAGCGGGTGACGCGATTCGAACGCGCGACATCTTCCTTGGCAAGGAAGTGCTCTACCACTGAGCTACACCCGCATCGGTTGCTCGCTTGCGGGCTGTTATGATGGCAAGATTGCCTTTTGGTTCAAGAGGAAAATTGCAGTTTGTGCGAAGTTTTTCGCGATGAAGCGGAGCCCGTACCGTTCCCCAGATGGCTTGATGCGAAGCTACTTGTTCAAGTGCTGGGCGCGATGCTCGCCAATGGCCGCCGGATTGGCGTTCTGACGCTGAAACTGGGCGCGCAGGTTGGGCTTCTGAGCGGGGCCCTCCTGGTCCTGCTTGGGAGCCTGATCACCGCCCGGTAGAGGGGGCAGCGGCGGTGGTTTGATGCCCATCTCCACGAGCTTCTGAATGTTGGGAGAGCGAGGTTTGGCCTGCATGAACTGGCCCACGCTGCCCTGCTTTTGGTGGTGCTCCAGGTTGATGTCAGGCTCAGGCTGCTCCTGCTTTTGTTCTTCCTTCTGTTCCTGCTTCTGCTCCGCCTGCTCCTCGTTCTGGAGCACGGCCTGCTGCTGATCCACGGCCACCTCTTCGACACTCTCCTTCTCTTCCCCCACCATCTCCGCATCGACTTCAACGGCCTCCTCCTGGTCCTGCACCTCACCTTTGAGCACTTCCAGCTCGCCATCCACCTTCTGGGCGACCTCGCCCTGTTGCTCGATGGGCACGGGGTTGTTGACGCCCACCTCACTACTGACCCGGAGGTCGTCCTGTCCGAGCGCCTCATTGTCCACTTCGATGTCCGGTGCCGGCTGCTCCACGCGATGGCCTTCAGCAGCGAGCTGCTGCATTTCCGGGCGCAGCGGCGCCACGGCCTTGTCCAACTGGGCGGCAAGAGCTTCCTCCTTGGCCTTGAGCTGCTGGAGCACCCCCGCTTGCTTGTCCGTGAAATACTCCTTCGCGCCATCCACGCTTTTGTGCGTGAACGCAGCTTTGGCTTTCTCCGCGAGGGTGGGATGTTCCAGCTTGTCGAGCTGCTTCTGGTAATCCGCCAGCTTGGCCTTGAGCGGCTCCATTTCTTTCTGCAACTGGGTGACCTGCTTGCGCACTTCCAGGTTCTCAATCATCTGGGGCGAGGCGGCCAGGCTCTTGATGGCGTTCTGCTCGGCCTTCTTGTAGGTGGCAAATTCGGGGTTCACCCTGGCCTTGCCGACCGTGTCCGGCTCGCGCATGGCAAACTCCTCCGGTTTTTCCTGCATGCCGATGTTGTAAACCTGGCCTTGCAGCACGGCCGACCCCAGATAGGACGCCTTCGGCGTGTCCTTCAACATGCCGGGGTCATCGACATTGCTGAAATCGTTGCCGGCGGACACTTGAAAAGGGGGAAGACCGTTCTCGGCAGCCTTGACGTTGACGTTGTCCATCTGGCTCTTCACTGCGGCGGCGTAAGTCCTGTCGTCGAACTGGGCCACCACCTGGAGCCCGGACTTGGGGTCCTTGATGGCATTTTGCAGGTTCACCAGCCGCTGCTTCGCGCCGTCAATCGACGCTTCAGAGAGCTTGCCGCTGCCATCGGGATTCGAGAGACTGGCAAGCTCCTGGCCCAGCCGCTCCGGCGAGAGTGCGAGGATCTTTTGGGCGGTGTCCTGCGCCATCTGCTTGGGCATGCCCATCACCGCTTTCTGAAGCAGTTCAGGCTCCCCTGCCAGCATCTGCTCGCGATCCACCTCGGGAAACGCCAGGTCGTTGTCAATGCCAGTCACCTTCCCGGACGAAGGGTCCACAAAAACGTTGCCATTGTGCCGGTCGATCTGGCCGGTGATGTAGTCCATGGCCTCCAGATCGGCCATGCCTTTCTGAATGCGGGGATCGCTGTAGTCCGCCTGCAAATAACAGTCCTTTTCCTCATGCTTGCCGGTCACCTGCGCCCCATCGGCCTGCACGCTGACGCCGAGCAGCATGCCGTCATCGGCCACGCCGAGTTTTTCCTCGGCAATGACGTTGGTGCCCAGCAACTGGTCCACCTTGTAAGTGGCCACGGAACGCGTCAGCAGTTCACGATCACCACCCAAGGTGGGATTCTCATTCATGTTGAGCTTGTCGGCGAACAGAGGAGCGCTGGCGTTGGCAATGGTCGTGAGCGCCTTGTTTTGGTAGAAGAGCTCGTCATGCTGGGTTTTGGCCTCGTTGTAAGCCAAAACATCAGGGCGCTGTGCAAGACCCTCCAGCGTGGCCTGATGCTGCTCCAGGTTCTGGCCAAATTCGTTGAGTTCATCCAGCACCGCCTGGTCGGCAGCCTTGTTGCTCTCCCACCTGGCAATGTTGGCTTCGTTGCCTGTGAGCCTGACAGCCGCCAGGGACGCTTCCGTTCGGGCCAGCTCATTTTGGGCCACCTGAATGGTGTTGGGCAGCCCGCTGATCTTGGTCTGCAAGGCGTTCCAATCCTTGACGTCCTGGGAGTTGCCCATCAGGTTCCTGGTGGTTTCGCTGAGCGCCGTCTTCTGGGATTCGAGGCTGTTGTAATTGCTTGAGTCGTACTTGGGCTTGCCAAACGCCAGAGTTTCACCGCCGTTTCCCAAGGCCTGACCATCCCCGGCCCTCATCATGTAGGTGATGCTGGCCTGTTGAGCGCTCTTGTGCTCGTTTTCTTTCAGCGAGAAGGAACTGGCTTCCAGAACAGCTTTGGGGTCGTAGTCGGTGCCGGGCATAAAAGGGATGGGTGGATCGTTCACCTCATGAATCGGCGGTCCCGGAGCGAAGTTATGAAAAGCAAAACGCCCCATCCCGGACAGGGATGGGGCGATAAGCAGGCTTGCGGGGGGAGGCCTTACAGCCCGTGGTAAATATGCCCCAGGCTCATGAGCACGTAGCCGGTCACGAGAATCGGGTCCGTCTCCATCCAGCGGCCGGCCTTGGCGTTGACCCAGTTGCCATCGCCTTGCTGGGTGTTGAGCAGCTTGTGGGTGAGCTCGTCGCGCCAGTCGATTTTCTTGCCGTTCTTGAGCTTGAGCTCGTCCAGTTTCGCGGCGGTCAGGCTCTTGGCCATGGTGTGGTAGTAGTAGAACTGCCCCTCCGGGCCCAGGCCGGGGTTTTCATCGAGCGTGAAGTTTTCGCTCAGCCAGGTGATGGCGGCCTGCACGCGCGGGTCCGTCTCATCGAGACCGGCATAGATGAAACTCATGAGCCCGGCGTAGCTGATGCTGCCATAGGAACGCATGGCGGTGCGGCCGTTTTGATCCACCTTGGGCCCCCGGGTTTCAGTCGGGCCGTAGATGAAGCCGCCGTAATCCTTGGCATCGGTGCTGACCCAGGGCTGCTTGTTGGATTCCGGGCGGTTCTGGCAGCGCTGGATGAACTCGATGGCGGCGGCGAAATTGAGCTTGGGTTCATTCTTCAAGGCATCACCTTTGTCGGCCAGATAGACATCCGCGTACTTGAGGGCTTCCAGGGCGAAATGAGTGTTGGAGAGATCGGCGTGGAAACCCTTCTCGTCGCCATAGCCGATGCCGCCGTCCAAGGGGTTGTCGGTCTTGCCCTTCTCATCCAGGTCCACCTGGCGGCCGATGAGGTAGCGACGCGCCTTGAGGATGATCTGCTGGTAGTCATCGGCCTTCGGGCTCATCACCAGCGCCATGAGGGCCAGGGAGGTGTTGTAGTTGGCGCGGGCCTTCACATAGATGCCGCCATCAGGCTGCGCGTTCTTGAGCAGGAAGGCGTAGCCCTTCTCCTGGGCGGGGGTGAGAGGATCGCTGAACTTGCGGTCCGGATCGCTCATGAAACCGGCCAGCACGATGGCGGTGAGGGCCACGGGCTCCGCTTCGCCCCAGGCGCCGGTTTCGGCATTCTGCAGCTTGCCGAGGTAACCGAGCCCGCGCTTGTACGAGAGCTGCACCTCCTGCTTGAGCGAGGCGTTGCGATCCGCAAGCGTGGTCTGGGCAAAGGCGGGGGCGGTCACCGTGGTGAGCGCCAGCAAAAGGGCGAGGGCTTTCATGATTTGGCGGGGGGCGTGAAGGGGGCGATGATAAGCGTTACATTGCTGTCTTCTTTCGGCACCACACGGGTGTTGATGGACCAAATATCGTCCAATCCGTTGTCCTTGCTTGGACAATTAATGATCGCTGTCACGTCATAATATACGCCCACGGTGTTGCCGTAGAGCTGGGCGGAAAAGCCGGACAACTGGATCATCGAACCGTTGAAAACCCAGTGGTCGAAGGTGGTGGGCGCCTTCTTTGTGCGGGTGTCGATCATCCACTCGCGCAGGGTCGTCCGCTTCGTTTGATCGCCCGCCTTCCATTCCACGAAAAGCTGCACGAAATTCGCGCCCGGGGTCTTCGGCGCGGTTTGCTCCAGTTGCTTGCGCACCTTTGGATCCGGCTCGAAGTCAAAGAGCCCGGTGTGGCCAGGCTGGTAGTTGGTCAGCAGCAGAGCCACCTGCATGTCGATTGCCGCGGTGGCGGTTTTCAGGATGCTCTCGTGGGTCTTGCCGGTTTCATGCACCATGGCGTATTCGATGGCCCCGTCCGTCATGTTGACCTGGCAGGGGATGCGCACTTCGCGCGTGGCGCTGTTGAAGGTGATGCCGCCCAGCTCGTACTCATTGCCGCCCAGGGTCTTGATGCGTTTTGCGGCTGCGACGGGATCGGCCAGCACGGCGCCCGGCTGCGGCTTGACGTTCTCAAACGCTGGGCGGGGCGGCTCGTCTGGCCCTTTCGCAAATGCGCTCACGCAGGCGAAAGCGAAGGCAAGGAGCCATGGAGCAAAAGATATTTTCATGCGGATTTCAACCTGTCACGAGTTACGCCGGCCGCCAAGCAGAGAGACAAAAGACATGAGGATGCGGTGTTATACTCGTGCGCATCACAAAGTTTCATTTTGAGAAGAACTGGAAGTTGAGCGACAGCAGACTGTGAAGTTCGGCTGAGGCTGCGCCTCCAAGCTCATCAAGGCATTCGTCGATGGCCTGGCGGAAGG
>CAINXC010000540.1 GCA_903854655.1 uncultured Verrucomicrobiota bacterium | reverse complement strand
CGATTCACGTCGGGGACGATGTGGGCCACTATGCTTGGGCCGCGCCCAAAGTGGCTACCGTCGCCCTCGACGGGGCTCAAAAACCCATGCGCGCAGCGCCAAGCTTTCGTTCCGGCACTGCGACAGGTCGAACCACGGATGGCGCTTTCGCGCAGTCCATCCGATTCACGTCGGGGGCGACGTGAGCCACTTTCTTCACTGGGTTACCGAGCACCGCCCAGCATCACGCTGCCGGACAGAATGGGTGAGGTGGCGGCCCTGCTTTGCGGCAACTGGAACTGGCCGAACCCGAGGCCCAGGCGGGGCACGAAGATGCCGCAAAAAGGCGCGCTGCCAGTCCCGGTTGCATAGGTTCCGGAGAACTTGCCCTGCGTCTTGTCGATGGTCATGGCGACGGGGGAACCTTTGGCGAACTGGGCCAGATTGGCGGTGGTGATGCGCAGGGATTCGGAGTCGCTGGTGCTCAGGCCGCCCTCGGCAAACGTCACCAGCGCATTCGCCACCTGGTTCGGCAGCCCCAGCTCGATCTGGCCCGTGCCCGGCACCACCAGCTTGCCGCCCACTGTCGTGAGGTCGTGCAGGGGGAAGCCGGACTTGTAGCTGCGGGTGGTGCTATTCGACGACTGCGAAGCCTTGTACCACGAGAGGCCGCCGTCCATGATGGCGCCCAGCCTTGCGTCCAGCGAAACCGTCTGCCAGCCCTGGGCGGAACCGGTGCCGCCATACAACAGGAAGAACAACGGCAAGCTCTGGGCCGGGCCGAGGATCGTGAACGTGGTCACCACGGTGTTGTCCGCAAGGCGGGCGGACATCGCGACCCCGCCGTTCATGTCGATGGTGCCGCCAAAATAGCCGGTGCCTTGAGGATACGAGGCATCGCCCGCGAGCCCGGCAGGCAGCAGCATTGCCGCGGTGTAGGTGCCGGCATAGGCGGAGGGCTTTATATTGCCTGTCCAGATGTTATGCACCGCAGTGAAGGCCACACCCGGTCCCGTGGATGCCGGCAGATGCACCGCGCCGGTGAGCGGGCTGCCATCTGCATGCACCACGAAGTCGAGCCAGGGGCTTGGGTTCCTGCCATAGTTCGTGGGGCCGGCGGAACCGCGCAGGCTGCCGTCGGCAAGCGATTCCAGCACCTGCCCGGTCAGGGGAGAGGCAATGCTGCCCAGGGACATGCTGCCGGTGAAACCTCCAGTCGAGGTGAAGTTCAGGCTGATCTTCCCGCCCAGGGAGTTGTTGGCGTTCACATCGCGGTCGATCAGGCCGCCGAAGGCGCCGAGCACTGCCGGGCTGAGCGGGGCCACGACGATCGGCACGATCAGTGTATCACTTGTTGTGAGGTTGTTGCGCACGGTGATTTGCAGCGTGAACGTGCCCTGGGCCGAGGGCTGGCCGGAAATGACGCCGCTGGACTTGTTCAGCACCAGCCCGGGAGGCAGCCCCGTCGCCTGGAAGCTGGTCGCCCCCGGCGCGGTCACGGTGGCGTTGACAATGCGCAGCCTCATCCAGGGGCCGCCCGGATCAAACGTCGGCACCAGCCTCGTGGAGACGGTGACGGTGGCCATGTGGCTGTCCGCCGAGCCCACCGGGCCGCTCGCCCGCACCCAGAAGCTGCTGGTCACGCTCAAGGGCGTGGGAACAAAGGTTGCGCCGGTGGCGCCGCTGACCGGATGCGTCACATCTCCTGAAAGGCCCTTGTACCACTGGTAGGTGATGGTCCCCTGCCCCGTGGCGAGGGCGGTGAGGGTGAAGGACTGCGTGATATAAATGGCGCCCCCGGCGGGCTGCTGCTGGAACACCGGCGGCGGCACGAACATCACCGCAGCCGCCACGCTGTCCGCCGTCCCTGCCGTGCTGGTCGCCCGCACCCAGTAGCTCTGCGTGACGGTCAGGGAGGTGATCTGCAAGGCGCTGCTGGTCGCCCCGGTGACAGGGTGTGTCACATCGCCCGGCTGACCAACGTACCATTGATACGTCACGGTTCCCGCACCGGTGGCGACGGCCTGCAGGAGATAAGACCCGCTCGCATCCGCCGTGCCGCCCACGGGCTGCGAAGTGAAGACCGTCGGCGTGGGGCTGATCACGTTGAGCGTCACGGTGTCGGAGGCCAGACTGCCCGCAGCATTGGTGACCAACACACGATAGGTGCCGGAATCGCCGCTGCCCAGGTCGATCAAGGTCAGCAAACTGGACGTCTGCCCCGCAAGGTTCGCGTTGTTGTGCTGCCACTGATAGGTGACTGGGACATTGGTGTAAGGCAGGTAGAGCGTCGGGTTGTTTGGTCCGGCCCCCACAGAATGAACCCAGTCGTCCGAGTAGCTGAAAGTGGCCGGCTGACCTGCGTTCACGCTGCCGCCGCCCGCTATGAACGCGCTCGAAACCGTGATCGTCGCCGTCTGGCTGTCCGCAGTTCCTGCGGCATTGGTCGCGCGCGCCCAGTAGCTGCTGGTTTGCACCAGAGGCGTGGGGGTCAGGCTGGCGCCGGTGGCGCCGGCAATGGGATGGCTGACGTCTCCCGAAGCGCCCGCATACCACTGGTAGGTGAGGTTGCCGCCACCGCTGGCGAGCGTGCTGAGGGTGACGCCCTGCCGCGGCGTGATCAAGGCGCTCACCGGCTGCTGCCCGATGGCAGGCTGCAACGCAGGCAGTGCGCCGGTGTAAAAAATGGAGGGGGCCTGGGTGTAGATGTTCGGGCTGCTGAACATCAGCAGCCCGCCGTTCAAGCCCTGCACGGGCCCGTAGGATGCGCCGGTGATGTTAATGCCGATGTTCAGCCAGGACACGCCGTCGGCGGAGATCCAGACGGAAGTGACGGGCGGCATGGGATAAGGATAGGTGGCATTGTCAGTATTCTTGTGTGAGACAAACATGCCGGCGGTGAAGCTGATCGCAGCGTACGTCGAGCTGCGGGCGGTCCAGTTCTGTCCGTCGTAGGAGGTGGCGTCGTCGCGCACAAAAACACCGTTGCCGAAAGCCAGCGACGGCGCATAGACGGCCGATGTGCTCGAAGTCCAGTTCACTCCGTCGGCGGACGCAATGGTGTGCGTGGCCAGGGAAGTGTAGAACGCGCACACGATCCGCCCGTTGCCCGCCGCCACATTTGCATAAGTTGCCGTTGTGGCGGCGCTGGCAAAGGTGACCGCACTGGGAAGGGCGGCACGGTTCCAGGTGACGCCATCGGCGGAGGTGAACAGCGTTTCACTGCCGGCCGTTCCATCCTGCGCCCCGCCGAGCACCACAAACCTGCCGTCACCAAAGACCACCTGCCTGAGCGTGAGGGTGGGCGCGCCCACGTCATGCCATGTCCACGTCACCCCGTCCGGCGAGCTGCAGATGCGCCCAAAGGTGCCCACCGCCACGAACACACCGTTGCCAAACACCAGGGAATTCATCGTCACACCCGCCGGTGGCGCAGGCAGGGAGGGGGTCCAGGTTTCGCCCGTGGGCGATGTGGCCCATCCCGCGCTGCCACCCAGGGCAACCAGCGTGCCGTTGCCGCTGGCAACCACGGCGGGAATGAAATTCGGGGAGGCAAGCGGAGTGGCCTGCCAGGATGACCACGAGGTGATCGAGGACTGCGGAACAAACGTCAGCGTGGCGACCCGAGTGGCTGAGGTCCCCGACTCGCTCGTGACCGCCGCCTGGTAGCGTGATGTCGCGGCAACACCAGTGACTGTAAGGGTGTTGGTGAAACCACCAGCAGGAGCAGCGATGGCCGTGCTCACCCCCTGGTCCGAAACCTGGAACCACTGGTACGTCAACGGGCCTGGATCGGAGGATTCAAAGTGCAGGGTGGCGGCATTGCCTTCGAATACCGTCCCGTCGGCAAGATCAACAGAGCTCGCCGGAGCGCCCGCCGCCTGGGCCGAACCCATGGAAACGTGGAGCCCGAGCAAGATCCCGCACGTAAGAACGGCCCTTGAAATCAGGCGGGCGACCAGAGAGAAACCCATTATCATAATTATAGCAAATCACACTGCTTTTCAACCTGGATTTTCGCCTGCCCTTAGATTCTCCCAACCCTTCACAATCGCAAAACCGGTTGTCTCCATGCTTCTTCCACTGCCATATGCATGAAGCCACATGACCAAGCCCTCTTCCAAATCCGATGCTGGAGCGAATTGAAGTTCGTGACTTCCGCTGCTTCAGCGAGGCCGGCCTGGAACTGCACCCGGAGACCACCCTCCTGGTGGGCCGCAACGCCCAGGGCAAAACTTCGCTGCTGGAGGCGGCCTGCGTTCTCATGCGCCTGCAATCGCCGCGCACGGCGACGCGAGCGGACTTGATCCGCTTCGGCAGCAACGCCTGCATGGTGGAGGGCAAATGGGGCGGGCACACGCTGCGCTGCGGCATCTCCGCCACCACCCGGCGGCTGGCGCTGGATGGCGCGGTGTGCGGGCGCGCGGCGGACTACCTTGCCAATTCCGCCGTGGTGGTGTGGATGGACCATGGTGACATGAACCTCATTCGCGGCAGCGGCGAGCACCGCCGCCGCTTCATGGATTTCGCCGCCGGGCAGATCTCGCCGGACTATCTTCACGCGCTGCAAGGGTACACCCGGGCGCTGCGCTCACGCAATTACACCTTGAAGCGCGACAACCAGGTGAACTGGCGGCAGGCCGACGCGTATGCGAGGATCATGGACGGCTTCCACCAGATTCTAACAGAGAAGCGCAGGCAATTGCTGCACGCCCTCGAGCCCGCCGCCCACGATGTCCTGACGATGCTGAGCATGGGGCAGGAGGCGCTGGAGCTGCGCCATGCGCCCGGATGCGGGGGGGAGCCGCTCTTTGAAGTGCTGCTGGCGAACCGGGCGGAGGAGGAGCGCACCCGCACCACGTTCACGGGCGCGCACCGCGATGATTTCATCGTCATGCTCAACGGCCGCGCCTCCGACGCCTTCGCTTCCGAGGGACAGCAGCGTTCGCTCTCGCTGGCGCTGAAGCTGGCGCAGGCCCGCGTGCTGGAAGATGCCTGCGGGCAGCCTCCCCTGCTCCTGATTGACGACGTGTTCGGCGAACTCGACCCCATGCGGCGGCGCGCCCTTCTGGCCGGGCTGCCGCGCGGCGCGCAGAAGATCATCACCACCACCCACCTGGACTGGGCGGGGGATCTGGGCGGCCACACGACGGTTTTCCATGTCGAAGGCGCAGCAATTGCAAGGGCATGAGGCGGGGGCCAAAACTCCTCTCAGCGCTTGTAATCGCCATGGAACGGCTAAATTCAGCAAAAACAGCCCCTGGGAAATCTCCTCTTGACGCTAGAGCACGGTCTTTTAGCATTAGAGAAGCGTTGGACTGTGCTTCCGGGTCGTTCTTGTGATTCTCAAAAAAACGAGGATTCCCACCACTGAAGCGAACCCTCCGGGTTTCCGCGCCGACCATTTTCAGCAACTTTCTTTTTACTTCTCTAATCCCAATGTTTGGAAAACTTTTCGGCTTCGTCTCGAACGATATCGGCATCGACCTCGGAACCGCCAACACCCTCGTTTATGTTAAAGATCACGGAATCGTCCTGCGCGAGCCTTCAGTAGTGGCGGTGAAAACCGGCACCAATGAAGTGGTGGCCGTGGGCGACGACGCCAAGCGCATGCTGGGCCGCACGCCCGGAGGCATCACCGCCATCCGCCCTCTCAAAGACGGTGTGATCGCGGACTTCCGGGTCACCGAGGCGATGCTGCGCCATTTCATTCGCAAGGTCCACAACCGCCGCTCGATGGTGCGCCCGCGTGTGGTCATCGCCGTGCCCTCCGGCATCACGGAAGTGGAAAAGCGTGCCGTCAAGGAATCCGCCGAACAGGCGGGCGCCCGTGAAGTGCATCTGATGGAGGAGCCGATGGCTGCGGCCATTGGCGTGGGGCTGCCCGTGCAGGAGGCCGCCGGCAACATGATTGTGGACATCGGCGGCGGCACCACGGAGGTGGCGATCATCTCGCTCTCCGGCATCGTCTATGCCCGCAGCGTGCGCGTGGCCGGCGACGAGCTGGACGAGGCGATCATCAATTACATGAAGCGCGCCTACAATCTCATGATTGGCGAGCGCACGGCGGAAGAGATCAAGCTGCGCATCGGCTCCGCCTTCCCCATGGGCAAGGAGGCCACCATGGAAGTGAAGGGCCGCGACATGGTCGCCGGCCTGCCCAAGACCATCACCATCACCTCGCAGGAAGTGCGCGAGGCCATGCTCGAGCCTCTCAACACCATCATCGACGCCGTGCGCACCACCCTGGAGCGCTGCCCGCCGGAGCTTTCGGCGGATTTGGTGGACCGCGGCATCATGCTTGCCGGCGGCGGCGCGCTGTTGCGCGGCCTGGACAAGCTTCTGCAGGAAGAGACAGCCCTCCCTGTGCACGTGGCGGAAGATCCGCTCAGCGCCGTGGCCGAAGGCACGGGCCGTGTGCTCAGCGAGCTGGAGTTCCTGCGCAAGGTGAGCAACACGGACGTGTAACCCCAGGCCCGCCATGGCTCTTTTGTGAAGAATCGCCGCGCCGGGCACACGCTCCATGAAAACGCTCAACGTCATCGCCCTCCTGCTGTTCCTGGCAGCCACGGCGGCGGTGCTCACGCTCAACACCCCGGCCACCAAGGCCGTGCAGGCCAAGGTGATGACGGTGTTCTCCCCGTTCATCCATGCCAGCGCCACGGTGCAGACCCAGACCACCCAGGCCATCGCGCCTGAAATCAACCCCAAGGAGCTGCAGCGCGACAACGAGCGGCTGAAACTTGAGGTTCAGAAGCTGCGCATCGTCAACCAGCGCCGCGAGGAGGTGCTGGAGGAAATCAACCGGCTGCGCCAGCTTCTGGGCTACAAGCAGCGCGCACCCTTCAAGAACCTCTTCGCCGCCCATGTGATCAAGCGCTCCGCCGCAACCTGGTGGAACACGATGATCATCGACAAGGGCTCCAATGATGGCGTCACCACCGACAGCCCGGTGGTGACCGACATCGGCCTGGTCGGCAAGACCGGCCGCGTCTCGCCCACCTTCAGCGAGGTGGTGCTGCTCACGGACGAGCTCTGCCGGGTGGCCGCCATGGTGGAAGGCACCCGCGAGAAGGGCATCCTCACCGGCGAGCGCGGCGGAGGTGAAATGAAGCCCGATCTGCGCCTGCGCTTCCTCAGCCGCAACGCCGCCATCCTTCCCGGCTACAATGTCTATTCCTCTGGCGACGGCGGTGTGTTCCCGGCCAAGCTCCTGCTCGGCAAGGTGAAGCGGTTCGAGAACCAGGAAATCTCCGGCGAGGCCGTCGTCGAGGCGGCCGTGGACTTCTCGGTGCTGGAGGACGTGTTTGTGGTGGACCGGCGCGAAGCAACCCCCTAGCCAGCCATGATCTTCAACCTTGCCGTCATCCTCCTGCTGGCGCTCTCCATCATTGCGGAGGAGTTCCTGCCCGCCATTGAGATTGCGCAGAACGCCCGCCTGTTCATCGGTCCGGTGTTCTTTTTTGCCGCTTCCGTCTCGGTGCCGTTTCCGGTGATGCTGCTGATGGCCTTCGGCACCGGCTTCCTGTGGGATGCGCGCTACCTGCCCTTCGTGGCGCAGGATTCGGGTGCTGAAAAGCTGGCCGAACTGGCCAACGGCAACGGCATCGCCGCCTTCAACTCCGGCATGAGCACCGGTGCGGACCTGGGCTTCGGCTACTCGATCCTGATCTTTGGCGTGCTTGGTGCGATCATGCAGGGCATCCGCCCTCTTTTCAAGAAAGGCCGTCTTGAGCTGCCCGTTCTCATGGTGGGGTTCGTAACTGCTGTGTGGCTCCTGGTGCAGTATCTTCTCATCGCTTTTTTGCGTGGCAGCTTGTATTTCCCGAACGAGATCTGGACCAAACTCGTGACGGACACACTGCTGGCCATGCTCGCTTCGCCGCTTATTTTTCTCGTGCTGCACACTTTGGCGAAGACGACCCACTACGAAATCAAGTATGAAGGTCTGAGGTATCGCTTCGATGGTCGTTAAATATCGCTTCCGCTTATATCTGTTCAGCCTCCTG
>CAINXC010000539.1 GCA_903854655.1 uncultured Verrucomicrobiota bacterium | reverse complement strand
GAACTTCACAGTCTGCTGTCGCTCAACTTCCAGTTCTTCTCAAAATGAAACTTTGTGATGCGCACGAGTATAGCTGGCGGAGACAGGTGTGATCTTGGAGTCTGATGCACATCTGCCAAGCAGGCCAAAATGGACTATCGCCATTTTTATTGTGCACCGGATGCTCAAACCATCTCCCCTCGGTTCGAGGATGAAGTGTGATCATGAAATCCTCTGATGCTTACAAAAGTGCTTTTTCAGCAGCCTGTTAGGAGAGGTGGCCGGAGAAATCGGCGCTCAGGCCGAGCTGTGCCGCATGGGCGTCAATGTCGGCCTGCGCTTTGAAGAACGTCCCTTGAGGGTTCGAACCCGGGAAGTACCTGACGATCAAGTCATTCGCAGGCACGCTGCCGGTCTTGCCGGAGACGATATCGGTGTAGCCCAGCGCCTGGACGAGGGCCAGGGAGCCTTCCGAGCCGCCGGGGTTGAAATCATCCCCAGCGTTGCCAAAGACCGCTTTGTCTTTGCCGATGCTGTACACGGCGACAAAGTCCCCCAACTTGACACGGTTTTGGATCGCCGCCGTGCCGCGCACCACATAGTTGATTTTGGAGGCGTCCACATACTTGGTGGGATCCAGGTCGTGTTTGTTCCCCTGGTCCGAAAAGGCGGTTTGGGAAATGTAGTAGCCAGGGAACGGGTCATTGGCGCCCTGGACGGGCTTGGTTCCGTTGGGATTGACGACGTAGCCGACGACGGCCCCGCTGAGCTTGCCCCCTTTGTGGGCGTTGGCCTCGTTGTCCAGGGTGGGACCGGTACCGGGCGGGGCATAGGCGTTGGGCGCGCCATCCACATCGACGTTAAATTCCTGGGTGATGGCCACATCGACGAAGGGCAGGCCGACGCCCTCCGCTGGCGCGGGATCAGGAAAGGTCCCGGACAAGGTGAACAGGCCGTTGTCCTGCTCCTCGGCCTGTAGTCCGCTTCCGCTCCCCGCCCGGAAGACGGTCAGTTGAGTTGACACCTCGTCGATGCTGAAGCCGGGGATTGATTCCTGTTGAGGCATGAGAGGGGAGGAGTAGGCGGTTGTCAGGCCAGCGGCGCGGAGACGGAGTGGAAGGGCCAGCTTACCAGGTCAGCGTTTGAGATCTGGTTCCAGTCCAAAAAACGGTCCAGGCTTGGCAAGCCTGGGAAGTCCGGCCTGGCGTGGCGAGGCTTGGCGGGGTTTTTATCGTCGTCGCTGTACTGCCAGACGGTGATCTTGGGCCAGCTTTTGAGGGGGGTGAAGTTTGGGTTCGCGCCTGTGGGCAGCGGGCCATTCGCCACAAAGGGGGCGGCAAGCCACAGTTTCGCCTTCGCAAAGGTGGGGTCCAATGCGGTTTGGGCCGCGTCGCTTCCTGTGACCTGGTTTGAGCCGTAGATGCAGGGGACGATGCCGATCTGCGCCTCCACCATCTGGAGAAACTGCCGCGCCTGATCCTCGCTCATGGTGTCGTCATTGTTATCCTCCCAGTCAAGCGAGAGGGCAGGGTAAGGCTTCCCTGGCTGCTGGGAGAGATTCACCTGGTCAAGGAAGTTTTTCACCTGGGCTGCCACGTCGTCGGAAGTGCCAAAGTGGTAGGCACCGAAGGGGATGCCCGCGTCATCCACGGCCTTGCGTCGCTGGACAAATTTCGAATCTTGACGATCCGTGCCATGGCTCGCCTGGTGCCAGACAAAGGCGAGATTGTAGGGGGCCAGGTTGGCTGGGAGGTTGTTCTGACCGTACAGGTCCACGCCCAGATTGGAAAAACCGGCGGCCGCTGCTGCCGGCGGGACAATGGGATCAGGAATGGCCCAGATCAAGTTGAACAGGCCGTCTGCCTGCTCCTCGGCTCTGAGGCCGCTTTCGCCGCTGGCACGGAGAATCGCCAGTTGGGCCGAAACTTGATCGATGGTGATGCCGGGGAGTGGTTGTGAGTCAGCCATGACAGGGCAGGGATTGGATGGTGGTGGATTAACGCGGGAGCTTGAGGAATTTCACGGCAGCAGCCCGGTTGGAAGCCTGCTCGGCCGCGTCGAGCAGATGGAACTGGTCAACGCCCTTCGCGTTGTTCTTTATCCAGGTGGTCACCTCTGCTTGATTGGCTTTGTTTACTGTTTTGCCATCAGGCATGATAAAATCGACCAGCAGCTTGGTATTGGCATCGGGACCAAGGTTGATAGGCGGCTCAGGATCGGTCTTGGTCGTTTTGGTGATCGGGTTCTGGCCGGTCGTCGTCCTGCGGCTGGCCACCGGAGCGGGGGTGGGCGTGGACACAGAGGGAGCGGAAACGCCCTTGAGGTCGGCGAGACCCTGGTCCGAGGCTTGCTTGGAGGCGGCGGCCTCTTCGGTGAGGCTTTGCAGGGCCACGACGAAGGTGCCCGCGTTGTTGTAGGCCATAAGGTCGATGAAGGCTTCGGACAAGGGGTAGTCGGCAGGGCTTTGGGCCATGGACTGGCGGATCTGCAGAAGCTTTTGGCTGCGCAGCTTGCGCATCTGGGCGGTGATGGCGATCATGTTCTGACCCTGGAGCACGTCTTTGCTGAAGGAGGTCTTGGTGGACTCGATGGCAGTGACGAGGGCTGCGAGAGTGGTCTTCGCCGCAGAAGACCCAGTGAGGACGGCTGCGGTGCCCAGGCCGGTGCCCACGACACTGCCGCCAAAGTCCGTCCAGGCCTTGGAATCGTAGAAATGCTTCTCCACATGATCGTAGCGGCTGTCGATCATGAGGATGAAGTCGTTGATGATGTCGTTGCGCTGTTGCTTGGTGCTGGCCACGAGGCCCGAACCGGGGCCGGTGCCGAGTTGTTGCTTGTAATAAGCAACGCGACTCTTCTCGTAGGTGTTATAAATGTCGTTCAGCCCCGTGGGCCCCATGGGCATGGTATTGCAGGCGGAGAGGAGCAGGGGAAGGACCGAGGCAAGGAGCGGAAGGTGGAGCTTGCAGGGACGGAACAGGTCTGGGAGGGACATAGGAGGGAATGGGAGGTGGAGTGGATTAACAAGAAGCTGCGCCCTACGGAATCAGGGGTGGCAGCCCTGTCAACGAGCAAAAAACGTAAAACCATCATTTGAGATAGGATCGCATTGTACAGATGTATTTTCCACGTAAATACCTAATCCAACGAATTGCTTTTAACCGCATCAAAACAAACCTTCTGTAATTTTCATGAGCGGCATTGCACTTGAGGGAGCTTCAGGACAATGCCCATCGTGACGAACCCTGCGAAGGCTCCGGCATCACCGAAAAGCTGGCGGTTCGTCCAGCGCGGGTTTGGCAACATGAGGAGCTTCGTCTTCAGGCTGCGGAAGGTGGGGTTACCGGCGATGGTGAGGCGAGCATAATACACGCCAGTGTTCAAGCGACTGCAATCCTGGAAGTCAGTGAAGACGAGCGCGGATGTTCCTGTCCGCAATCAAAGCACCTGCGGCGCAGCCGCAAACGCTCTCCCTGAAGCCTGCACGGCGGCTGCGCTGTTCCTTGAGAGAATAGCGGCTGCGCCGCCGGGGCCGAATATTACAGACAGGAATTTCGATGCTCTTTTTCCCGCCAGGAACTTTGAGCCAATATCAACTGTAGTTGGTATTGCTCGATCCCTCGCTCACTGAGTGGAGGGCCCACGAGGCATGGGTCCCTCCTGATTGATCAGGCGGGAGACCTCGCTGCAAACAAACAGGCCGCACGAGTTCCTCTGAACCGGTGCGACCTGCAAAGTGACCCAGGCGGGCGACGTTTATTTCTTATCGGGCGCAGGTGCCGCTGGCGCGGCTGCGGCAGGTGGCGCTTCCGTTTTGGGGGCCGGGGCTGGAGCCGCTGGCGGTGCATCTGCCTTGGGAGTTGCTGCGGCAGGGGCCGGTGCAGGTGCAGGCACCTGAACGGGGGGCGTAGTGGCGGTTGCGGGCGGCTGAGGAGCCGGAGGAACGGTGATCGTGGCGCTTGGGGCGGCGGAGGTTGCCTTGCCGGGTCCGGGCAGGGCGATGCTTGCGCCGGGGGTGGCGAGTCCGGGTTTGGGCTCGGCAGGGACGGCAACAGGATTCGATTTGGAGCCTGGAGGATTGACCTCGATTTTTGCACCCGGGACCGCCTTCTGAATCTTGGAGAGCACATCACCCAACTGGGAGCCGCCCTTGGAATTGAGGTTCATCTTGGGGGTCGGAGCCTTCAAGCTCGCCGGGGGCTCAGGCGGAGGCTTGGGACCTTCGACTTCCTTGGTGGGAAGGCCCGAGGCCAGCCACTTGAGGCGCTCTTCGTTCTGATCGAAGAACGGGCTGCCGGTGAGTTTCGAGGGCAGGGATTCGTAGAGCTTCTTGGCGTCCGCCTCCTTGCCCTGGTTCCAGAGCATGTCGGCCAGGCGCAACTGGGCGAGGCCGGCGAGGTCGGACTTGCCCTGCTCGCTCACGACCTTTTCGTAAAGGGCCTTGGCTTCCGCCACCTCGGCGTCCTTGCCCATGGCTTCGAGGCGTGAGCCCAGGCCGATCATGCCCTGCACATGGAAGGGGTGGTCCGGGTACTTCTGCACGAAATCGCGCAGGGAGGCCACGGCGGTGTCCTTCTTGTTCTGGTCCCACAGCAGTTTCGCCTTGGCCAGCAGGGCGTTGCCGGCCGCCACGGTGCCAGGATGATGCTGGATGACGAGATCGCAGTCATCGACCGTCTTGGCCTGGGTGGCCTCCATTGCCGCCGCTTCGGCTTCCTGATGGCCGCGATACCGCATGACGCCATAAACCAGCAGCACCACGATCAGCACGCCGACGGCGATGAGGATCTGGCGGAAGTGCTTGTCCAAAAACGCCTCCAGGGCGGGAGGCTCCGGAGGGGCATGAGGAGTGGGGACAGTTGGCGGGACGAGAGTTTTAGACGACATGTGAGCAGGGTGACGACCGGATGAATGAAGCGATGAGCACGTGCGCCGGGGCTTAGGCTCCTACTTTGGCGCGGGCTTCATCAGCCAGGGCGGTGGACAGATAGCGCTCACCGGTGGAGCAGGCGACGGTGACGATGAGCTTGCCCTTGTTTTCGGGACGGGCGGCGACGCGCAGGGCGGCCACGACATTGGCGCCGGTGCTGATGCCCACGAGCAGACCTTCCTCCTTGGCCAGGCGGCGGGCCATGGCGAAAGCTTCTTCGTTGGTCACTTTCACGCACTCCACGATCTGGAGATTGCCGGCGCTGTCCTTCAAGTGCAGGTTTTTCGGAATGAAGCCTGCAGCCAGGCCCTGGATTTTATGCGGCCCGGGCTGGATAGGTTCTCCAGCCAGGGTCTGACTGATGACAGGAGAGGCCTCGGGCTCCACCGCGATGGCCTGGAAGCTGGGCTTCCGGGGCTTGATCACTTCAACGCAGCCGGTGATTGTCCCACCGGTGCCGACACCAGAAACCAGGATGTCGATCGCGCCATCGGTGTCAGCCCAAATTTCTTCCGCCGTGGTCTTCTTGTGGATGGCAGGGTTCGCCGGGTTTTCAAATTGCTGGGGCATCCAGGCGTTCGGCGTGGTGGCCACGATCTCCTCCGCCTTCGCGATGGCACCCTTCATGCCGCCGGAACCGGGGGTCAGCACCAGCTCCGCACCCAGCAGGGCGAGCAGCGTGCGGCGCTCCAGGGACATGGTTTCGGGCATGGTCAGGATCAGCTTGTAGCCTTTCGCCGCAGCGACGAAGGCCAGGGCGATGCCGGTGTTGCCGCTGGTGGGCTCGACGATGATGGTGTCCTTCGTCAGCACGCCGCGAGCTTCGGCGTCCTCGATCATGGCGGCGCCGATACGGTCCTTCACGCTGCCGAGCGGATTGAAGAACTCGCACTTCAGGGCGATGGTGGCGTCAATGCCGGCGGTCACGCGATTGAGTTTCACCAGCGGGGTCCTGCCCACGGTTTCGACGATGTTGTTGTAGATGTGGCCCATGGTCTTGGAGGATCTGAAGATTGATTGGTCGGGGTGCCGCCCACAGGGTGGGCCGGAAAGGCTGAGTTTATAGGTTCTGGAGCCCCGGCTTGCAACGGGGAAATTCAAGCCTCCGAACCATGGCCGGGAGCCCGCTCCCATTCGGTGAAAGTGAAGGAAAACCGGTGCGCCGCATCCGCCTCACGGGGCCTTGATTGAACTTGCCGCCAAACCCCGGGGTCCACGGCAGGGAAGGGGATGCCGGTGCCCAGGCGGGTGTGAACCAGGGTCAGGTCCAGCCGGGTGGCCAAAGGCATCGTCGCCGCGAACACCTGGCCGCCACCCAGCACCATCAGTTCCCCGGCCCCGGCATCCGAGGCGATTTGGATCGCCGCCTCCACCGTCGCCACCCGTGTTCCGATGGCGGGCGCAAAACCGGCGTCGGTCGAAAGCACCAGCGGCTGGTGGTTGTGGAACCAGCCAATCATCTCCTCATAGGTGCGGCGGCCCACCAGCAGCCATCTGCCCAGCGTCCGTTCGCGAAAATGCGCCCGGTCATCCGGCAGATCCCAGGGCACGCCCTGGCCGCGCGAAATAAAGCCGTCGTCGGACACCGCCGCGATGAGGGTGACGGGGAAGGGCGTGAGCGGAGGGATGATGGATGATGGATGATGGATGATGGGCGGAAGTTGATAGTCGATGGCTGATTCTTGGTGGTCGAGAACTTGAAAAGTGGGGAGCCTCTGGCTTGTCCGCTTGGAAGCCGGCAGTTCGTTCAGGCCATCATCTATCATCCCTCTGCTCATGCCTTGAAATCAGGCTCGGGGGGCGGGGGCGACCACTCCGGGTGCTCCAGGATGGTGGCAAATTCGAAGTCGATCAGGCAAAAGCGCCCGTCGGTGGCGCGATAGGTCACGTTGCGCAGCGCCCGGTCATCGTGGCGCACGCCGTAGTGCTCCAGTTCCGTGAAAAGCTGCTCCAGGCGCTTTTCGTTGAGGTGGTCCACACGTGAGCCGCAGTTGCTGGTCACCAGCTTGAGCGTTTCCGGCTCGGCCTCCAGCACGCGCGGCACGAAAGGGCAGCCCTTCTCCTCCAGGTAGTTGAGCACCCGCACCTCGTTCTCGAAGCGCTCGCGCGCCATGTGACCGCGAAAGGTCTTGTGGACCTTGCCGTCGTAGCCAATGCGCACCAGCGCCCGCACGGTGTCTTTCACTTCTCGCATGACGTTGGTTCTATCGCGCCAGCGCGGCGGCGGGACAAATGGAAACCCAGTGGCTGGATGGTGAAGATTTTGCTCGGTGAGGAGCGAATGGGACCAGTGCCACTTGTTGGGAGATTCCTTGCTGGCGGCGATGGATTCGCTTGGATGCGGGCCGCGTTCGAAAAAAGGGGGTGGTGTTCAACTTTTCATTGAGCTGGCACAGTCCATGCGCTCTTTTTGAATGTGGACGGTATCTCCCTGACTGCCGGTGGCTGGGTGGGGAGGCCGCCCCACAACCTAACACGACATCCAACCCAAGCATCTATGGCCAAATACAAATTGGAATACATCTGGCTCGACGGCTACACCCCCGTGGCAAATCTGCGTGGCAAATCCCAGATCAAGGAATACGCCAGCTTCCCCACGCTCGAAGATCTGCCTCTCTGGGGTTTCGACGGCAGCTCGACGCAGCAGGCTCCTGGCCGCAGCTCTGACTGCGTGCTCAAGCCCGTGGCCGTCTATCCCGACAGCGCCCGCAACAATGGCGTCCTCGTCATGTGCGAAGTCTTGAACGCAGACGGCACCCCCCACGTTTCCAATGCGCGCGCCACCATCATTGACGATGAAGGCGCCTGGTTTGGTTTCGAGCAGGAGTACTTCTTCTGGCAGGACGGCCGCCCGCTCGGCTTCCCGGAAGACGGCTATCCCGCTCCCCAGGGCCCGTACTACACCGGCGTGGGCTACAAGAACGTGGGCAGCGTCGCCCGTGAAATCGTCGAGGAGCACCTTGAGCTGTGCCTCGCCGCCGGCATCAACCACGAAGGCATCAACGCCGAAGTGGCCAAGGGCCAGTGGGAATTCCAGATCTTCGGCAAGGGCTCCAAGAAGTGCGCCGACGATGTGTGGATGGCCCGCTACCTCCTGCTGCGCCTCTGCGAGAAGTACGGCATCGACATCAACTGGCATTGCAAGCCCCTGGGCATGGACCTTGACTGGAACGGCTCCGGCATGCACGCCAACTTCTCCACCACCTACCTGCGCGAAAGCGGCGGCAAGGAGTACTTCGAGAAGCTCATGGGCGCGTTCGAGAAGTACGTGGGCGAGCACATCGCCGTGTACGGCCCGGACAACCACATGCGTCTCACCGGTCTGCACGAAACCCAGGCCATCGACAAGTTCTCCTATGGCGTGGCCGACCGCGGCGCCTCCATCCGCGTGCCGCACAGCTTCGTGAACAACGGCTACAAGGGCTACCTGGAAGACCGCCGTCCGAACAGCCAGGGCGACCCCTACCAGATCGCCTCCCGCATCCTCAAGACGATCGCCAGCGTCCCCACGGCCTGATCGACCTGAGTTCGGCACGCAGTCTTTTGTGTGCTTTCAAACGCCGCCTGGAAACAGGCGGCGTTTTTGTTTCGGCAATGCGCAGGGAGCAGCCGCTCTGGCCGCCAAGCCGGCCCAATGTGGCTACCGTCGCCCTCGACGGGGTTCAAAAACAAACGCGCGGAGCGCCAAACCCTTGCTCCAGCGCTCCGCCAGTGCCTGGCGCTCAGACACATGGAACCACAGATGGCATGGATGGCCCAGATGGGGAATGGCTGCCATCCATCCGTTGCTATCCGAGTCATCCGTGGTGAGAGCATGGCACCGGGAAAGAGGTCTGGCGCTGCCGCCCATGGAAGCACTCAACCATCAACCCTGGATCTGATCTTGGCGACGATGGCCGGACACGACCGCCCAACCCCTCGACTGCTGCCGCCCGGCGCAGGGCAGGGCGCGTTGTCCCAACGCGCCGTCATAGCAGGCCGCAGGACTTCGTTCGTCCCCTGCCTGCCTGGCTTCATTGATTCCTGCCCGCCAACGGGGTCAAAAGTGCAAAGCGAACAGTATTGAGCGTCCCAAATGAACATGAACAGGTTTTCTGCGCTTCACGAAAAAAGACTGCAAACAATGGTTGCAGAGTTTTTCGACCGTGTATAATACGCCCCTCACCTCACTCAAAAGCGCGAGTGGCGGAATTGGTATACGCGCAAGACTAAGGATCTTGTGCCGAAAGGCTTATGGGTTCGAGTCCCTTCTCGCGCACCACCTGAACACAGTGTTCAGGTGATCGAGGGTGCAAGTCACGGCTTCGGCCGGCGACTGCATTTGATGGAGCGGGCGTGGGCTCAGCGGCTCAACAGCCCCAGGCACACCGCCTGCAAACGCCGCTGGCGGATGGGAGCGCTGCGCTCGGCAAAGGCCTGCTGGTCAAGCTGGTACTGGCGGCGGCTTGCGCCACCTCCGAATTTCCACGCCCTGCGGGGGTGCAGGCGAGCAACCACAGGATGCGGTCCAGGGCTGGCCCTCAGGTATAGGTGTCGCGGCGCGGGCGGCCGGGCGATCTGAGGCGTTTCGACGACATCACACTCCCCCTTTCACGCCTCTTTTTCGTAAAGGGGGGCCGTCGATTCAATCGCCCATGGAAATCGCGCATCGTGATTCAGGAATCAGATTGACTTTGGCGCGGGTTCCTTTTTTTATTTCAATACGAACGGTCAGGCGGCTTTTTTTTTATGGTGAATCCATCAGGTTGAAGCCTGCTCCTGCCCGTTCCACAACCCGACATCCAACACCTCAACATCCACCTGCTCCCAATGCTGACCAAATTGTCTCTCATCGCCGCCCTCAGTCTGGCCACCGGAAGTCTCCCAGTGTTCGCCGGCTCAGACGCCAAGGAGCCTGCTCCCCTCGCTCCCCAGCCGGAGACGCCGCTCGGCGTGACGCTCGGCGTCGGCTGGGACAGCGACTATGTGTTCCGCGGCCTCTTCACCGCCAGGGATCTTGTCACTACCACCCTCGACTATGCTCTGCCTCTTGACGATGTCTTCAGCCTCAATCTGAACACCTGGTACGGTTCCTCCGCTGGTGATCAGGCCGTGGGTTGGGCGGGCGGCGGCTCCTATGAAGAACTGCGCCTTGCCGGCAGCGTGCTGGCCAAGCTGGGCCCGTTGACCGCCGGAGTGAAATACACCCACTTCTTCTATTTGGGCAACGCCGGGCACTTTGTGAAGGACGTGAACGAAGAGGGCGTGGTCCTCGGCTATGCACTCGCCGGCTTTGACCTGGGCTTCTATGGCGCCTATGACAACACCGCCCGCGGCTACTACTTTGAATACTCCGTCGCCCGCAAGATCCAGATCAACGACTGGCTCAGCATCGTGCCGGAGGCGCTCATCTCCAACGGCAGCCACTACTACGGTGTCAATGGCGGCAACAACGTGCTCCTCGACTTGGGCGTGCCGGTCAGACTGAGCAAGAATGCCACGCTGACGCCCTACGTGGCGGAGAATCTCCCGATCGACTCCCTCAAGTCCTCGGGTGAGCGCGACCGCTTCTTCGGCGGCGTCCGCCTCACCGTGACCTTCTGATCAAGGGTGCAGCAAGCACCCGTTCACTGGCCATTCACAAAAACCCTGGCGGCCCCCCGGTCGCCAGGGAAGGCCAAGGACAATTGCGCCAAACGACCTGGAGGGCTGGCAATGGCAGACCAGGCAAAGGCCCCGCGCCAGTTTGCTGTCTCGCTTTGCTGGCTGAGCACCTTCGTGGGCCGGATCGCTGAGCTTGTCTGAGGTGCTCCACGGGGCCGCGCCGGGCAACGGGACCGGATGACTTTGGCAATGCATTGAGCTCGAAGGCTCATAATCCGCAGGCACATCGCCTGCAAGCGCTGGCGGCGCTTGTTTTGCCCTGGGCCCGGTCGCTTCCAGGGTCAGGGGGCCAGCATGTAGGCGGGTCTTTGGTCCACGCTCACAACCCTTGTTCCAAGGTGACCGAATGCCCAGGGTGAGGCCATTGCGTTGCCTCTGCGGCTTATGGTGGGCTTTCTTACTTGACTGGCAGGGGCTGACACTAGACCATCGGCCAAACCTCTCTGCCGTGAACTCCTCGCGGTGTGCAGCCTGTTCAAAGCTCAGCCACCGGACATGAAGACACTCCCGCCACCTCTCGGGCCACGCGACTGCCAAGGATCAAAAATGAGCAGGACACGATGGCCTGGGGTGCTGGTCGCGGGAATGGCGCTGATGATCTCCACATTGCAGGGCACGGCGTCCACCGGAACTGGTGTGCTGGGAGCCACCTTTGGTACGGCCACCGATCTGCCGATCACTTCTCATGGTTACACGGCCGCAGGCACGGTGAACTTCACGCTCAACCATGCGCCCACGCCGGGCGCGACATTGATGGTGGTGAACAACACCGGGCTGAGCTTCATCAGCGGCACCTTCAGCAATCTGGCGCAGGGGCAGGTGGTGGCCCTGAGCTACGGTGGGGTAAATTACAATTTTGTGGCCAACTACTATGGCGGCACAGGCAATGACTTGGTGCTGCAATGGGCAGCCGCCCTGCCGGTGGCCTGGGGAGACAACAACCCCTTTGGCCAGTTGGGCAACAACAGTGGGACAAACAGCTCAGTGCCAGTGGCCGTGGACACGTCTGGGGTGCTCGCTGGCAAGGCAATCTTCGCCATGGCTGCGGGGGTGGAACACAGTCTGGCGCTGTGCTCGGATGGCACGCTGGCCGCCTGGGGAGGTAATGGCAATGGCCAGTTGGGCAATGGCAGCACAACGAGCAGCTCGGTGCCGGTGGCCGTGGACACGTCTGGGGTGCTCTCCGGCAAGACGGTCATTGCCGTCGCGGCGGGGAACAGCCATAGCTTGGTGCTGTGCTCGGACGGCACGCTGGCCGCCTGGGGAAATAATTCCGCTGGCCAGTTGGGCAACGGGACAACGACAACCTCCAATCCGTTTGGTAGCTATTCGCCGGTGGCCGTGGACACGTCTGGGGTGCTCTCTGGCAAGACGGTCATCGCTGTCGCGGCGGGGGGCAGTCACAGCTTGGCGCTGTGCTCGGACGGCACGCTGGCCGCCTGGGGATCCAATGGGCAGGGCCAGTTGGGTAATGGAAGCACGACGAGCAGTTCGGTGCCGGCGGCGGTACACACGGCGGGGATGCTCGCCGGCAGGACGGTCATCGCACTTGCCGGAGGGCAATACCACAGTCTGGCGCTATGTTCGGACGGAACGGTGGCAGCCTGGGGGGACAACGGCAATGGCCAGTTGGGCAACAGCAGTGGCTCGATCATCACTATGCCGGTGGCCGTGGACACGTCTGGGGTGCTCTCCGGGAAGATGGTCATCGCTGTCGCGGCAGGGGGCAGTCACAGCTTGGCGCTGTGCTCGGACGGCACGCTGGCTTCTTGGGGTTACAACAACTGGGGCCAGTTAGGCAACACTATCTCGGTTTGGAGCCCCGTGCCGGTGGCGGTGAATACGGCGGGCGTGCTCGCTGGCAAGGTGGTCGTCGCCGTGGCCGCAGGCACTTTGCATAGCTTGGCGCTGTGCTCGGACGGCACGCTGGCCGCCTGGGGATACAACGGGTCGGGCCAGTTGGGCGACAACAGCCCATTGGGCAGTAGCACCTATTCTCCGGTGTTGGTGAACGCGAATTCACTGCCCGTCGGCTCTCGCTTCGTGCTTGGAACAAGCGGCCAAAGCGCCTCCCACAGCCTTGGTCTCTTGGCCGTGTCGGCCCCTTACCTATCCGTGCAGCAGCCTTCCGGCACCAGTCTAACCAGTGGCACCACGAGCAGGGATTTCGGTGCAGCAGTGATTGGGAAGGAGGTCGCTCGTGTGTTCACTGTGAAGAACACTGGCAGCGCGGCACTGAGTGGATTTAGCTTCACCTTCGATGGCGCTAATGCTGGGGATTTCTCAGTCCCCATCCCGCCAGCGGCCAGCGTCGCAGTTGGGAACAGCACGACGTTTGTCGTCACCTTCTTGCCAGGTGCTGCGGGCCTGCGGTCAACGATTCTTCACATGGCCAGCAACGCCATTGGGCAAAGTCCCTTCAACATTCCACTGACTGGAACGGGTGCGTCAGACCCATCCATCAACATGCAACCTTTCAGCATAATGGTGGGTGTGGGCCAAACTGCTGCTCTCACGGTGGGGGCCAGCGGCGGTGCCTTAAACTATCAGTGGCTCAAGAACAACGTGGCCGTTTCAAGCACTCCGAATGATGGCCACAGACAGACGGCTGCCACGTTGGCGGACGCTGCACTCTACCAAGTCAAAATCACCAACATAGTTGGCTCTGTCACGAGCGCCGCTGCAAGTGTGGGGGTGGTTAATATTGCCCCCGCCACCGTCACTGTAGTCAACGGAAACTCCATCACGCTGTGGGCCTCCGCAGCAGGTCCAGGGATCACCTACCAATGGCTGGAAAACGGCACGGCAATGGCCAACGGCACAGACCCCGCCAACAGCCAGGGCACAATCTCGGGAGTCACCACTTCAAAGCTTACCATCACCAAAGCCGCTGCCGCTGATTCCGGTACCTACTCCTGTCTCGTGACCATGCCCGACCCGCAAAACCCAGGCTCGCCCTTGAGTCTTGCCAGCGGTGTGATTACGCTCGATGTCACGGTCCCCCCCGTGCTCGATGCCTTCAGCCCCAATCCCTGGATTGTGAGTGGAACGGTCACGGATGTAGTCACGGCGGAGAACTATCCAACGGCTTTCGGGGTGAAGGGGCAGCCTGAGGGCGTGACTTTGAATGCCAGGGGGCAGTTCCAGGGCAAGCCCGTGGTGTCGATCTCGACTACGACCACTTACCACCTCACCATCACCGCCAGCAACTCCGCCGGATCAAGTGCCCCGCTGATGGTGGATGTGACAGTGCAGCCCTTGCAGCCCAACGCCATTGGCATCTTCAATGGGCTGGTGGATCGTGACGCCACGCTGAGTGGCAGCTACGACGGCAGCAACAACGGCTACGGCGGCACCCTGAATATTGCGAGCCTGAGCACCGGAATCTTCACAGGCAAGCTTACGCTGGGCGGGATGAGCTACAGCATTCCTGCCCAACCCCTTGATGCCGTCGAGGCAGGCAATTCCACTGCAACGGTGGTCATCCCTCGCAAGCTGCCGCAGTACAACCTAACACTGTCTTTCAGCATCGACCCAGGCTCAGGCGAACTTATCGGCTCAGTGACCGATGGGGCCATTGCCACGCCCGTCCCCATTGATGCTTGGCGCAATCCCTGGAATTCCCCCAGCAACCCAGCTCCGCTTGCCGCCACCTACACAGCTGCACTCATCCTTGATCCCTCCCTGACAGGCACCGGCACCACTACGAGCAATGTCGTCTATCCACAAGGCACAGGCTATGGCACGCTGACGGTCACCACCGCTGGAGCTGCCACCTGGAGCGGCAAAATGGCCGATGGCGCTGTCACCACAGCGAGCACCACCATGGGGCCGAATGGCAACGTGCCTTTGCATTTCATGCTCTACAGCAACACCGGCTCCGCCCATGGCTGGATTACCGCCAGCGCCGACAGCACCAGCCCACCGGCCAACAACGGATTACGCTTGCTCGATGGCAGCGTGGACTGGTTCAAGAGCAAGGCCACCACTACTACTGACCGCACCTACAACGCAGGAATCCCGCTCAACACGCTCACGGTGAGCGGTGGTGAGTATGTGAAACCCACGACCACCGTGCTTGGGCTCACCGACAACGGCACGGGCACCAGCGACGCCAAGCTTGCCTTCAGCGAAGGCGGCCTCACTGGCCCCGCGCCCATCGTGCCTGCAACGATGGCCACAGCGCCCAACGTGAGCTTCCGCATCACCTCCACCAATGTGCTGGTCATGCCCACTGCGGCGAACAACCCCACCGGGCTGACCTTGACCCTCAATGCCGCCACCGGGGCCTTCAGTGGTACCTTTGTGCTGAAGAACGATCAAGACCCCACCAAGACCACCACGAGCCTGCTGTCGCGTGCGGTGAACTACTACGGCCTGCTGGTGCCCCGCGTGAGCGTGAATCAAGGACTGGGCTTTTTCCTCCTGCCAGAACTCCCTGCTAATGCCACGGCCAACACTCCCAAGACCACTTTGAGCACGTCGCCGATTCTGTCAGGCCAAGTATTGCTGGAAAGCGGGCCGTAGATTTTCCAGCTATCCCACCACCCAACCTCGTATCCAGGTTCAGAAGCTCATGATCCGCAGGCAGATCGCCTGCAATCGCTGGCGGATGGGGGTGCTGCGCTCGGCAAAGGCTTGCTGCTCAAGCTGGTACTGGCGGCGGCCTTCCTCGGTTTCGATGCGCACGGGTTCATAGCCCAGGGCGGCGAGGTCGTAGGGGCTGGCGCGCATGTCGAGGTCGCGGCCCTCCAGGGCGAGCAGGAAGGCGTCCGCCACCAGATCGGAGCCCACCCAGGGCCAGAGCTTGGTGGCCCACTTGTACAGGTCCATGTTGGCGTGCAGGCAGGCGCCCTGCTCCATTTCGAGCCGGGTTTCGAGCACGGGGTTGAGGGTGTTGAGGGGCCGGGCGCCGGGGGTGAAGAAGCGGTAGGCGTCGTAGTGCGAGCAGCCGATGGTCTGGCTCTCGACAAAGGCGGCGAGCGCGTCGGGCTCCATCCGCAGGGCGCAGGCGTTGTGGCGCACCTCCTCGGGTGTCTGGCGATAGACCATGGCCCACTCATGGAGGCCGAAGCAGCGGTAGCGCGGCGGGCGGGCGGTGATGGCGGCGCACAGCTCGGCCACGAAGCGGGCGAGGTCGCGCACGCGTGCGTCAAGCAGGTCGTGGCGCAGCGCCAATACACCGTCCTGCACCTTGCCCCAGCGTCCGGGGAGCCAGGGGTGGGCGGCGAGGGCGGGGTCGTTCACCTCCAGCCGTTCCTCCAGCGCCGGCACCCAGTGCTTCAGCCGGGCCGGGGGAAAGCTGTAGTAGGTGAAGAGGAAGTCATGCACCGGATGCTTCGCGCCACGGCTGCGGCGGTCCACGAAGGCATCGGCCCAGGGGCCGACACGGGCCGCGTGGGCGGCGGCGCGTGCGGTCCAGTCCTGGATGGCGAGGGGGGCGCCCGTGATCATTGCAGTGCTGCGCGCTAGGGATGCAAAAGTTGGAGTCAAGCAAAGGAACGCGCTTTGCGGTGTGGAACCGGGAGTAACAAAACCTGATGTTAGTCGGGAGCCTTTAGGCGATCACCGCTGAACCTATAAACCGAAATGAAAGACAGGGGAATGGGGGACAGAGGAATGATGGAGCAGGGATTGTTGTCGAAAGATGTCGTCACTCGCCGGGTGAAAGGATGAAAATGATCGGAGGCTTGTGTTTCATTCCCCTGTCCCCATTCCTCTGTTTTCCATCCCTCCATTTAGGCTGAACGGCTGCCGCCATATTCCCGGTGGGAAAGGGCCATGGCAACGTTCGCGGGTGATCGCATGAATGTTTTACTCCAGCCATGCTTTTCGAAGCTTTGTCGAAAAGCGATGCAGTCCAGGTTTTTCCACTACAGCGGCGACCGCCCGGTGGCTTCGATGAACTGCTGCCGGAGGTAGGCGTTGTACTCTTCCGCCAGCCCCAGATCGCGTTGCAGCTCGATCACCTGCTTCTCCAGCCAGGCGACGCGTTGCTTGAGCGTGGAATCGGTCACCGTGGGATCGCCAGGCATCTGCGTGCCCTGGAACACGGTGTCGGCGCTGCGCATGTGCTGCGGGCTGGCGCTGTAGAAGGGCTGCTCGCTGAGGCGGCCGATGGTGCCTTCGCGGCAGTTGATCACCGTCACGTGCTCGTCGATCTCGCCCGTGGCGAGGAACTCCTGCAAGGTGCCCACGGAGGTGGGGCCGTAGAGGTAGTTGTCCGGCATCTCGATCAGCCAGTCCATCTGCAGCTCCGGCACCATGGGGGCGCGCTGCCAACTCTCACGGCCGTCGTTGGAAACCTTGTCGAGAGGGGAGATCTTGGCCTCGGCGGCCCAGGAGCGGAGCTGCCCCAGGTCGATGGGTCCATGCACTTCCCTGTTTTCCGCCTTTAAGATGTACCAGTCTGCCTGCGCCATGATTTGCATTGTAGGGGATGCGGTGGCGCAAGGCCAAGCAAAAAGGCGAAGAGGAGCAAACCTCTTCGCCTTCGTGATGAAATACCAGGGCAGTGCCGCCTTGCGATTAACGCTTGGAGAACTGGAAGCGCTTGCGGGCGCCGGGGCGGCCAGGCTTGAGACGTTCCTTCATGCGGGAATCGCGGGTCAGGTAGCCGGCCTTCTTCAGGGCGGGACGCAGTTCCGGATTGGCGATGATCAGCGAGCGGGCCAGGCCCATGCGGACCGCGCCCATCTGGCCGTTCACACCGCCGCCATGAGCGAGCACCTTCACGTCAAACGTCTGACGGGTGTTGGTCACGGTCAAGGGGCCGAGCACCTGGTTCTGCAGGGTCAGGGTGGGGAAGTACTCTTCGAAGTCACGACCGTTGATCGTGATGGTGCCGGTGCCGGGGCGCAGGAAAACGCGGGCGACGGAGGTCTTGCGGCGACCAGTGGTGGGTTTTTGCAAAGCGGTGCTCATGAAAAAAGATCAGCGGAAGGTGGGAAGGGCGGCTCTAGGCGAGGGCGAGAGGTTGGGGGGCCTGGGCTTCATGGGGATGCTCGCCGCCGGCATAAATCTTCAGCTTCTTGAGGATCGCACGGCCAAGGCGGTTGTGCGGGACCATGCCCTTCACAGCGCGCTCGACGAGCAGCTCGGGATGGCGCTCGCGCACCTTCTCGACGGTTTCGACCTTCTTGCTGCCGACGTAGCCGGAAACACGGGTGTAAACCTTCTGGGTTTCCTTCTTGCCGCTGAGCACGACATCGCCGGCGTTGATCACGACCACATAGTCACCTGTGTCAACGTGAGGGGTGAAGATGGGCTTGTTCTTGCCACGAAGAACATTGGCGGCGGTTACAGCGACATCACCAAGGATCTGGTCCTTGGCGTCGATGATCCACCATTTGCGGTCAACTTGTTCGGCCTTTGCGGAGAATGTTTTCATTGTCTAACGTTGCTGGAGAGCGGGGAGCCAACGGTACAATGCCGCGAAGCGCCCCGACAGGGGAGCGCGAAACTAGGGAGTTGTGAATAACAGTCAACCAGAAAATAGCCCCAGTTGCCGCGCTTGCACCCCGGCCCGCCCGCTGCATTTTGCTTTTTCATGGCCGCCAACCTCCAACGCAGCACTCCCGGACGCCTGCTGGTGCTGTGGGCGGCGCTGATGACCTGGGTGCTGATTTATTCCTGGCGCGTGCATCTGAACCGCGCGGATTACGACTGGTGCGACTACCCCACCGCCCTGGGCGATCGCGAGTACTACAAGGCGCTGGCGGACAACGATTTCTACACGCCCTGCCTGAAATTCCCCGGCCACGCTGACGGTCTTTACCGGCGCACGGTGAATCCGGTGGCGCGTGGAGATGTACGGATGACGAAGCTGGCGCGCGACGCCACCAACCGTGTGTACGTGTATGTCGATGCCAGAAAGCCGGGGCGGTTCTTCGTCAAAGCCGGCGAGGATCGGTATGTCGAATTTGGCGCACGCAAGTTCTGGCCGGAGTATCAGCCGCCGACGGCTCCGGCGGGGAAGTGAGATTCCAGAGGATCTGAGGTGACGTTTCACATTCAGGACAACCTCCTTGGTGGATCATGGCGCCGCCAATCGTTCCCCTGTTCCCCCCGTTGACTTCCCGGCGGGCTCCCGCTAAAACTGGCACCCGCTTCGCCCCTGCGGCGTTGTCCTTTAATCCACCCACCCGCATTCCACCATGAGCTCCGCCCATAAGAATCCCGCCAAGAAGATCATCAACGACCCCAACGCCTGTGCCGACGAGTTGTTCGAAGGCCTGGTGCTCGCCTACGACGGCAAGGCGCGGAAGGTGGGCAAGCGCTCCATCGTGATGAACGACCTGCGGCCTGATGCTCCTGCCTTGCTGGTGGGCGGTGGTGCCGGTCACGAGCCGATCTATCACGGTCTGGTGGGCAAGGGCATGGCGGATGGCGCCGCCGTGGGCGAAATCTTCGCTGCGCCCCCGCCCGACATCGTTTTGGAAGCGACCCAGGCGGTGAACCGTGGCAAGGGCGTGCTTTATCTCTATGGCAACTACGCGGGCGATGTGATGAACTTCGATATCGGCGCCGAACTGGCCGAGGAGGAGGGGATCGAAGTGAAGACCGTGATCATCGCTGATGACGTGTGCTCCGCGCCGCCCAGCGAGAAGCACAAGCGCCGTGGCGTCGCCGGTCTGGTGGCGATCACCAAGCTGGCCGGGGCCGCCGCCGCCACCGTCGATTCGCTGGATGAACTGGCCCGCATTGCGCAAAAGGCGTGCGACAACACCCGCACCGTGGGCGTCTCCACCAAGCCCGGCTCCATTCCCGCCACCGGCGAGGCCACCTTTGAGCTGGCGGATGATGTGATCGGCCTGGGCATGGGCATCCATGGTGAGAAGGGTGTGGCGCTGATCCCGATGTGCACGGCGAATGAACTGGCCGCGAAGATTCTCGACCTGATCTTTGCCGATGACCTGGCGCTTGGCGCGGGCGATGAGATCGTGTTCCTGGTCAACAGCCTGGGCTCCACGCATATGATGGAACTGCTCATCCTGCTGCGCGCCGCCCGTCCCATTCTCGATGCCAGGGGCATCAAGGTGCATCAGACCATCGTGGACAACATTGTCACCTGCCAGGAAATGGCGGGCGTTTCCTTCAGCATCACCAAGCTGGACGCGGAATTGAAGAAGCTCTGGGACCTGCCCTGCGAGAGCGTGGGCTACACCAAGCTGTAGCGCGCGGCTGCGGCTACTTCCACCACGTCAGCCAGGACTTCTGATGGTCCCCTGCGTTCGCTGCGGAAGCAGGCGCGCGGGGGACGATGTGGCGGCTGGTATTCAGCACTGCGGTGGCAGTGTTCTCCGCAGCTTTTTCTTCGGCGACGGCGGTTTCGGGGGTGAGTTGGGGCGGATTCTGCCTGGGTTTGAAGGCCGCCTCCGGGGAGGAGCCCCATTTGATCGTGCGCGGCATCGGTCGCAGGGTGAGCGGCGCTTCGTCCGCCGCAGGAAGTTCCCACTGGGAGACGGCGGCGGGCTCTGGCGGGCTGATGACGAAAGGCGTCATTGCAACGGGCGCGGGCTGGACCTCGGGTTCGGTCACTGGCAATGGCGGCGCTGGTTGGGAGAGCGTGGTTGCTTCCAGAAGTTCTGTGAGAAGGGTCAGTTCATGATCCGTTTCAGGCACAGACACAGGCACGACCTGGGCGATCACCGGTTCCGGGGCGGGCACGGTGGTCTCCACCGGTCCTTCGTTAACGACCAAAGGCAAGGTCTGGCTGAACGACTGGATCATCGAGAGGCCTTCCGCCGAGGGCTCGATGGTGATCTCGATCATGTCGGGAAGCGGCGCACCCTCGGCAATCACGGGCCTGTGCTCCTGCACGGCAGGGGTGGCGGGGCCTGGGCCTGCGAGCAGCGTTGTGGGCTCCTCCGGCAGATCTTCCACCACGGGCAGCGGCTCAAGGCCCAGAATCCAGGCATCGCAGCCCGTGGCCTCCGTGTGCTCCGCATGCAGGGCGTCTTCAATCGGCCCGGAGGCAGAAAAATGGCTCGCAGCCACTTCGGGGGCTGGCGGAAAGGTCATGCTCAGCGGTTCCGGCATGAACGGAACCGTCTCCAGTTGCAGCGCGGGCGCGAAAGGCTCAATGGCTTCGCACACAGGGGCGAGGTCGATCTCGGGCTCGCTCGGCCCAGGCAGCGCAAGGATTGGTTCAGGAGCAGTCCTGGCCCGGGGGCCCGGTGACAGGGCCCGCCAGGCCAGGGCGCCGGCGGCCAGCAGCAAGGCGAGCCTGGGGTTGCGCAGGCGGGTGGTCAACGATCCGGCGAGGAAACCCGCAGCCAGCAGGGCCTCCGTGCGCCAGGGGGGGGCGCTGCCCTTGGCGGAACAGAGGTTCTTAGGGTCGGCCATATTAATTAGAATTACCGGATTATAAAGGTCTGCAACTCATCGAAGCAACCACTTTTATTGACACTCAGTACGTCTGGCCCATGGGGTGCAGGAAGGGAACCATGACACAACGTGATTTTGTCACTTGCCGCCTGGGGCAAGCAGTTGTTGTGGTGACGTGCTCATCTCTCCTTCACGACCATGGCCAAGACGAAAGCCCAGGACTCCAGCCAGCCTAAAGCGCTCATTAAGAAGAAGTTCTGGATCGGCTTCGATCTCGGCGGCACCAAGATGCTCGCCGCCGTCCTTGACGAGAACTACCAGATCCTCGCTACAGCGAAAAAGTCCACCAACGGCAGCGACGGCGTGCTCAAGGGGAAGAAGAAGATGCTGGCCGCCGTCAATGAGGCGATCGCGGCTTCCGGCCTTGACCCCAAGGGCATTCAGGGCATCGGCATCGGCTGTCCGGGGCTGGTGGATCCGGCGAAGGGAACGCTTCTCTCCGCCCCGAACCTGGGCTGGAACAACGTCGGGCTGCGCAAGCTGCTGCAAACGGCCTTCAAGGCGCCGGTGGCCGTGCTCAATGATGTGGATGCCGGCACCTACGGCGAGTTCAAGCAGGGCGCG
>CAINXC010000538.1 GCA_903854655.1 uncultured Verrucomicrobiota bacterium | reverse complement strand
TGACCTCGGCTTATGCCTCCTTTGAGTACACTTTCCCAATCATGGAAAAGCTTCGCGGCGCGATCTTCTATGATGTGGGCATGGTCGGCGCCACCGCCTATGACCTGAGCGGCACCGTCAACTCCGATGTGGGCATCGGCCTGCGACTTTATCTCCCCATCGGTCCGATCCGCGTTGATTTCGGCATCCCTGTCCAAGCCGACTCATCCAACAACTCCTCTGGCAAGTTCAACTTCAACATGGGCTACAAGTTCTAGTGCCAATTGTCACGGGCGGCAGGTGCCGAGCGTGACAAATTATCCGTTTGTGCAACCCCCGTTCAGGCCGTCAGTCCCCCCCTTCATGAAATTCCCCGTCATCGCCCTTACCTCCCTCCTCCTTGTCTCCAACGCCATGGCCGCCGACCTCAAGTTCGGCGTCGTGGACATGGTCAAGTCCTTCACGGAGTTCTACAAGACCAAGGACGCCTCGAACAAGATGAAGGGCAACAAGGACAAGGCCATGTCCGAAATGAACGAGCGTTATGCGGCTTACAAGACCCTGCTCTCGGAAACGCAAAAACTCGCCAAGGAGGCCCAGGACCCGATTCTGACCCAGGACGCCCGGGCCAACGCCCAGGTCAAGGCGCAGGACAAGGCCAAGGAAGTCCACTCCCTTGAACAGGACATCAATGAGTTCCAGCAGCGCCGCACCATGCAGCTCCGCCAGGAGGAGATGGAGCTCCAGAAGGGCATCTACGAAGAGATCGTCGCCGTGGTGAAGGACAAGTCCAAGGCTGGTGGTTATGACCTCGTGTTCGACAAGTCCGGTGTCAGCATGAGCACCGTTCCCGTGCTTCTTTACTTCAAGGACGCCGTGGATTTCACCGACGAAGTGATCGTCGAGCTCAACAAGAACGCCCCTCCTGAGTCCGCCAAGAAAGACGAGGCTCCTGCGAAAGAAGACAAGCCGAAGGATGCCGCCCCCGCCAAGGCGGACAAGCCCAAATCTTCGAAGAAATCCAAATAACAGCACGCCCGCCAAAACGGCAGAACATAAATTGCGAAACGGCGGCCCTGCATGGCCGCCGTTTCAGTGTCTGGAACCCACTCCCAACAACCATTGTGAACCCGCAGCTGACGCATCAAGAACTCGCTGAACTGGTGGGTGGCGTTTTGATCAGAGGCGCCCCCTCTGGAATCGTCACCGGCCTCGCCTCCCTGGCTGATGCCAGCCCAGGCGACGTCTCTTTCCTGAGCAATCTGCGCTACGCCCCCCAGCTTAAGACCAGCAAGGCCACGATCGTTCTTGTGGCACCGGACCTGGCCGAGCTGCCCGAGGACAAAGCTTTGATCCAGGTGGCCAATCCCGGCCTCGCCTTCTCTGCCGTGATCAAGTTCTTCGGGCCCAAGGCAAGGCCGCTCGTGACAGGCATCCACCCCACGGCGGTGGTTGCCGAAAGCGCCAGCCTGGACCGCAGCAAGGTGAGCGTCGGCCCGAACGCCGTGGTCGAAGATGAAGCCGTGATTGGTGACGGGACCATCATCCATGCCGGAGCCTTTGTGGGCTTCGGAGCCCGCGTGGGGGGCGACTGCGTGATCCATGCCAATGCCGTCATCAAGGATCACTGCGTGCTCGGAAACCGCGTGATCATTCACAGCGGGGCGGTGATCGGCACCGACGGCTTTGGCTACGAACTCGTGCAAGGCCGCCATCTGAAGATTGAGCAGGTCGGCATCGTGCAGATCGATGATGATGTGGAAGTCGGCTCCTGCACCGCCATTGATCGCGCCCGTTTCGGGCGCACCCACATTGGAGCCGGCACCAAGATCGACAACCTGGTGCAGCTCGGCCACAACGTGAACATCGGCAAGAACTGCATCATCGTCTCGCAAACAGGCATTTCGGGCAGCACCCGGCTGGGCAATTACGTCGTCATGGGCGGCCAGGTGGGTGTGGCCGGCCACCTCGAAATTGCCGATCAAGTGACATTGCTCGCCAAGAGCGGCGTCACCAAGAACATCCCGGTGCCGGGAGCCTACACCGGCTACCCTGCCAAGCCACTGATCGAGGGCCGCAAGATGCTCACCTACCCGGCCCGTGTTCCCCAGCTGCTTGAGCGAGTGAAGGATCTGGAACGCAAGCTGGCGGAGCTGGAAGGCAGGCTCCCGCAGTAAGAATGCCTCACTCCAGCCGCATCGTGTCTTCGCCCAGCGGGATGCCGGCTGGAATCTGTCCCACGAACCGGGGTTCCAGCCCGATCACCTCAAACACGCGGGCAATCTGCCGCTGCGTGATCGTGCCCGGCTGGTCGATCTCAAAATACACCAGATCGTGATTCGCATCCACCTTGTAGCGGGCTTCCGGAATGATGTCCATCTGGCTCTGCAGTTGCAGAATGCAGTCATTCGTGCGCAGGCCGCAGGCGTACACTTCAAGCTCGATCATGGTCTGAGGCTAGCGGAACGCCACGCCAGATCCAAGACAAATCTGTTTCCCAGCCAACACAGGAGCCACCCATCATTCGCGAAGATCATTCCTGTTTGAGTCTTCCCGGTTCGGGTCTTTTATCTGCCGTGATCTACCTCGATTCGAACGCCACCTCGCCTATGGACCCTGTGGTCCTGGATGCGATGCTGCCTTTCCTGCGGGAGCATTTTGCGAATCCATCGGCATCCTACCGTTCCGCCCGAAAGGTGCAGGGGGGGATTCAGGCGGCGCGGGAGCAGGTCGCAAACCTCATCGGGGCCGGCCCGGAGGAGATCGTTTTTACCAGTTGCGGCACCGAGGCGGACAACGCCGCCATCGCCTCCGCCAGGATGTGCCGGCCGGAGCTTCGGCATCTGGTGATCGGCGCCACGGAGCACAGCGCTGTGATCGAACCCGCCAGACGATGGGAACAGGAAGGCGGCACAGTCACCAGGGTGCCGGTGGATCGCGATGGGTTGATCGACCTGGAGGCCCTGCGCCAGGCCGTGCGCCCCGGTGAAACCGCCCTGGTTTCCATCATGTGGGCGAACAATGAAACCGGGGTGATCGCCCCAATCGGGGAAATCGCGCAGATTGCCCACGAGGCCGGGGCCTTGATTCACACGGATGCCGTGCAGGCCGTTGGCAGGCTCTCCATCGACCTGCACGCGCTGCCCATCGACTGCCTGTCACTCAGCGGCCACAAGATGCACGCCCCGAAGGGCATTGGCGCGCTGTTCGTGAGCAGGCGCATGAGGTTCCTTCCCTCCCTGCTCGGCGGCGGCCAGGAGCAGGGCAGGCGCAGCGGCACCGAGAATGTGCCCGGCATCGTCGCCCTGGGCAAGGCGGCTGAACTCATGATCCCGGCCCACAACAACCGCATCGCCGCCTTGCGCGATGGTTTTGAAGCCCGGCTGCTGTCCGCCCTGCCAGGATTGACTGTCAACGGCGGTGGTGCGCCTCGTGTTTCCGGCACTTCCAGCCTCTGCTTCCCCGGGCTTTCCGCAGCGGAAATGCTGATCCTGCTCGATGAACGCGGTGTCTGCTGCTCCGCAGGCTCCGCCTGCCACACGGCGGACGTGCATCCCTCGCACGTCCTGGAAGCCATGGGCTTTGATGCCGGTCATGCCTCCAGCACGCTGCGCTTCTCGTTTTCGCGGATGAACACGGTGCAGGAAGCGCAGGAGGCCGCCGGACACGTTCTTGCCGTGGCGCGGAGATTGCAGGCCATGAGAGGGATGGATGGCGGGCCGGTGGTCGTTTCGTGACCGTATCTTGCCTCTTGATTCGGACCTTTTCTCGCGTAGTTTGCTGGCTCCCATGAGGCCGTTCAGCATCAGCGCCAGCATCCGAATTAGTCGCGGGTTCCACCGTGCCTGATGCCGCCGTGTGAATCCATGAAGCCCCATCCGTCCCGTCAATGCACGGGACCTGCGTCACTTCAGCGCCTCCCGGCAAGGGACCGCTCATGACTCATTGCGCTACTTTTTTCAGTTCCGACTCCTCCCTTTCACACGCCCCCCATGACTCCAGTGACCATCTACGACACCACCCTGCGCGACGGCACCCAGGGCACCGGCATCTCCTTCAGCACCCTCGACAAGATCCGTGTGGCGGAGAAGCTCGATGAATTTGGTGTGCATTACATCGAAGGCGGATGGCCGGGCTCCAACCCCAAGGATGCAGCCTTCTTCCAGGAGGCCGCGAAACGCACCTGGAAAACCGCGAAGATCACAGCCTTTGGCATGACCCGCCGCGGCAAAATGAAGGTGGAGGACGATCCCCAGGTGCAGATGCTGCTGGATGCGCAGACACCCGCAGTGACCATCGTCGGCAAAACCTGGCCGCTCCATGTGACCGAAGTGTTCCAGGTCTCACTGGAGGAAAACCTCGCCATGATCGCCGATACGGTGGCGTGGTTGAAAAAGCATGATCGCGAGGTGCTGTACGATGCGGAGCACTTTTTCGACAGCTTCCGCGAGGACCCCGAGTACTCGCTCAAGACCGTCAAGGCCGCGCAGGATGCAGGCGCCGATCTCATCGTTCTGTGCGAAACCAACGGTGGTGCGCTGCCCGAGTTTGTCGAGGAAGTGACCCGCAAGGTCATCGCCCACCTGGGCAGGCCAGTGGGCATCCACACCCACAACGATGGCGGCGTGGGCGTGGCCAATGCCCTTGCCGCCGTTCGTGCCGGCGCCAATCAGGTGCAGGGAACGATCAACGGCTACGGCGAACGGGTGGGCAACTGCAACCTCATCACCGTGATGCCTAACCTGCAGATCAAGATGGGCATCGACCTGGGCCTCAACCTCACCAAGCTGCGCGAGCTGGCCAATTTCGTGGACGAACTCGCCAACGTGCCGCACGACATCCGGGCGCCTTACGTCGGCGTCGCCGCCTTCACCCACAAGGGCGGCCTGCACGTCCATGCGGTGCAAAAGCTTGCCCGCACCTATGAGCACGTGGACCCCGCCCTGGTGGGCAATGAACGCGTGATCAGCATCAGCGACATGAGCGGCCAGTCGAACGTGCTGGTGCGCGCCGAGGCGCTGGGCTTCAAGTTTGCCAAGGGCGCGCCAGAGGTGCAGGCCATCCTGGCGGAAGTGAAACGCTTGGAAAGCGAAGGCTACGAGTTCGAGGCGGCCGAGGCTTCTTTTGAACTGCTGATCCGCAGGCAGCTCGGGCAGCACAGCCCCTCCTTCGACCTCATCGAGTACCACAGCACCCATCGCCGGCGCGGCGGCCCGCAGGGCTTTGAAACCTGCGAGGCCACCATCAAGCTCAAGGTGCAGGGCGAGCCCGTCTATACCGTGGATGAAGGCGACGGCCCCGTGAACGCCCTCGACAACGCCCTGCGCAAAGCCCTGGTTCCACACTTCCCCAGCCTGGCCAAGATGTCCCTGGCGGACTACAAGGTGCGCATCATCGACAGCGGCGCGGGCACCGCCGCCAAGACCCGCGTGCTCGTCGTCAGCAGCGACGGCCACCGCACCTGGGGCACCGTGGGCGTGAGCACCAACATCATCGACGCAAGCTGGGAGGCGCTGGTGGACAGCATCGAGTACCACTTGTTCCATCAGAATCTCGCAAAATGAGGAAGAGGAGCGGCGCGGCTTCCGTTTTCATGCAGACAGCCCTCGGGTGGTTTCGTCATCGACGGTTCGTCAGCCTCCCTTTTACATATTATTAATGACAGGACGAGCCTGGAAAAGCGTAACTGTCGCTGTTCTACAGTTGCCAGACCGCCTCTCACCCCTGATAGCTATCCAGCCCCTCCAAATCCTACTCTACCGCACCAGTGCCCAGTTTTACTTCTCCTCCGTCCGTTGAAAAGCGCCCGTCGCTTTTTCGTCGTGCTTTGAGCCACACCGTCGTGATGTTCCGCCAATGGTGGGACTCTGACTTTCACCCGGAAGGGATCGAGGTCGTCCAGGCCAAGGAGGACAAGCTGGACCTGAAGCGCACCATGCCCTTCATTATTCTGCACAGCGCCTGCCTGCTGGTCTTCACGGTGCATTGGAACTGGTGGGTCTTCCTGTTTGCGGTGCTGTTCTATTTTTTCCGCATGTTCGCCATCACGGCGTTCTACCACCGGTACTTCTCACACCGGGCCTTCAGCACCTCGCGCCCTGCCCAGTTCGCCTTTGCATTGATCGGCAACATGGCGATGCAGCGCGGCGCGCTCTGGTGGGCCTCCACCCACCGCCATCACCACAAGCATTCGGATGACGAGCACGACATCCACTCGCCCAGGCACAAGGGCTTCTGGTGGTCGCACATCGGCTGGATCACCAGCCACCGCAACTTCCCCACCGATTACACCCGCATCAAGGACCTGGCGAAGTTCCCGGAGCTGGTGTTCCTCAACCGCCATGATTTCTTCGTGCCGCTGGGGGTGCTCGCAGGCTGCTGGTTCTCCGGCTGGCTGCTGCAGACCTTCGTGCCGTCCATGGGCGTCACGGGCGGGGAGATGGCCGTCTGGTGCGGCGTGGTCAGCACTGTGGCCCTCATGCACGGCACCTTCTTCATCAACTCGCTGGCGCACGTGTTTGGCAGGCGCCGCTTCAAGACCACGGATGACAGCCGCAACAGCCTGATTCTCGCCATGATCACCCTGGGCGAGGGCTGGCACAACAACCACCACCGCTACCAGTACTCGGCGCGCCAGGGTTTCTACTGGTGGGAGGTGGACATCTCCTATTACATTCTCAAGGTGATGTCCTGGCTGGGCATCGTGTGGGACCTGCAGCCCGTGCCGGCGCGCATCTACGAGGAAGCGAAACGGCAGCGCCACGAAGGCGGCCATTGAGTGTTTCCAAAAGGGAGAGCGGCCAGGCTGCTCTCCCTTTTTTCTGCCCAGGCGGTCAGCCGCCCAGGGCTACCAAAGGTCCACCCAGGCACCGGGCTCCGGCCGGATGATTTCGGTGGATGGCACAGCGGCGTTGATTTCGCGCTGGAACCAAAGCTGGGCCGGCTCGTCGCCATGGACGAGGATGATTTTCCCCGGCTTCACCTGCTTCACATAGTCGAGCAGCG
>CAINXC010000537.1 GCA_903854655.1 uncultured Verrucomicrobiota bacterium | reverse complement strand
GGCCATCGTCCCCGGCGTGGCCTTCGGCGCGGAAAACACCGTGCGCTTCAGCTACGCCACCAGCCTGGACATCATCAATGCCGGCCTGGACCGGTTTGAAGAGTTCTGCGCCCAGCATTAAGGCACCGACAACTGCATCTACTTTGAAAGAGGCGGCTTCGGCCGCCTCTTTTCGTTTGTTGCCGCGATGCCTTCCAGGCTAACCGGTTGACTTTACGCCCACCGCCGCCAAAACTCCCCGCCCCATGCCGAAGTCCTCACTCAACAAAGACGAAGTCAAAGCCATGCTGCTCCTGGTGGCTGATCGCATCATCGCTGCTGAACCCATGCTCTCCGAAGCCGACCGCAATCTGGGCGACGGCGACCACGGCCTGGGTATGGAGCGCGGCATGAATGCCGTGAAGGAAAAGCTCGCCCCGGGAGTGGAAAGCGTTGAAAAGGCCTTCTCCGCCACTGGCATGGCCATGATGAGCAGCATGGGCGGCGCCAGCGGCGCGATCTTTGGCACCCTGTGGCGCAATGGCGGCAAGGCGTTGGCCGGTCGCGAGAGTTTTGACGCCCAGGGGCTCGCTGATTTGATCAAGGCCGGCCTCGAAGGCGTGATGGCGCGCGGCGGTGCCAAGCCAGGGGACAAGACCATGATCGACGCCCTGCACCCTGCCATGCTCAAGGCTCAAGAAGTCGCCGGTCAGCCGCTTAATGAGGCCCTCACCGCCGTGGCCGCCGCCGCCGAAGCTGGTCGCGAAGCCAGCAAGGCGATGATCGCCACCATGGGCCGCGCCAAGACCCTTGGCGAGCAGTCCATCGGCCATCCCGACGCCGGAGCCTGTTCCGTGGTGGTGATCTTCGATGCGATGCGCGATTACGTCTGCGCCTAACCAGACCTTTTTCCCCTCGATGCAATCACTCTGGAACGATCAGGAAGCACTGGCCTTTGGCAATGATCCGCTGGGCCTGCGGGTTTACACGTCGCGCCTGCTGGGCCGCAACCCCTCGCTGGTGCTGCATGGTGGCGGCAACACCTCTGTCAAGACCGAGGAGAAAGACTTCTTTGGCGATCCTGTGAGCCTGTGCCACGTGAAGGGCAGCGGCTGGGACCTCGCCACCATTGAGCGCGAAGGCTTCTCACCAGTGCGCATGAGCGCCCTGCTGAAGATGGCCGAGCTGCCGACCATGTCCGATAGTGACATGGTGCTGCAACAACGCGCCGCGATGACCAATCCGAATGCACCGGCAGCCAGCATCGAGGCCATCCTGCACGCCATCCTGCCGTTCAAGTTTGTCGATCACTCGCACGCCGATGCCATCGCCGCCCTGACCTGCAACGCCGAGGGCGAGGCACGGGTGAGAGAGGTCTTTGGCAATCGTGTCATCGTTGTCCCTTACGTCATGCCGGGTTTCATCCTGGCCAAGACCATTCACGACCTGATCAAGGGCCGCGATCTGCGTGCCGAAGGCATTGAAGGCATGGTGCTGCTCAAGCACGGCCTGTTCACCTTCGCCGATGATGCGCGCAAGAGCTACGAGCTTCATATCGAGATGGTGACCCTGGCCGAGGAGTTCCTCGCCCGGAAGTCCGGCAATGCCGCCGCTCCCACGGCCGCCGCTCAGGAAGACCTGCTGGCACTGGCAACGCTGCGCAAGGCCGTCTCCACCAAGCGCGGCCATGCCCAGATCGCCCGCCTGCTGAGCAAGGCGGAACAGGTGGCCTACGCAAGCATTGGCGAGGCTGGAGCCCGCGGTCCGCTGACACCTGATCACAGCATTCGTACCAAGCGCGCCCCTGCGCTCATTGGCGAAGACATCGTCGCCTCCGTGGATCAGTTCGCACAGGACTATGCCGCGTATTTCCAGCGCAATTCCAGCGGCCACACCATGCTGGATGCCGCACCTCGCTTTGCCTTGTGGGCGGGCAAGGGCATTGTCGCCTTTGGTGATACGGTGAAGGATGCGAACATTGTCGCCGACATCGCGGAGCACACCGCCGCCACGGTGCAGCTTGCTGAGGCCGTGGGCGGCTGGCAGCCGCTGCCGGAGAAGGACATCTTTGAGATCGAATACTGGGAGCTGGAGCAGGCCAAGCTGCGCAAAGGACCGGCCCACAAGGTCCACCAGGGCAAGGTGGCGCTGGTCACCGGCTGCGCCGCCGGCATTGGTTTCGCCTGCGCTGAGAGCCTCGCTGAACAGGGAGCCCAGGTTGTGGGCCTCGACATCAGCCCGGACATCGCCGAAGTGATGGCGAAGATCGGCGGCATTGGCATCGTGGTGAACCTCACCAACGACGAAGCCGTCAAGGAAGCCCTGTCCTTCACCGTGCGCGAGTTTGGCGGCATCGACATCGTCGTCTCGAACGCCGGCATCTTCCCAAAAAACGAGTACCTGGACGTGCTCCAGCAGAGCGACTGGGACAGGACGATCTCCATCAATTTGACGAGCCACCAGAAACTGCTGGGACAGGTGATTCCCTTCGTGCGCCTGGGCATTGACCCAAGCATCGTCTTCGTGGGCAGCCGCAACTTCAAGGCCCCCGGCCCTGGCGCTGCCGCCTACTCATGCAGCAAGGCGGCGCTCACGCAGCTTTGCCGCGTGGCCTCGCTGGAACTCGCCCCGCACAAGGTGCGGGTGAACATCGTTCATCCTGACGCCGTGTTCGACACCAAGCTCTGGACCCAGGAAGCATTGGAACGCAGCGCCACCCGCTACGGCATGACGGTCGAGGAGTACAAGACCAAGAACCTCATGAAGGTCGAGATCAAGAGCAAGGACATCGGCAACATGGTGGCCGCGATGGCTTCTCCTTTGTTTGCGAAGGTGACCGGCGCTCAAATTCCTGTTGATGGCGGGAATGACCGGGTGATTTGAACCCACGGCGCAGTTCGATGAGCGAGCAACCTCCGCTGAAGCAGAAAGGACTTGGGATCCATCGTTGGGCTGCGCTGCTATGCCTGCTCGCCGTTCCGGTGGCGGACGTTGTCCACAGGACCTGTCTCATGGCGCTCTACATGTTTCCAGATGTAAGCAGGTCGCACCCATTAATTAAGGGCATCGACTGGATTCAAGCGCATGCGCCGGTTTATTTTGCCATGGCTGGCATTGTCAGCGGACTCTTCGCTCTTTCGGGTTTGCGACGTGGAGGCAGAGTGTGGATCTGCTGGATGGTGTGCGTGGGGCTGATACTGGCGGCGCTTGTGCTTGCAGGCGCTCTGCGGCACTGAACCCCCCATCACAAAAGTATTTGAACAGGTCACAAGCGGTGATGAGAAGGTCCGCCTCTGGTCGTAGTGGTGTAAACCTCACTATCTCTCAACACCATGAAGCCGATTCTCCTCTGTGTTCTCTGCGCCCTCGGTGGCCAGGCCGTTGCCGCTGACGCGCTGAAATCCAAGACGACCTACTCCAAGGCGTATGGTGAAACCAAGAACACGGTCACCATTGATCCTGCGAAGGATCTGCCGCGCTATCCGGCGGTGGAACCCAAGGATGCCATCGCCACCTGGCAGGTGAAGAAGGGCTTCAAGGTGGAGTTCGCCGCGCACGAGCCACAGGTCCGCTCACCCATCGCTGTGTCCTATGACGAGAAGGGGCGCATGTTCGTAGTGGAGATGATCGACTACTCGGAAATGCGCGACGTCACCCCGCACCTGGGCCGCGTCTCCATGCTCGAAGACAAGGATGGCGACGGCTACTATGAGACCAGCACGGTGTTTGCCGATGACCTGCCCTGGCCCACGGGCGTGATCTGCGCCAACGGCGGCATCTATGTCATCGCCACACCGGATGTCTATTTCTTCAAGGACACCAAGGGCACGGGCAAAGCGGATGTGCGCGAGGTGGTCTTCACTGGCTTCGGCACCGGCTTGAAACTGCTCAACGTGCAGGGCCTCGCCAATGGGCCGCAGTGGGGGCTGGACAACCGCATTCACATCCAAAGCGGTCCGGGCAACAAAGGCGTGGTCACCTGCCCCAAGCGCCCTGATCTGAAAGGCATCGAGATCAGCGGCCATGACTTCTGGTTTGACCCACGCACGCTGGACTTCGGTCTGGAAGCCGGGGGCGGGCAGTATGGAATGAGCTTCGACAACTACGGGCGCAAGTTCGCCTGCGGCAATTCCGACCACTTGCAATACTTCCTGTACGACGAGAAGTACGCGCATAGAAACCCCTATTTCAACATGCCTCCCTCGCGGCAAAGCATCGCGGCGGATGGAGGTGCTGCCGAGGTCTTCCGCATCAGCCCTGACGAGCCGTGGCGCATCATCCGCACCCGCTGGCGCATCGCCGGCGTAGTCAAAGGCATGGTGGAGGGCGGGGGACGAGTGAGCGGCTACTTCACCGGGGCCACGGGCACCACGATGTATCGCGGCGATGTCTATGGCGATGACTTCCTCAACAACAGCTTCACTGGCGACGCCGGCGGCCAGCTTGTGCATCGCAAGAAGATCCGCTATGCGGATGACGGCATCAACCTGGTGGGCGAGCGCCCCGCTGACGAGCACGGCTACGAGTTTGCGGCCAGCAAGGACACCTGGGTGCGCGTGGTGAACTTCTCCAACGCCCCCGACGGCTGCCTTAACGTCATCGACATGTATCGCGAAGTCATCGAGCACCCCTGGAGCATCCCGGATGAAATCAAGAAGTACATCGACCTGAACAACGGCAACGACCGTGGCCGCATCTACCGCCTCGTTCCGGAGAACCCCGCCAATCGTCGCGGCACCAAGGTGGACCTTGCCAGTGCAAGCACCGAGGAGCTGGTCAAGACGCTGGGCCATCCTAACGGATGGCATCGCGACACTGCGGCACGGCTGCTTTACGAGCGGCAGGACAGGGCGGCGGTGCCGATGCTGGAGAAGATTTTCGATGGAGGTGATTCGATGGCGAAGATTCATGCGCTGGGCGTGTTGCAAGGTTTGGACGCGCTGGACGAGAAGCCGCTGCTTGCCGCCCTGAAAGATAATGACCCGCTCATCCGCGAGCGCGGTCTGGATCTGGCGCGCGACCTTGTCCTCGATCATCCGCCGCAATCACCTTTGTGGAGCGAGCGGCTGCCTGCGGCCATCGCCGCCATGACCAGCGACCCGGACAAGCGTGTGATCTTCCAGCTTGCGCTGACCATTGAGGACTGCCTTGGCCGCACGTGGTCGATGAACAGCGATCCCAAGTCGATGAACACGGTGTTGCTGCCAGCCCTGGCGAAGCTTCCAGCGAACCATTATGGCAACAAGTGGCTTAGCGCAGCGCTGCTCAGCGGCGATCCTGGAGTTGTCGAATCCCTGTGGGGTGTGGTGGAACCTGCCGCGAAGACCGATGCGGATGCCGCAGCTTTCCTGGTCAAGCTGATGGAGTTCAGGGCATCGTCAACGGCGCCAGGCGTTCATGGTCATTTGATCGCTGCCATCGAAGCAAGCAAAAACCAGGCTCCGCTGCTTGCCGCGTTTATGACGGGCCTCCGGCGCAGCAAATTCACCCTTTCCCAGGTGGATCCGGACGGCAGGCTCAACGTCATCTTCAGCAAGGCAGCAGCTACCGCAGCCGATGACAAGGCTGGCGGAAGCTCCCGGCTGGAAGCCATCGAGCTGCTCGGCCTCTCATCCTCGAAGGAGGCAGAAGCGGCCCTCACGGCCTGCCTTGTGCAAGGCCAGCCGGAGGCGGTTCAAGCCGCCGCCGTGAAGATCCTGGCGCAACGTGCCGGTGCGGATGTCACCAAGACCTTGATTGGCAACTGGACACATTACTCAGCCCCGGCGAAGGACGCAGCGCTCACCGCCTTCGTGGCGCGCGATGATCGCACCCTGGCGCTGCTGGAGGCGGTGCAGTCCGGTTCCATCAAGCCGACCGAACTCACCGCCTCGCAGGTTCAGAGCCTGGTGCATCACAAGGACGCCAAAGTCGTCGCGCTCGCGAAGATCGCGCTCGCTTCGGTGATCCCGCCCTCACGCGAGGAGGCTGTGGCCAAGTTCAAGGAGGTGGTCGGCACCAAGGGCGATGCCAAGCGCGGGCTGGTGCAATACCAGGCGCGATGCATTGCCTGCCACCGTGCCGGCACTCTTGGCATTGCGGTGGGTCCAGATTTGATCACGGTAAAGACCAAGGGCCGTGACGGCATCCTTACCGCCATCCTTGAGCCGAGCAAGGAGGTGGCGGCGCAGTTCATCGCCTACACCGTGAACACCAAGGACGGCCAGACCTTCACCGGCATCATTGCCAAGGACGATGCCAGCAGCCTCACGCTGCGGCTCATGGGCGGCATCGAGCAGACCATTCAGCGCAGCAACATCAAGGGCACCAGCTCCACCGGCTCCAGCCTCATGCCCGACGGTCTTGAGACGGGCATGAGTGTTCAGGACATGGCGGACCTCATCACCTTTGTGGAGGAGTTGAAGTAGCGTAAACCTACTTCTTCACCGGGATCGTGCTCGCATCCTTGGGCGGATTGCGTCCTTGGAAGGGGTACTGCTCAAGGTCGAAGACCTGGCCGCTGATCGGGCCGCACTCGTCGGCCAGCAGCCAGGCGGCGCAACTGGCGATCTCCTCGGGAAACAGGATGCGGCCGGCTGGGGCATACACTTTTGGCAGGTCCTTGTACCAGTCATCGTCCAGGCCGTGCTCGCGCTTGCGCCGGGCCTCATTTTCGGTGAGCACCCAGCCGGGGTTGATCTGGTTCACGCGCACGCCATCTTCGCGGTGCAGGGTGTCGCCCAGGTTGCGGGTGAGGGTCATGAGCGCGCCCTTGCTGGCACTGTAAGGCAGCAGGTTGGGCTCGCCGCAGTAGGCGTTGACGCTGCCGATGTTGACCACGCTGCCCTGGGTCTTGCGCAGATGCGGCAGCGCGGCGCGGATGAGCAGGTAGGGCACCACGCAGTTGATTTCAAGCATGCGCCGGAACCACTTGCCATCGGTGTCCTGGATGTTGCCGCTGCCCACCTGGGCTGCGTTGTTGACCACGGCGTCGAGCTTGCCGAAGGCCTCGATGGCGAGCTCGACAAGGCGTTCCGAGGAGCCCTCATTGGCGAGGTCCTCGATCAGCAGCGCAGAATGGGTCGCTCCCAGCTCGGCCACGGTCTGCTCGCCCAGGTCCTGCTCCAGGCCATGGATGACAACTTTGGCGCCTTCGGAAACGCAGCGTTTTGCAATGGCCTTGCCGATGCCTGTGACGCTGCCGGTGATGATGATGACTTTGCCTTCGAGACGGTTCATGGTGGTGAAGTGAAAAGGGGTGGGTGGACAGAGGGCTTAGCCGAGCTGAAGCTTTGCCAGGGTGGCGTAGAGGCTGTGACCGGCGGCCATGAGCTCGGTGTGAGTCCCGCGTTCAATGATGGCGCCGCCGGACATGACCAGGATCTGATCGGCGCTGCGCACGGTGCTCAGGCGGTGGGCGATGATGATGCTGGTGCGGTTTTCCATCAGCTTGTCGAGCGCGTCCTGCACCAGGCGTTCGCTTTCGGCGTCCAGGCTGCTGGTGGCCTCATCAAGGATAAGGATGGCGGGATCAGCGAGGATCGCGCGGGCGATGGCGATGCGCTGGCGCTGGCCGCCGGAAAGCTGGGTGCCCCGCTCGCCGACAATGGTGTTGTAGCCTTCAGGGAGCCTGGTGATGAATTCTTCGGCATTGGCCTTCTTCGCTGCCTGCACGATCTCCGCCTCGGTCGCACCGGGCTTGCCGTAGGCGATGTTTTCTTTGATGCTGCCCCCGAAAAGCAGCACTTCCTGGGGCACCAGGGCGAAGTTGCGCCGCAAGGCGTGCAGGGGTATTTCGGTGATGGGTTTGCCGTCGAGCAGGATGGCTCCCTTCTGCGGGTCATAGAAGCGAAACAGCAGAGAAACAGTGGTCGATTTTCCGGAGCCGCTGGGTCCCACGAGCGCGATGCGCTGGCCGGCTTTGGCTGCAAAGGAGAAATCTTGCAGCACGATGGTGTCCGGGCGAGTGGGGTAGGCGAACTCCACCCCCTTCATTTCGATGTCGCCCTTGAGGCGCGGGCAGGGAGTCTCGTCCTCGGTTTCGATCTCTTCGTTTTGGAGGATTTCACGCACCCTGTCCGTCGCGCCCAACGTCCGCTGCAATTGCGCAATCAGCTCCGGGAACTGCATGAAGGAGGCGCCCACCGTGCCGCTGAAGAAACCGAACTTGACCAAGGTGGCCATCTCCATCTGGCCGTGGGCGACCATGTACAAGGCAAACCAGATGACGAGCGAGATCGCGGTGCTGAAGGAGAAGATGATGAACGCGATGAACGAGGCGCGCGGCAATGCGGCGCTGACGGCCGCCTCCACAAACTCGCCCAGCGTGCGGTTGTAGCGGGCGATCTCGAAGCGCTCATTGGCAAACGCCTTCACGCTGACGATGCTCTGCAGGCTCTCGTCCACGATCACCTGCGAGGCGGCGAGGTTGTCCTGCGCCTTGCGGGTGCGCTTGCGGATGCGGGTGCCGAAGATGGCGATCAGGGTGATCACCACAGGGATGGTCGCCATCATGAACAGGGCCAGTTTGGCCGACATGGTGAAGACCATGACAACGCTGCCCACCAACACGATCGTGTGGCGCAGCAGCATGGGAATCGTCATCACCAGCGTGTCGCGCATGGACTCGACATCATTGGAGAGCCGTGAGGCAAGCTCGCCGGTACGGCGTACGTTCAGCGTGGCCATGGGCAGCCGGACAATACGGCCGTAGGTTTCCATGCGGAGCGTGGCAAGGGCGCGCTCAGAGGCCTTTGCAAAGAGAAGAATGCGCCAGAACGCGATGAAGGCCATGGCCGCCGCCAGCCCGATCAGCATGAACACATGGCCGCTCACGTGTTCCATCAGCGCTTCGCCTGTCTTGCCACTGTCCTTTCCTCCCACTGCGGGACTGAGCAGATCGCCCAGAGTGTAAACGAACTTGAGCATGAGCCCGCCGGAAACGGCGATGGCCAGCAGCGCCGGAATGAAAACACCGAAATGCGGCCTCAAATAGTCCAGGAAGAAAGCGGCGTCCTTCTTTGCCGTGGGATCCCACAGTTTCTTGCCGGCGCGTTCCTCGTTGCCTTTTGCCTTGGCCATGATGTTCTGAGAGGTCTGTTGTCAGGGGGGTTACCAGATGACGACCGACCAGCGGGAGGTCGGCCTGTCGGTCAATTCGAGCGCTGCCAGGCCCTCAGCGTCGGTGCCGGCCTTGGGGTTGTTGGTGATCGAGTAGGTGGTGTCAAGCGGGTAGCCGCCTTCATGCCAGAAGCTCAGGCGTGTGTTGAGGCCCAGTTCGCTGTTGCCGTTGCCCAGGGCCCATTCGTGCAGGTACAGGTAGCTGCGCGGGACGGTGACCGTGAGACGGTGCGAGCCGTTGGCACTGCTGCTGAAGACGCTGCGCACGTAGGACGGGTCAAATTCCATGCCGTAGCCGGTGCCAAAAGCCCAGGGAGCGATGCCGGCGGTGAGACCACCGCCATTGGCGGTCCCGACGCGAATGATGAGCGGGTCCACACTGCCAAAGGCGAGCCGTTTCCCATAGGAACGTGCGTCCAGGCCCAGTTGCAGTTCCATTGCGGTGCCGTCCCGCTCGGTCTCCAGGTCCACACCTTTGATGTCGAAGACAAGAAAAAGCCAGGCTGGATCGGCGTCAATGTGCAGGCGCACGCTGCCTTTGTTGTGGCCCAGCGGCAGCAGATTGAGGTCTTGCTTCAACCCCAGATTGGGCGTGCATTCAATGAAGCGTTGCCAGTGCATGGGGACGCCGTTGGCGGTCAGGTCGAGCACCACCGGCATGGCATCGTGGGCTGGGTTCTTTGGCAGGTCGAATTTCAAGGGCAGCACGGTGGTGCCACCAGCAGCCAGGTCGAACGAGCCTGACTTTTGCTGGCCGTTCCATTCGGCGGTCCACTTCACAAGCTTGAGCGGAGCACCCGAGTTGTTGACGATCACGTTGTCGATGGCAAAGCCGCCCTGCTGGTTGTACAGCGTGTCCATCTTCCAAAGCATGGCCAGGGGTTTGATTTCGGCGTGGACTTCATCAATGCGGGTGACGCCACCGGCGGTGATCAATATGGGCAGGCGCAGGAAGGCCTCATGGGAGGCAAAGGGAGACACTTGTGCATCGGCGGGGAGGCCGCTGGCAACGTAGCTGAGTTTGACGGCCTGCTTTGCGCCCGGCTGGATTTCAAATTTGGGCAGTGCCGTGGTGGTTTTCCAGGAACGGGAGTCAAGGGCCGCCGCGCACAGTTTGAGGGGCTGCTGGGTGGTGTTTTCAATCTCTGTGGTGAGAGTGAAATGACCGGCCTTGTCAAAGGTGGCCGATCCCGATGTCAGCTTCCAAGGCGAGGGTTTCGTGCCGTCGAGCGCCACGTCGAAGACCTGTCTGCCGATGATCCGGTGCAGCTCGGGCTGCGGATGAACGTAGTCTTCCACACCTCTCCAGGCGAAGAACCGCCGGTACTGCTTTACCGTGTTTTCCAGCAGGGCGGCGGGCTCCAGGGTGCCGGATTCAAGCCTGACGAGTCCGCCAAGATCGCCTGAATCGGCAAACAGCACGTTCGAGTTGTCCGCCGCCTCGCGCATCATGCCGGTGAAGGCGCGGGTGCTGCCCAGGCTGGCGCTGGTTGGGTCGCCCACAGTCAGGGTGGGGCCCACCAGCACCAGTTCAGAGCCTTTGGCGCGCACGGTGTCGATCACCTGCTGGAGCGCCTTGGCGTAGATCCCCAGATCCTGGGGGGACTCGGCGTCGTGGATTCCGAAGCTGACGATCACCAGGTCCGGCATCGACTCAAAGCCATAGGTGGTCAGTTGCTGCATGGCCTGGGCCATGAGCGCGCCATTGCGGGGCAGGCAGCGGATGGTGATCTCCGGCCCGAGCTGGACATTGGTCTTCGCCAGCTTGCCCGGGGTGGGGTGGATCAGCCGCACGCTGCCGGTGTACAGGAACTGGCTCGCCAGCTCATCGACGAAGCGCACCGGCCAGGCCTTGAGCATGTCGCCATCATCGTCTCCATGGGCGGCCATGCCCACGATCTCGTCACCGATGACCACCACATGGAAGGGGTCGCGATGGGAAAGCTTGGTCAGGGCCTTGGGCAGGAACTTCTGCAGCCGCTCGCGTTGCCTGGGTTTCAGGTCATAGTCGCTGTTTTCCGGTTTTTTTACCAGGGAAGGCGGTTTGGGGGGCGCAGGGGGTTTGGCGGGCGTGGAGCTGGCAGATGCGGGCTGGGCATGCACGGGGGCAGGCGTGGAAAGGCATGCCACCGCAGACCCGAGGGCCACGACTGCAAGGAACGACGATGAAAACTTTGACCGCATAGCTGGCCCTACTTCGGCGAGGTGGCGGAGCATTTCCAGCGCGGATTTCCGTGCTCGCACCTTATGCTTGCATGGCATCCTGTGCGAATACGGCGTTCACAGCCTTGTCGCGTGCAGAATCAATGATTTCGTGGTGGGCGATGTCGATTTCGAGATCACGGACGAGGCCATTGTTCAGGCCATAGATCCAGCCGTGCACTGTCACGTCCTGGCCGCGCTCCCAGGCGCTCTCCATGACGGTTGTCTGACACACGTTGGCCACTTGTTCGATCACGTTCAACTCGCACAAGCGGTCAACCCTGGGCGAACCCTGGCGCACCGCGCCGAGCCGGGCGGCGTGCTTCTGGCTGACATCCTGGACGTGCCGCAGCCAGTTGTTGATCAGGCCCAGTTTCAGGTTGTTGAGGGCCGCTGCCACACCCCCGCAGCCGTAGTGGCCCACCACCATCACGTGCTTAACCTTGAGCACGTCCACGGCGTATTGCAGGACCGAAAGGCAGTTCAGATCGGTGTGCACCACCACATTGGCGACGTTGCGATGCACGAACAGCTCGCCAGGGTCCAGATCCACGATCTCGTTGGCCGGCACTCGCGAATCCGCACAGCCGATCCACAAGTATTCCGGCGCCTGCAGACGGGTGAGGCGGGTGAAAAACTCCGGATCGGCGGCGCGGCGCTTGTCGGACCAGCGCTTGTTGTTTTCGATGAGGGAGGCGAGGGGGTGGGAAGGTTTCATCAGAGTCCGGTGGGCGGCTTGGGCCAGGCACGGCTTCAAAGTGCAGTTTTGATGCCAGCCTTGCGCTCAAGGAGCGTAGTCCACGATGAAGGGTCTCGCCCGGCTGTCAATCAGGCACTCGGAGGCGCGGCCAGACATTCGAGGCATCAGCAAATGTCACCAGGGGATGACAATTTGCCTTGTGCGCGGTGGAAATGCCGTGGCATCCTTTCCAGCATGAAATTTCTCCGCCCTCTTCTCGCTCTTGTGCTGCTGGCCGGCACTGCCGTCCATGCTGCCGATGATTTCAAAACCGCCCTTCAAGGCGTAAAAACACCTGCGGAAGCCCTCCCCGTGGCGGAAAAATACGTCAAGGAGCATCCCGAAGCGGCGGACATTGGCATGGCGGAGATCATGCTGGGCCGCCTGTACGGAATGAACGGTCAAAATGACAAGGCGGTGACTCTGCTGGAAAAGCGCTACGCCGCCCTGGAGAAGGGGGCCAAGGGCGATCTTCGGAGCGCAGTGGGCGCCACGTCAGGGCTGGTCACCAGCCTGATCGCGGCAGGCGACAAAAAGGGGGCAGGAGCCGCCATCGACCGCCTGAACTCCGACTTCAAGGATCACGCTGAAATGACTCAGGCCGCCTCGACCATCGAGGGCTTGAGGGGCGAACTCAACAAGCCCAACAAGGGCGACACCATGGCGGTGAGCTTCAACGATATCGACGGCCACAAGGTTGATCTGGCGGAGATGAAGGGCAAGGTGGTGCTGGTCGATTTCTGGGCCACCTGGTGCGGCCCGTGCGTGCATGAGCTGCCCAACGTGATCAAGGCTTATGCCGCCAATCATGACAAGGGGTTTGAGGTGATCGGCATTTCGCTGGACCAGGACGAGAAGAAGCTGCGCGACTTCGTGAAGGAAAAGGCCATGGCCTGGCCCCAGTACTTCGATGGCAAGGGCTGGGACAATTCGATGGCCGGGAAGTTCGGCATTCACTCCATCCCCGCCACCTTCCTCATCGGCAAGGACGGCAAAGTCACGGCGACGGATCTGCGCGGCGATGCGCTGGAAAAGAAGCTGGATGAGCTGCTGAAGTAGCGGGCGCGGGTGACCCATCCACATCCTTCTTGCGCCGCGCCGGGCCTGAGGTAAATGAGAGCATGAAGGCGTTCCGCGAAGGTTTGTCGGTGGTGGTTGTGTGCGCACTGATCGCGAGCCGCCTCGGGGCTGAGGAGGCAAAGCCGGAATCGTTGCCGCCATCGAAAATCCCGGAGGCGTACAAGGACTATGAGTTTCTTGACGACAGTCTTTCACCCGACAAACGCCTGGCGTTTTTGAATCCCAAACGGGAGATCTATCTGGAGGCGGAGAACTACAAGGGCCACCTGTACCTGGCTTCGCTTTCGCCGTTCAAGATTGTCGCGACGTTCCCCGGCGACTTCTTTCTGGTTCGGGGCAATCATGCCGAATACAGCTATGAGTGGGCGCAGGACGGATCGGCGGCGTTGGTGACCCAGGATGCCAAATGGGGGGTGAACAAGGTCTTCGTCGTCACCGCAGCCGACGGCAAGATCGTGGATCTGACCGCCAAGGTGCGACAGCTAGTCCAGAAGGATTTCGAAGCGTCCAAGGCCGAGCGCTACAACGACTATTATGACTTCATTTTCACTGAGGAGGACCGGACGGAGTCCGGGTGGAAATTCGACGGCAAGGGGCGTGTGATCATCGATTGCACCTGCACCACCGATCCCAAGGAAATCATCAAGAACCGCTGGATGGCCAGGTTTAAAGGTGTCTGGGACATCGGCAAGGCGACGCTCAAAGAAGTGAAATGGGCGCGGGTTCAGTGAGGCAGGGCGAGAAAATGCCATCTCTCGCAAGGGTTGAATCCCTGCCCGCTCAATGTTTCACGGCTGCTGCTGTGGCGATCCCTTCCAATTCCGCCAAGACCCGCTGCGACAGCGTCAACTCTCCGGCGGCCAGGTTCTCACGAAGGTGGGCGACCGACGATGTGCCGGGAATCAACAGAATGTTCGGCGACCGGTGCAACAGCCACGCCAGCGCGACCTGCATCGGAGTGACCCCGAGCCGCGCCGCGACGTCCGAGAGAGTTGACGACTGCAGTGGCGTGAATCCGCCGAGGGGGGAAGAACGGCACATACGCGATGCCCTGCCGGGCCAGGTCGTCGATCAGGGCGTCGTCCTGCCGGTTGGCCACGTTGTAGAAGTTTTGCACGCACACGACCTCGGTGATGGCCTGTGCCTCGGCCACTTGGGCGGCCGTGACATTGCTCAGGCCGATGTGGCGGATCAGGCCCCGGCGCTTGAGGTCCGCCAAAGCCGTCACCTGCTCGGCAATGGAGCCTTCCAGGGGGCTGTGAATCGCGCCCATCGCGCGGTAGTTGACGATGTCGAGCGCGTCCAAACCCAGATGGCGCAGGTTGTCGTGGACACCGTCTGCCAGTTCTTGGGGCGAGATTGCTCGCTGCCACGATTTGTCGGCCGGGCGGCGGGCTCCCAGCTTGGTGACGATCACCAGTCCGGCGGGATACGGGTGCAAGGCCTCCCGGATGATCTGGTTCGTGATGTGCGGGCCGTAGAAGTCGGCTGTGTCAATATGGTTAACACCAGCCGCGACCGCCTCACGGAGGATGGCGACTGCGGCCTCCGGGTCACTGGGTGGCCCATAAATGCCCGGGCCGGTGAGTTGCATCGCGCCGTAGCCCATTCTTTGGACGGTCAAGGACGTGCCAGGGAACGTGAACTGTCCGCCGAGCTTCGCTTTTGAATTGCTCATTCGATATTGTTTCCCTCGTGATTGAAATCGCTTCTCTGTGTCTTCACCTCACCGTGACTGTACGCAATGGGCGTCGTTGTCGCCGCCACTTTTGTTGGCGATGGCAGCATGGTTGTGATGTTGGGTGTGGGGGAAGGTTGCGGCGTGGTCTTTCAACAGCAAGGGTGATGTGGTTGTTAATTGCGTTTGCCTGACTGATCCCAAAGAGACCCCTGACTTTCCGCCGAAGCACCGGTGGGCCATCCGGTTTCAAGGTGTTTGGAACATCGCCAATGCATCCTTCACGAAGGCTGGTTGGACGGGGCTTCCGATTGGGTGGGAGATTCCTCAGTTTCGACGGAAGTGAGGGGACACTCCGCAGACATCATTTTTCCCGTGCATTCGAAGGTATTTGTGGTACACTGTATCAATAATGAGAATGCATCCGGGATTTCAATCCTCGCATCCGCCGATGCGCTGGGCGGTGAATACTTCGTTTTGCCAGAAACGGCGCTCTCGCAGCGCCCCTGACCCCAACAGGCCGCCAGCCCTCCAGGAGGGGAGCGCACGGGAAGGGCTGTGCAGTCGTGAAACACCACGAATTCCCGAAGGGAATGCTTCGTTCTGCCGCAAACCGTTCCCGCCACTGTCTGGACAGGGTTCAGAAGTGAAGGGAACTTCCCGCTAGCATCGCTCCTCTCCCCACGTATATGCCCACCCGCATGAAGCTTCTCACCGCCCTTGCCCTGGCCCCGACGCTGCTGTTCGCCGCGCCGAAACCGCTGTTTTCCTCGAAACTCATCACCACCGAGACACCCGGCCACGGCGTGGATGTGGATGTCGATCTGGCGGGGGCGAAGGAGATGTTCCTGGTGGTCACGGACGGGGGCAATGGCATCGCGGCGGATTGGGCGGACTGGGCGGAGCCGCGTTTGATTCTGGCGGACGGCAGCGAGAAGAAGCTGACGGAGGTGGAGTGGAAGGCCGCCACGGCGGGCTGGCATGAGCCGCATGTGAATGCCAATGTGGAGGGCCGGGAACTGCGCTCGAACGGCAAGGCGATTGAGTACGGCATCGGCACGCACGCGAACAGTGTGATCGAGTATATCTTGCCCGCTGGAGTGAAGCGCTTCAAGGCGCGCGGGGCCCTGGATGAAAGCGGCACGAAGCAGGGCGGCACGAGCGTGAAGTTCCATGTGTACACGGAGAATCCAGGGAGTTTTGCCGTGACGGATTCCGACAGCCATGATCCGGCGGATGCCGTGGACAATCTCAACGTGCATCCCGAAATGAAGGCGCAGCTTTTCGCCAGCGAGCCGATGATGCTGAGCCCGTCGAGCATCGACGTGGATGCGCAGGGCCGGGTGTGGGTGTGCGAGGTGGTGAACTATCGCAGCCACAATGGCGAGCGCCCGGAAGGCGACCGCATCCTGATTTTGGAAGACACGGACCACGACGGCAAAGCAGACAAGGTGACGGTGTTCTACCAGGGCAATGACATCAACAGCGCGCACGGCATCTGCGTGCTGGGCAACCGCGTGCTGGTGTCCTGCGGCGACGAGGTGTTCTGGCTCATCGACGATGACGGCGACGGCAAGGCGGATCGCAAGGAGGTGATGTTCACCAAGATCGGCGGCGTGCAGCACGACCACGGCATCCATGCCTTCCATTTCGGGCCAGATGGGCGGCTCTACTTCAATCATGGCAATGCCGCCAAGCAGCTCTGCGACAAGAACGGCAACCTCATCACCGACATCCACGGGATCAAATGCACCAACCAGAACAACCGGCCCTATCAGGGCGGCATGGTTTATCGCTGTGAGCTGGATGGCAGCAAGGTGGAGATGCTGGCGTGGAACTTCCGCAACAACTGGGAGGTGGCCGTGGATTCGTTTGGCACCCTGTGGCAGAGCGACAACGATGACGACGGCAACAAGGGCGTGCGCATCAATTATGTAATGGAGTACGGCAACTACGGCTACTCGGACGAGAAGACCGGAGCCGGCTGGCAGACGCCGCGCATCGGCTGGGAGAGCGAGAT
>CAINXC010000536.1 GCA_903854655.1 uncultured Verrucomicrobiota bacterium | reverse complement strand
GGCTCCGGTGTGCTGGCGCAGGTGGCCGCAGCCATTGATGCGCTCAGCCTGGAAGCAAACTTCATCCGCCCTGGCGACAACGTGGTTTTGAAACCTAACTGGGTGAAAGAGCATGATGAGCGCTTCCCCGGCCCGAATCAATGGGAGCATGTGGTGACGCATCCGAGTGTGATTGAAGGTGTGATCCGCTGGGTGGCGCCGCGTCTCGCGGGCACCGGCAGCATCACCGTCTGCGATGCGCCGCAGACGGACTCGTCCTTCGCCACGCTGCGCCAGTACTGCGATCTCGATGGCATGATCGCCCGCTGCCAGGCAGACTTCCCCGTCGTTCGCATCGCCTTGCTCGATCTGCGCCCGGAGGAGTGGCATGCCGTCGATGGCGTCACCGTCAGCAAAACCGAGCTGCCCGGCGACCCCAAAGGCTCCACCCATGTGAAGCTCAATGAGGACAGCGAGTTCGTCGGCTTCCACGGCTTGGGGCAGCTTTACGGCGCTTCGTTCAACATGGTTGAGACCAATGAGCGCCATCGTGACACCACGCACGAGTACATGCTCTGCCGCACGCCCATGGATGCGGATGTGCTGATCAACATCCCCAAGCTGAAGTGCCACAAGAAGGTGGGCCTCACCTGCGCGTTGAAGAACATGGTGGGCATCAATTCCAACAAGAACTGGCTGCCTCACCACACCGAAGGCACACCCGACAAAGGCGGCGACCAGTTTCCTGCTGCAACGTTGAAAGCGAAGCTGGAGCATTCGTGGATGGGCAAGATCAAGAGGCTCCTGTTTGGCCGGCATTTGCTCAGCAAGCTCTTCGTGCCCGTGAAGAAGCTGGGGCGCCTGATCTTTGGCGACACGCAAAAGGTCGTGCGCAGCGGCAACTGGCATGGCAACGACACCTGCTGGCGCATGGTCGTGGACCTCAACAAGTGCTTGTTCCATTTCGACGGCTCCGGCCAGCTCCGCAAAGAACCCCTGCGCTACCTCGCCGTGGTCGATGGCATCATCGGTGGCGAAGGCAACGGCCCCATGGCCCCCGACCCGAAGCCCTGCGGCGTCATCGTTGCCGGCCCCAATCCGTTAGCCGTGGACAGCGTCTGCTGCGCCCTCATGAGTTTCGACTGGCGCAAATTGAAGATGTTGATCGGCGCCTTCACCGTGGGTCGAAAGAGAATCGCCACGTTTGGGCATGACGAGATCCGTGTGGAGTCGAACGACCCGACCAAGCACAAAGCGCTGAGCGAGTACAAGAAGGAAGACGGCTTTGGGTTCAAGCCGCACTTTGGCTGGGTGGGGGCGGTGGAGAGGCTATGAAGAGCGTCGTGTGGCACCGTTTCAATTCTGGCCTGAAAGGCCAAGGGAACCCAGCCCAGGGATGAGGGAGCCTTGGCGACCGATTCCCTGGGACCCATCGCACCCAAGATTCGCGCTCTGAAAGAGCGCCGGAGCCATGGCACAATCCCTCGCCAAGATTGGTTCATCCGGGAAGTTGGTGCAGAAGAACGTTGAGAGGAGGCAATGAACGCCGGAGGGC
>CAINXC010000535.1 GCA_903854655.1 uncultured Verrucomicrobiota bacterium | reverse complement strand
CAACTGCGGCAGCGTTTCGCCATAGCGCGCCAAGAACCACACGCCCGCGAGCAGCCGCTCCTGCGGGTGGCCGTCGGGGAACAGGTTCAGCATCAGGGCCTCGGCGTGCTTGCGCAGCGAGACTTCCTTCTGCAGCTCGAAGGTTGCCGCGAGACGGCGCAGGCGATCCATCTGGTAGCGCATCTTGCTGCCGGAAACTTCGGCTGCGCGGCCCAGGTCGGCGCTGAGGGAGGTCATGTGCTCGGTGAGCGCGGTCAGTTCGCTGTCCATCGCGTTGCCAACTGCGGCGAGCTTGCGCTTGGTTTCGATGGGCATGGCACGCGCGCCCAGCCGCTGAGCCAGATTCTCGACCGTCTTTGCTTCGAAGAGCTGAGGCAGCTCGACTTCGTGCTGCGCCAGCACCTTCGCGATGGCCGGTTCAACCAGCGTTGCGGATAGTCGCGGGAGGACCGGGGTCACGCGGCCCAGGGCCTGTCGGTAAACGACCTCGCTCTGGGCGAAGTAGGCGATCTCAGCGGGGCCGCCGACGTAGGCTGCCGTGGGTAGAATCGTGTCCTGAAAAACGGGCCGCAACAGCGCGTTGGGGCTTAGGCGCTCGGGTTCGGTTTCGAGGATAGCCAACAACTCGGCCAGCGCGAAGCTGCGGGAACCGGCCTTCCACGCACCGGCCTCGGCGCGACGTAGCGGAAGGCGTGCACCCGTTTCGGCATCGATGAGAAAGAGTAGCGAGTGCCCGGCTGTGATCAGCACCTGAGCGTGATAGCCAGCGACCTCGAGCTCTTTTGAGCGAGCCAGCAGAGACGTTTCCAGCTCATCTGCGTGCTCCAGCGCGTAGCGCAGGGCCGGTGCTCCCAGGGCGTGGAAGGGGCGAGAAGAGGCGTCCATGACAATCAGACCCTGCGCGGCGAACACCCGCGTCAGGAATCTGCCGAAGCCTTCTGTCAGCGTGGCATCGGGGGCGTAGCACTCGCGCAGCAGGTCGCAGACCGGCGCCCAGCCGAGCAGCTCGCTGGCGCGCTCGAGTGCTGCTTCCAGCCGTGAAGCTCCGTCCCCGGAAGCCAGCGGGATAGCGCCCACCGGCACGGGCCTGGCTGTACTAAGGCCAAGATGCAGGTTTTCCACAGATGTTTTGGTTAGCAGCGTCACCTGGTCGACTTCGGCAAGGTCGTGGTCCTCGGTGGCCAGCCAGAAGATGGAGACGTGCTCGCGGCCGCTCTCGCGGGTGGCGTCCTGCGCTTTGCGGATGGCGGTTGCGGCCTTCAGCAGCACCAGCAATGGGCCACCGAAGAGCCCGACCTGCTGCCCGGTGACGACGGCGGCAGCGCCGTTGCGCAGGCGCTCTATGTTAGCGAGCACGGCTTCACCGGCCCCGAAGTTCTCAGGCTGGGATTTCAGAGTATCGGCCAGCAGCGCGGCGTGCTGGCTGCTTAGCGAGGGTGCGTGGCGGGCCCAGTCCATTGAGAAGGGGGCGGCGGGAAACCAGCGCCGCAGGGCGGCCGGATCTTTGGCACCACGCGCGTCGGTGTAGTCGCGAAACAGCGCGCTGGTGTCCGGCAGAGCCGCGATCGGGTAACACTGACATTCCGGCTGGGCGTTCATGCGTTGCTAGTTTCTCACCCCGTGAAGTCTTTTGGATGCACTGGCTAACCCGTCGATGCAGAAATGCAGTTTTCCACAAGCATGGTTTAGGCTGAAAACGATGCCGCCCAAGAAGAAGACCCACTCTCCCGAGCCTGTCGCCGTTACCGTAACGAAGCCAGCCCCGCTGGGCAAAAAGCTGCGCGGCAAAGCCCATGTCGTCTCCTCAAAGACGGTCTACAAGGGCAAAGTTTTCTACGTCACGACCGACGAAGTCAACGAGCCTGGCGGCGTTCATGCCCGGCGCGACGTCATTCGTCACAACGGGTCGGTGGTCATCCTGGCCGTCGACCACTCGCGCAGCAAGACCGACCCCGACATCCTGCTGATCCGCCAATACCGCCACGCCGCCGGCCAGTTTTTGCTGGAGCTGCCCGCCGGGCGCATCGAGCCAGGGGAGAAGTTGATCCCAGCGGCAAAACGGGAGCTGATCGAAGAGACCGGCTATCGGGCAAAGAAGTGGTCTCACCACGTCCGCTACTTTGCCAGCCCGGGGTTTCTTTCTGAAGCCATGATCGTGCTGTTGGCCGAGGAGCTCACCCTGGGCGACGCCGCGCCTGAAGACGACGAGAAGATCGAAATTCTGATGACACCGCTGTCTGAAGTCCTGCGGCTGATTCATGCGGGAAAGATCCTCGACGGCAAGACGCTGGTGGGCGTGCTGCTCTACGATTCGCTGCGCCGCGGACGATAAGTCATATTCGGAAATAGTGCCGTGAATATCCGGCAATCATTGTGCTGTCGCTGGACAGCCTTGTCCATGGGCGAATCAGCAGCATTGAAGAAGGTCTTGATCACGGATCGTCGATGTAAGAGTTCGTCATTTTAGCGTCATCTTGCAATGTCGTCCAGAAAACATTAAAGAGTTGTCGAACAACCCTGTTTACAGCTCTTTGGCGATACGTCAGACAACTTCTTCGCAAACAAAAGAATCCCAGAAATT
>CAINXC010000534.1 GCA_903854655.1 uncultured Verrucomicrobiota bacterium | reverse complement strand
GGATGGCGCGGCTGGTGTACCGACTTCAGTCGGCCGGGGTGGCGCTTGTTGTGGGCGCGTGCGCACCTGATGGTTCAAAAACCCGCCTGTGACAAGCCGCTGCGAGCCCCGTCCCATCAAGGTCCCGCGCCATGCTCACTTGCCCAGCAGTTCATGCAGGGCGAGCAGCAGGGCCTCGGCGGTGTAGGGCTTGGTGAGATAGTGCAGCAGGCCGTCGTTCGCCATTCTGGCGGTGCCGCCGGTGCTGGAGCCGCTGGCGAGGATGATGCGCGCGGCAGGGTTGATGCGCTGGATGGCGTGGATGGCCGCGGCGCCGTCGAGCACGGGCATGTCCATGTCGGTGATGACGGCGGCCACGTCGCGGGTGTGCAGGGCGTACTGGGCCACGCCTTCCGCGCCGTCGCCGGCGCTGAGCACGCGGTAGCCGCAGGCCTCCAGCGTCTGCGCGGTGATGGCGCGCACGGCGGCCTCGTCGTCGATGATGAGGATGAGCTCGCCGTTGCCGCGCGGCAGTTCCTGGGCGGGGGCGGCGGCCTGGCTTTCGGCGGGGGCGGGCTCGGCGGGGAAGGTCACCTGGAAGGTGGTGCCTTTGCCGGGTGCGCTCTCCACGGTGATGAAGCCGCCGTGGCTGTTCACAATGGTGTGGCAGGTGGCAAGGCCCAGGCCGGTGCCTTTGCCGGCTTCCTTGGTGGTGAAGAAGGGGTCGAAGATGCGGGCGGCGACCTCGGGCGGCATGCCTTCGCCGGTGTCCGCCACCTCCAGGACGACATGAGGACCGGGCCGCGCGCCGGGGCGCATGGCGGCGAACTGGGCGTCGATCAACTGGTTGCGCGCGCTGATGCGCAGGGTGCCGCCGTGCGGCATGGCGTCGCGCGCGTTCACGCACAGGTTCATGAGCACCTGGTGGAGCTGGGTGAGGTCGCCGGGCACGCTCCAGGTGCCCTCGGGGACGGAGGTCTCGATGGTGATGGCCCGGGGGAAGGCGGTGCGCGCCATGCGGTCGAAGTCCTCAATGAGCCGGTCCAGGGGGATGAGGGTGCGGCGGCCTTCCACGCCGCGGGCAAAGAGCAGCACTTGCTTGACCATGTCCACGCCGCGCCGCCCGCTGGTCTCCATCATGGCGAGCAGCCCCTGGTCGGCGGGCGTGGCGGTGTTGGTCTTGAGCAGGTCCACCCCCATGATGATGGGGGCGAGCACGTTGTTGAGATCGTGGGCGATGCCGCCGGCCAGGGAGCCGAGACCTTCCAGGCGCTGGGCGCGCAGGAAGCTCTCCTCCAGGGCTTTCTTTTCGGTGATGTCGGTGTTGATGATGAGGATGGCGCGGGGCGCGCCGTCGTCGCCGCGCAGCAGCGTCCAGTGGCTCTGGATGAGCACGCTGCCGCCGGCCTTGGTGGGCTTTTTGCGCTCGCACATCCAGCCGCCGGTGGCGAGCACGGCCCGGAGGGCGGTGTCGTAGGGGCAGGAGCCGCTCCCTTTCCCGTTCGTGCCGCAGGCCGCCTCGCAGCCGGAGGTGTAGAGGAGGGGGCGCACGTCATGGCCCACGACTTCCTCCGCCTTCCAGCCAAAGATGCGCTCGGCGCCCTGGTTCCAGTAGCGCACGCGCCCGTCCAGATCATGGACCATGATGGCGTCGCGCGCGTTGTCGAGCAGGGCGGCCTGCTCGCGGATGCGCTCGTCCGCCCGCTTGCGCTCGGTGATGTCGTGCGCCACCGAGGAGGCGCCCACCGTCACGCCCGCCGCGTCCTTGATGGGTGAGATGGTGAGGGACACATTGACAAGCACGCCGTCCTGCCGCCGCCGGACCGTCTCGTAGTTCGTCACCAATCCGCCGCGCCGGAGCGTTTCCAGGATGTGCTGTCCATCGTTGGCGCGCCCCTCCGGGATCAACCGGCTGATGTGGCAGCCCAGCATCGCCTCCGCGCTGTAGAGGAACAGCCGCTCCGCCCCCGCGTTCCAGCTTGTGACCACGCCCGCCGCGTCCACCCCGATGATGGCCTCGCCCGAGGAGCGCACCACCGTCGCCAGCCGCTCCGCCTCCGCCTCCGCCTCCCGCCGCCGGGCCATGCCCAGGTTCAGCACAAACAAGCCCACCGCCAGGGTGCACAGGCTGAAGACCAGCCCCAGCGGCAGCAGCAGGAAGGTCTTCGCCGAGCTTGACTCCGCGAGCCCGCGCCACCGCGCCAGCGCCGCCGTTTCCTCCGCCTCCAGCTCTTCAAACAAATCATGGATACGCACCGAAAGCGCCGTCCCCCGGCCCGTCATCTCCAGCTTCGCCGCCGCCGCCCCGCCCTCCTGCCTGCGCGTGGTGATCGTCTGTTCGCCAAACTCCGAGCGCTCCGCGATGAGCGGCTCCAGCACGTCCAGCCGCCCCTGCTGCGCGGCGTTCTCCGCCGTGAGCCGGCGGAAGTCCGCCAAGTCCCTGCCCACCTCCTCCTTCAATTTTGCACGAGGGGCCAGCAGGCCCTCGTCCCCCGTGATGATGTAACCGCGCCGGCCGCTTTCCAGTTCCGCCACGTCCGTCTCCATTTGCTCGATCTCCTTGAGCTCCTCCTGCGTCTGCGCCACCCGCTTCGCGTCGCGTTCCAGGTGGCTCGTGTAGTACTGCGAGACGCCCGCCGCCGCGAGCATGGACACCATGCCCATCACGAACCCGCTCGTCGTCAGCCGGTCCAGCGCCCAGCGCAGCCCGCCCCTCGCGCGAGCCAGCGCCAGCAGCCCCACCCCCAGCACCACAAACCCCGCCGACGCCTGCGCCCCCATTCCTGAGCATGTCCACAACAGAAAGCCCAGCCCCGCCTCCGAAAAATGGCCCGCCAGCGCCATCCCCCCGGTCACCAGCACCACCAGCCCAGCCGCCTGCACCATCGACAGCCGCTCCCGCACCCGCCCCGGCCACGCCCCCAGCAGCAACGCAAAGCCCGCCAGCGCGAAATTGAAGGTCGAAACCGGCGACACCCGCCCCGGATGCGCCCCCTCCGCCATCCCCGGCGACAGGCGGCACAAGCCCTGGTCAAGCCCCAGCTCCCAGTCAAACACATGCTCCACCAGCGCCACAGCGCTCAAGCCCAGCACCACCGCCCCCAGCCCGGCCCCCACCATCCCCGGCCAGCGGCCAGATTTCCCCCCCGCCGACAGCGCCGCCAGCCCCAGCGCCGCATTTGGGTTCATGCTCGTCCACACGCCCGAGTGCCGCAGCAACCAAGACGCGCCGCATTCCCACCCGACCAGCACGACCAGGCCCAGCAGCCCCACCGCAGCACCCGCCACCAGCGCCCAGTGGCGAGACTTAAAATTATAATACATGCGATAAAAACAGTATAGCAGATGACAGCGTTTCCCCGTTGGAATTCTGCAAAATTGCAGAACTCGCAATGGAGCTTCCGCAGCGCCTAAGCTTGCATGAGCGGGAAGTTATCGGAGCGCCCCGCACACGCAATCCTTATTTCTTGCGAACACCCTCCCACAATTGCCCACCAGCACTCGCCCTCCTGCTTGATTAAAGCGCCCTCAGCCAGCCCCCACGCCTCATAGGTCGCATGCGTCCTGCAGGAGGACCTATTCAGTCTCCCGCTTCTCATTTCCCCTCGCCCCCCGCCCCGTTCCAGGCTATACCCATCCCCTTCCCTTTTTCACTCTTTACTCTCTGCCCCCCATGCCACGCACCGACGGACGCTCCCCCGACCAGCTTCGCAAGATCGACTACATCCTGGATGTCGCCCCCCACGCCACCGCCTCGGTGCTGATCTGCTTTGGCAACACGCGGGTGATCTGCGCCGCCACCATCCAGGACGAGGTGCCGCGCTGGATGAAGGTGCAAAACGTGCAGGGCGGCTGGCTCACCGCCGAGTATTCGATGCTCCCCTACTCCACACTCGACCGCAAGGAGCGCGAAAGCTCGCGCGGTCGCCCCGATGGCCGCAGCATTGAGATCCAGCGACTCATCGGCCGCAGCCTGCGCGCCGTGGTGGACCTCAAAAAACTGGGCCAGAAGACCCTCTGCCTCGATTGCGATGTGCTGCAGGCCGACGGCGGCACCCGCACCGCCTCCATCACCGGCGCCTGCATCGCCAGCGCCATCGCCTTCAACCGCCTGCTCGCCAAAGGCAAGCTCACCCAGCAGCCCCTCAAAAAGAAGGTCGCCGCCATCAGCGCCGGCATCTGCGGCACGGAGGCCCTGCTTGATCTCTGCTACGTCGAGGACCGCGACGCCGAAGTCGATGCCAACATCGTCATGACCGAAAGCGGCGAGTTCGTCGAAATCCAGGGCAGCGGCGAAGAAGCCGTCTTCAGCCAGTCCCAGCTCGACCAGCTCCTGGTCCTCGGCAAGAAAGGCATCGCCGAGCTCTGCGCCATCCAGGAGGAAGCCATCCGCGCCGCCGAAAAGCCCGCTGATCCAGGGGCGCTGCAGACATTGGCGGCGTTCTTTGGGAAGAAATAGGTTTCTTCTCGTCGCTCCGCTACTCCGGCAGCTTCACCGGCGGGCCGTAGAACTTGGGCTGGGTGTGCAGGTGCATGTCGACCACGGCCTTCACGCGAGCGAAGACTTCGCGGATGTAGGTCTTCATGGCGGACTCAAAACGCACGTCCCTGGCGTTGAAAGCGATGGCATCGATGCCAAAGCCCCTGGCCAGGTAGAGGGCGCGCTCGTTGTGGAAGCGCTGGGAGATGATCATGATTTGGTCCTGGCCAAAGACCTTCCTGGCGCGCGCGATGGAGTCGAGGGTGCGGAATCCGGCGTAGTCGCAGACGATTTTCGCCTCCGGCACCCCGGCTTCGACCAGCGCCTCTTTCATGTCGGTGGGCTCATCATAGCCGTGGCGGTGGTTGTCGCCGCTGACGATGAACGCCTTGATCTTGCCTGCCTTGAACAGCAGGGCGGCGGCCTCGATGCGCCCCGTGAAGAAGGGATTGGGCCATCCTCCTCCCAAAGTTTTGCTGCAGCCCAGCAGCAGGGCCACGCGCGGGCCAGGCACCTCTGCCGCCTTGTCGTACAGGCGACCGGAGGCGGCGCGGGTGACGAGGAACTGGCAGCCGAACACCAGCACCGCCACCTGGGCGGCGAGGGCCGTGATGAGGGCGATCCAGGACCGGGCTTTCATGGATGGGCGGCGGCTGGTATTACTTCTCCACGAGAGCCTCGGCCATGGGGATGCCCTTCTGCGCGAGCAGGTGGGTGAAGGGGTTGGTGGCGGCGAGGTTGTACTGCTTGATCGCGAGCGACCAGAACGGGGCCAGCTCGTTTTCCGCCGAGGACCAGAGGCGGTAGTGCAGGCTGGTGACGGTTTCGGTGTCGTTGATGATGGCGTTGATCTCGCGCGGCTTCAGGGCCTGGGGGCCTTCCTGGATGAAGCGGCGGGCGATTTCGGCGAGGTACTCGCGCGACAGCTCGGTGTAGCGGCGGCGGCGCAGCAGGCTCACGTGCAGGCCGTTCACATACGGGTCCAGGCACACCTGCATGAGGCCGTAGCTCTTCTCGATTTCCGGGGGAAGCTGCAGGCGGCCCTTGGCCTCGGCAAGATTGTCCTCCATGTCGCTGAACACGGTGGGCGGCTCCAGCTCCTCCGGCGTGAGGAAGAGGCCCAGGCGCCTGCCGCTCTGGGTGCTGGAAAGCAGGATGGCAAACGGGATGGCGAGCAGCAGGGAGACGAGGATGGGGCTGATCCAGAGCAGGAACTGGTGCGAGATGCACACGGCCAGCACCGTCCAAAGAACGCCGAGGAGCGTGACGCCCCAGAAGGTGAGGATCACCTCCTGCCAGTCCACGCCGCCGGCCTTGCGCCGCTGGTTCACCCAGCGCACGCCCTGGCCGAGGATGATCTTCATGACGAAGCGGGTGTGGAACCACATCATCACCGGCGCCATGAAGCTGAAGATCACCGTGTCCAGGATGCTGCTGATGAAGGTGAGGATGCGCAGCTTGATTGGCTTGAACAGGCGGCCGGTGAGCAGCTCGTCGGTGAGGATCACCACCTTGGGCAGGAAGATGAGGGTGGCGGTGAGCCAGAGCAGGAGCTGGCCGGCCAGCATCGTCTGCTCGCGCTGCGGGCCGCCGGTCTTGTCCGGGAAGGCGGCGAGGATGGTGGAGAAGACCAGGAACAGCAGCCACAGGGGCGAGCTCACGTAGCTGAGCACGCCGTGCGCGAAGTTGAGCCGGCTCATGGGGTGCCAGCCCTTGGCGAACAGCAGCCAGAAGTGCTGCATGTTGCCCTGGCACCAGCGGCGGTCGCGCTTCAGCATGTCGATGAGCGAGGGCGGCCCCTCCTCATAGCTGCCGCGCGTGGCGGGCAGCAGGCGCACGGCGTAGCCGGCCTTGCGCATGAGCGCGGCCTCCACGAAGTCGTGGCTCAGGATGTGGCCGCCGAAGGGCACGGTGGCGGGCAGGGGCGGCAGGGCGCAGTGCTGGATGAAGGGCTCCAGGCGGATGATGGCGTTGTGGCCCCAGAAATTCGCCTCGCCGCCCTGCCAGTAGTTGATCCCGGCCATGAAGGCGGGGCCATACAGGGCCTGCGCGAACTGCATCAGGCGCCCCAGCAGCGTCTCGGAGGCGATCTGCTTGGGGAAGGTCTGCAGAATGCCCAGGCCGGGGTTCTTTTCCATGATGCGCACCATGGCCACCATGAGGCCGCCGGACATGAGGCTGTCCGCATCAAACACGATCATGTAGCGGAAGCGCTTGCCCCAGCGCCGGCAGAAGTCGGAGACGTTGCCGCTCTTGCGGTTGATCGGCTTGCGGCGCTTGCGGTAGAAGATGCGGCCGAAGGCGCCGAGCTGGCGGCACAGCTCCAGCCACGCCACCTCCTCCTCGATCCAGCGGTTGGTGTCGTCCGAATCGCTGAGCACGAAGAAGTCGAAGTGCTGGAGCTGCCCGGTTTTTTCCAGCGACAGGTAGCAGGAGCGCAGCCCCTCCCACACGCGCGTCACGTCCTCGTTGTACACGGGGATGATGATGGCGATGTTGGCGCTCAGCGGCGTGCTTTCGTCCTCGGGGGTGATGGAGCCCCACAGGTCGATCGGGTCATCCATGGGCCGGTTTTGCAGCCACACGCCGATCAGCGCCGTCCAGAACCCGCCGTTGAGCTGGTAAAACAGCGGCACGAACACCAGCAGCATGCCGATCTGCGACCAGCGCCAGCGGCCGCCCACGGAGAGGAACACGGCCAGCAGCCAGGTGCCCAGGATGGTGCCCAGCAGCACCAGCACGAAGAAGGTGGCGCGGCGCATGCGCGCGATGTTGCGCGGCGGCACGCCCGCCAGGGAACCATGACTGTGCGGGGGCGCGGGGGGGGGAGGGCTCATTTCAGCAGCTTGTAAACGTAGCCGAGCACCAGCACCACCAGCACCAGCAGCAGGGCGTAGCGGGCGTAGGGATGCTTGCCGAAACGGTCAAACGTGTCCTCCGCCACATTGGTGAGCCCCAGGTCCATGTCGCGCGGGGTCATCTTGGAAACCTGGAGGCGGGGGCCGGAAGTACGCACCGCCAGGCGCATGGCCTCGGCCATTTCGTCCGGGGGGTTCTGCTCGTCGAGGAAGAAATGCGGCCACCTGTCCGGGCCGCCGGACAGGTGGAAGCCCAGGCGGCCGGAGGCTTCGATCTGCGCGTCGGTCATCTGCATGTCGCTGTAGATCTTGCCCAGCCAGTGGCGCAGCATCAGGCGCGCCTGCTCTATGGCGTGCGCCGTGGGCTTGCGCGAGGGGTCCTTGGCGTGCGCCTCGGCCGCCTTGCGCAGGGTGGCCAGGATGAGCTGCGTGCGGCGGATGCGGTTGTGCAGGCGGTAGGAGCGGAAGTAGTCCGAGAGGCGCGCGTAGGCCTCGTTCCACTCCTCCTCGGTGCCCGTGCCGGGGGCGAACTGGATGTCTAGCGCCTCCATTGATACATCCAGTGCTCGGAAATCACGGTGTCCTTGTCCTTGAGCTCGCAGCTCATTTCGATCAGGTTGGTTTCCGCCGGGATGTCCAGCTTGAAGAAGGCGCGCCAGCCGCCGGTCTCGCTGTTCTTCATCACGCGCTGGTCGATCACCTTGGCCTTGCCGCTGGCGATCTTGACATCTTTGCCCGGCGCCCAGTCGGCCGGCTTCTCGCCCTGCACGTCGCCCTTGGTGTAATCGACCACGTTGAGGTGGTTGATGGAGTCCATGACAAAGCCGCGGCGGGTGGAGGTGACCTTGGCCAGCTTGCCGGGCTCGTGCTCGTCGAGCCATTGCAGGCGGTAGCTGAAGTTGATCGGCTCATCCGCCGTGGGCATCTTCGCGGGCTGGAAGAAGGTCACGATGTTGTCCCAGGTCTCCTCGCCGGTGGGGATCTCCACCAGCGTGATGTTGCCGGCGTCGAAGCCGGTGAGCGGCTCCACCCACACGGCGGGGCGGCGGTGGTAGTTGGCCTCCAGGTCCTCGAAGTGCTGGAAGTCGCGGTCGCGCTCGGAGAGGCCGAAGCCCTTGATCTTGGGCACGTCGAACAGGCTCAGGCGGAGCTGCCCCGGCGTGTTGTCCAGCGGGCGCCAGATGCTGGGCCCCTTCTCCACCTCGATCTGCAGGCCGTCCGAGTCATGCACCTCGGGCCGGAAGTCATAGGGCTTGGGGTAGGAGTTCTCGCCGAACCAGAACATGCTGCTGAAGGGCGAGATGCCCAGCGACTTCACCGGCTTGCGCAGGTGCACCGTGCCTTTCACAAACATCTCCGTGGTCTTGCCGGGCATCGCCTCGAAGCTGTAGGCGCCCACCACGCTGGGGCCGTTGAGCAGCGCCAGCACCTTGAAGAAGCGGTCGCCGGCCTGCGGCTTCTCAAACCAGAAGTGCGTGAAGTCCGGGAACTCCTCCGGGTCGCCGCCGATGGTGTTGATCGCCAGCGCGCGGGCGGACAGGCCGTAGCCCAGCTCCGTGGTCACCGCGCGGAAGTAGCTCGCGCCCATGAACACCAGGAACTCGAACTTGCGGTTCAGGAACGAATCCGGGGCCACCACGCGGAAGCCGGCGAAGCCGTCCGGGTACTTGGTGCCTTCCGGCACCTTGAGCTGGCCCCAGTCGAACAGCTTCTGGTCGTACGCGATCGGCGCGGCCTGGCCGCCCGTCAGGTCATACATGCCCACGGTCTTCTTCGCCGTCCATCCCGGATGGAAGAACTCCAGGTGGAAGGTCTTGCCGCCGCCGTACTGCGCCATGTCCTCGCGGAAGCGGATCTGGCGCGCGCCGTCGTACTTGAGCTTGTCGAAGAACGGGTCCAGCGGCTTCTGCGCGGCGACGTAGGGCTGGTGCGCCATTTTCGCCACCAGGCTCTGCAGCGAGGCGTAGTCCTTCACCGACAAAGCCGGATCAACATCCGCAGCGAAACTGACTGAGCCGGCCGCAACAAGGCCGGAGATCACGACCAACGGGGCCTGCCGAAAAAAAGTGGAAAGAATCATAAACAATGATCGAGGGGGAGAGCGGGGGACAATGGCGCAAGCGCCGGGGCAGTCAAGAGGGGCGGAGTCATTGCGAATTTTGATTGGTGGATTTCGGGCAAGGGGGGAGGGGCGCGCCGTGGAGATGCTTGTGTTTCAGCTTGCGCCCTGTGCCAGCCTTCCGAAACATGACCGTGCATGGAGGACATCGAAGTCGAGCTCGCGGCGCACCCGCATGACGCCTATTTCAAGGATGTCTTTTCTGATCCGGTCAGGGCTGCGGTGTTGTTCCAGGAGCATCTGCCCGCCCCGGTGGTGGAGCGGATGGACTGGACTTCCCTGCAACTGATGCCTGGCTCCTTCGTGAAGCAGTCGCTTCAGCAGGCCCATTCGGACCTGCTGTTTTCAATCCAGGCTGCGGAGGGGAGGTCCTGCCGGCTATACCTGCTGTTTGAGCACCAGACCACCGTGGATGAGATGATGCCGCTGCGGCTGCTGGGTTACATCCTGGAGATCCTGTTCACCCATGCTGAAGCCCATGGCAGGCCGCTGCCGCCGGTGGTGCCCCTGGTGCTGCACCAGGGGCCTGACCGCTGGGTCGTCTCGCCCTGTTTCGAGGATCTGTTCGCCCTGCCCGCCTCGCTGGCCGAGGCATTGATGCCCTACCTGCCGAAGTTCCGCCACGCCTTGCTGGACCTCTCGCAGTTTGATCCACAGCAGGACGCGGCGGATGAGCAGATGAGGGTGGTGCTGCAGCTCATGAAAATGGCCCGCCTGAAACGGCTGGCGGAGTTCTTTGTCTGGATGCTGGACCAGGCGTCGCTGCCCGATGAACTGCTGCGCAAGAGCCTGCTGTACGCCCTGCATACGGACACGATCCTTGACGTGGAACAAATCGCCCATACCCTTGAACACAACCCGAAGTTAAAGGAGGAAATCATGTCCACCGCCGCAGTATTGATCGCCAGAGGCAAAGCCGAGGGCGAAGCCAAAGGAAAAGCTGAAGGAGAGGCGCGGGGGGTGGTGATCGGACGGCTGACTTTCCTGCAGGAGATGATGCACCTGCCTGTTTCTTCAGGCGAGGAGCTTTCGGGGCTGGAGCTGGCGGAGCTGGAAGGCCGTTTCAGGGACCTGCAGGGCCGGTACGAGGCGCAGTTCAAGCGCGCCTGACACCCCCCTCCTACCCATAGGCGTGAGCGGGCCGTTCAAGACCGGCATGGCTCACCTGAGCGCTTGTCAGCTCCGGCCTCCGCGCTGATCTTTCTTGCGAAATGCCCTTCCGCACCTCCCCCGAAGCTACTCCGCACATGCCGCGCGGCGTGCCGTACATCGTCGGCAACGAATTCGCGGAGCGCTTCAGCTTCTACGGCATGAGGGCCGTGCTGATGGTGTTCATGACCACCGCCCTGCGCACCCATGGCGGGGCGGCGGATCTCATGAACGAGGCGGAGGCGGCGAAGTGGCTGCACGCCTACATGGCCGGCGTGTACTACACCCCTCTGCTCGGCGGGCTGGTGGCGGATCTCTGGCTGGGCAAGTACCGCACCATCATCTGGCTCTCGCTGGTCTACTGCCTGGGGCACCTGGTGCTGGCGCTGGACTGCACGCGCGACGGGCTGTTCTGGGGCCTCACCCTCGTCGCGCTGGGCGCGGGCGGCATCAAGCCCTGCGTCGCCGCGCACGTGGGCGACCAGTTCGGCAGGAGCAACGCGCACCTGCTCACCCGCGTGTACAACTGGTTCTACTTCTCCATCAACGTGGGCTCCACGTTCTCCATGCTGCTCACGCCCTGGCTGATGAAGACCTGGGGGCCGCATGTCGCCTTCGGCGTGCCGGGCGTGCTCATGTTCCTCGCCACCCTGGTGTTCTGGCTGGGCCGCAACACCTTCGCGCACATCCCGCCGCAGCCGAAACGCTTCCTTTCCGATCTGCTCCAGCCCGGCTTCCTCAAATCGCTCGCCGGCCTGATCATGATCTACATCTTCGCCGCCATGTTCTGGTCGCTGTTCGACCAGACCGCTTCGCGCTGGGTGGAGCAGGCGCAGCACATGGACCTGCACATGTTCGGCCACGCCGTGCTGCCCGATCAGTTGCAGAGCCTGAACCCCATCCTGGTGATGCTCTTGATCCCGCTGTTTTCGATCTGGCTCTACCCCTTCGTGAACCGCTTCCTCGACTTCACGCCCCTGCGCAAGATCAGCCTGGGCTTCTTCATCGCCGTGCTGTCCTTCGTCATCCCCGCCCTGGTGGAAGGCTGGATCGCCGCCGGGGCGAAGCCCAGCATCTGGTGGCAGGCGCTGGCGTATGTGCCCATCACCGCCGCCGAGATCCTCATCTCCATCACCTGCCTGGAGTTCAGCTACACCCAGTCCCCGCCCCGGCTGAAATCCTTTGTCATGTCGATCTACTACTTCTTCAGCGTCGCCCTGGGCAACACCTTCACCTCGCTGGTCAATCTTTCCATCGAGAAGGCCGGCCTCTCCAGCTCGCTGCAAGGGGCGGGCTACTACTGGTTCTTCGTCAAGTGCATGGCCGTCACCGCCGTGCTGTTCGTGTTCATGGCGGTGCTGTATCGCGGGAACACGTATTTGCAGGAGGAGGAGGCGTGAAATGGGGTTCATCCGGGAAGCTGGTGCGGAAGAACGTTGAGAGGAGGCAAGCGGGGGAAACATCCCCGCGCCCCGTGTTCGAGGTTGGAGTGCAGACTAAAGTCCAGTGCCATCAGGGAAAAGAAGTGCAGACAGGTGCTGGAACCTTGATGGGACGGGGCTCGCAGCGGCTTGTCACAAGCGGGTTTTTGAACCGTCAGGTGCGCAAGCGCCCACAACACGCGCCACCCCGGCCGACTAACGTC
>CAINXC010000533.1 GCA_903854655.1 uncultured Verrucomicrobiota bacterium | reverse complement strand
TGGAACACGATGAAGATCACCATGATCGGCGAGCGCGTCACGGTTGTGTTCAATGGCGAGACAGTCGTGGACAACTGCGTGCTGGAAAACTACTTCGCCAACAAGAAGGCGGGCTACCTTGCCTGGACCAAGCCGGGCGCTGCTCCCACGGAGAAAAAGGAGGAAAAGGTGCCCAACGGATTCATGCCTGACCCGGTCTTCCCGAAAGGCCCGATCCAGTTGCAGACCCACGGCAGCGAGATCCGCTGGCGCAACATCTTCATCCGCGAAATCAGCCCCGATGAAGCCAACAAGACGCTGGCGAGCCGCGACAACGAAGGCTTCGAGGAGCAGGTGAACGGCAAGGACCTGAGCAACTGGCAGAACGACGTGGCCAGCTATGAAATGGTGGATGGCGCGATCCGCTGCCGGCCCGGCAAGGGCGGCCACCTGCTGACCATGGAGGAATTCGAAAACGGCATCATCCGCGTCGAGTACAAGCTCCCCGTCGCCGGCAACAACGGCATCGCCCTGCGCACCCCGCTGGGCGGGCACCCCGCCTCCGACGGATTCGAGGTCCAGGTGCTCGACAGCGACGGCTACAACGCCCAGCACAAGGACCACCCGCTGCTGCCCTATCAGTACAACGCCAGCCTTTACCACTGCGTGGGCGCCAAGCACGGCTACGACCGCCCGGTGGGTGTCTGGAACTTCGAGGAAATCGAGGTGCACGGCAGCAAGATCAAGGTCACCCTCAACGGCACCAAGGTGCTGGACGTTGACACCGCCACCTTTGACCGCAGCCAGATCCAGCATCCGCCCAAGGGGCTCGACCACACCAAGGGCTACATCGGTTTCGCCGGTCACAACGACCCGGTGGAGTTCCGCAGCTTCAAGGTGAAGCACACGAAAGATTAAGTGAGGATGCAGAGAAGGGCAGAAGTGCGGAGTGCCTGGTGCTCAGTACATAGTGCGGACTGAATACAGGAGATGCTTGCCTCGCCGGGTGACCTCTGGCACAGGAGCGTTCTCACTGGGCACTACGCACTCAGTACTCCCGCACTCTGCCCCCGCTCAAGCATGCTCCCCCCACCGCCGCGCAAATTCAATCCCGTCCCCTTCGCCTACCATCAGGAGATCGAGCTGAGCATCGACAAGCTCACCAATGAGGGCGTGGGCCTGGGGCGTGTGGACGAGTGGGTGGTGTTCGTGCCCTTTGCCCTGCCGGGCGAGCGGGTGAAGGCAAAGGTGTTCCGCAACCACAAGAACTACAGCGAGGCCGATCTGGTCGAGGTGCTCCAGGCCTCGCCGCATCGCATCGCGCCGGTGTGCCCGCTGTTCGGCCAGTGCGGCGGCTGCCAGTACCAGCATGTGGGCTATGCGGAGCAGCTTCACTGGAAGCAGCGCCAGGTGGCGGAACTGCTCAAGCACATGGCGAAGATCGATTTCGAGGTCGAGCCCGTGGAGCCCTCGCCGCAGACCTTCGGCTACCGCTCGAAGATCACCCCGCACTTCCACCGGCCCAAGAACGGCAGCATCGGTGAAATCGGTTTTCTTCGGGCCAGCACGCGGAATGCGATGATCGACGTGAAAACCTGCCCCATCGCCATGCCGGAACTCAACGAAAGGCTGGCAAGCGTGCGCGAGGAGGTGCTCAGCGGCCGCACGGAGTACAAGAACGGTGCCACGCTGCTGCTGCGATCCGCAGGCGGCGAGGTGCTGACGCAGCCGAAGGAACTGGCCCGCGAAGAGGTGGCCGGGGTGCGCTTCGAATTTCAAGCGGGTGACTTCTTCCAGAACAACCCCTTCATTCTGCCCGCCTTTGTCGAGCACGTGATCAATGAGGCGGAGGCCAGCGGCGCCCGCTCCCTGATTGATGCGTATTGCGGCAGCGGGCTGTTTGGCCTGTGTGCTGCGGGGCGTTTCGAAAGCATCAGCGGGGTGGAGGTCAGCGACACGGCCGTGGCCAAGGCCAAACACAACGCCGACTTGAACGGGTTCACCAACTGCCAGTTCATCGCCGCCGATGCGCGGCACATCTTCGCCGGCATCACCCTGGCTGCGCAGGACACCGTCGTGATCGTCGATCCGCCTCGGGCCGGATGCAGCGAGGGCTTTCTGGAGCAGCTCTTCGCCTTTGGTCCCCGCGCGGTGGTGTACGTGTCCTGCAACCCGCCCACGCAGATGCGCGACCTCGTGCTGTTCACCGAAGCGGGCTACACACTGAAGCGGGTGAAACCTTTTGATCTGTTTCCGCAGACCCGCCACCTGGAATGCGTGATGACCCTGGTGAAGGCCGGATGATCAAACATAACTTGGAGCCAGAAAAGGCGATCTGTAGTGACGGATGCGCCCACTTTCGTCCTCCTCCATTTCTGCTCGCCGTTCTCCGGCAGCCCAGGCCTATTTTAGGCTCGACTCCGCCCGGCCAGGGGCGATAGTGGACGCGCCGAGCCTCACCCTCTTCGCCCCATGATGAAACGATGCCCAGCTCTGCTTGTCGGGATGGGGCTCATGTTCTCCTGCGGTGCATTGCAAGCCCTGGTGAACGCCGGGGGGCTGGACACCAGCTTCGTGCCACAGCTCTACACGACCGGCGAAGTGCAGGTCGTGGCGCGGGCATCCACAGGCCAGATGCTGGTCGGGGGAGATTTTGACTGGATCAGCGGGCAGCCTGCGGCGTGGCTGGCCCAAGCAAACAACGATGGCAGCGTGGACGGCAGCTTCAATCCCTCACGCCCCCCGGATGCCAGCCGGCTGCTGGCAATCGCGGCGCAGGCGGATGGCAAGGTGTTGATCGGTTACTCTTGTTCCCTTCAAACTTCGGGGACCAGCACCGTGGCCACCTCGGGCTCGGTCAATGCCAGTGTCATTCGGGTGAATGCCGATGGTTCACCGGACACTTCGTTCCAAACAGCCGTGCTCACGATGAGCACGGCGAACCATTCACAACCCCAGTTGCTGAGCTTCATTTTGCCAGGCGCTGACGACAAAATCCTGATCGGTGGCGGGTTTACCGGAGTCAACGGCACTGCGGTCAGCTACCTGGCTTCGCTCAACGCCGACGGCACGGTGGACAGCACCTTTGTCACCACCGTGGATGGAGCGGTGGAATGCGCCCTGCGCTCCAGCAACGGCTCAACGGTGATTGGCGGTCAGTTCACCAAGATCAACACCGTCAAACTTGCGTTTGGTCTGGCAAGGCTCACAACCACCGGTGATCGGGACAAGACCTTTGTGCCACGGGGCAAACCCAGGTCCGCCCATGTCTGCCGCATTTCAGCGGGAATGGGCACCACCCTGCTGCTCGGCACATTGACGGAAACGCTCAAAAACGGGGTGGTGCAGGGGCAGCCGAAGTCCAACCTGGAAATGGTCGGCTCGACAGGCGGGTTCATGCGCACTTATGCAGCGAGTGTGACGGGGCTCCCGATTGGGCTGGAGCTGTCCGGCAGCAGTCAGGTGGTCATGATGACGACGACCCAGCCCACAGCAGGTGTCATCCCCCTGCGAGCAGCGCCCACAGTGCAACCCACCGCACCAGGCTACGCCGTGTTTGCCGCGATCAGCAGTTCGGCCACCACCAGGGTGGCCGCTCCGCTGACAGTGGCGCTCTCCTACACTCCCAACGGGTTGTATCCCACCCCATCAGGATTGCTGAGCTATGGTTTCAGCGGCCCGGGCACTGACGCCACCCCCACGCTGAGCGGGTTTGCACTCGTGCAGCGGCCGGTCAAAGGAAGCAATGCCGTTCCGGCAATCCCGGGCTTCGGTGCGTGGGTCGGCAGTTCGACCAGCATTTCCCAGGTGGTGGCGGCACCAGGATCGAGGCTTCTGGTCGCCGGCAACTTCAGCTTTGGCGTCGCCACGGATGGCACGCTGGTGAGTCGCCAGGGCCTGGCCAAGCTCGCCACCAACGGCGGTGTGGACCCGGTGTTCGCGCCCTTTCCGGCAACCGTGCTCCAGATGCTGGCGAATGCAGACGGTGGCGCCACGATCCTGGCCAGCAGTTCCGCAGGCAATGTCCTGTTCCAGGTGACTGTCACGGGCACGCCAGACCCTGGATTCACCTCTTCCAACGCCAGCTCGCCCTTGCTGGCCTCCGCACGTGTCATGGTCCGGCAGCAGGACGGCAAAATCGTCATCGGGGGCGCTGCCGTTCAGACGGGCATGATCCTGTTTCTTCACCCACCTGCGATCGTTCGATTGTTTGCCAACGGCACTCCGGACCAGAGCTTTGCCCCGCTCTTCGGAGCCGCTGCAGATGCGGGCGCGCCCACTGTGGATGCCATTCAAATCGATGCTGACGGAGCCCTTCTGGTTTCGGGGGAATTTGCCACGGTCAATGGTGTCGCCCGTGCGGGCATGGTGCGGCTGCTGGCGGATGGCTCGGTGGACGCCTTTAACCTCAGCGTGCCACCACCTGCAGGCTTCTCCAGCGTGCTGCCGCGCGATGGCGGCTACCTGCTCACAGCCCCCTCTTTGGTCCAGAGCACCGGTCCTTCGTCCCCGGTCAGTCCTTTCCTCGGCACCATCAATTCGGGGGCTGCCTATGCCGCCTTTGGCATGCCTGACCTGGTGCCCGGGCCCGTGATTGCGCCCGGCCAGGCCTTTGGCGTCAAGCTCATTGCGGGAAACCCGGGCGGCGGCTGGGTGGCCATGACTGAAGGCCTTGAGGACCAGGTTTCGGGGAACTCCGTTTCCCTCGTGCGCCTTGGCAGTGATGGCTCGCTCGACCGCAGTTTCACCGCCCCCGTCTTCACCAGCGCGCAGAACACCACGACCGGTGGCACACCCTTGCAGCCGGCCGACTATGTGCAAAGCATGATCGTGCTGGATGATGGCAGCGTGGTCGTGGGCGGCAGCTTTTGGTCAGTGAACGGGGAGGCCCGCAGCGGCCTTGCCCGGCTGCTGCCCGGCTCCTCCAACTGACCGTGCCCGCACACGAGTTTCGCCAGCAAAACAGGCGGCAGGGATGACCCTGCCGCCTGTGGCGAAATGCGTGAAGGTTGGGCCAGAACTAGGCGCGGCCCAGGTACGTGCCGTCTTCGGTTTTCACGTTGATCTTCTCGCCGGGGCCCACGAACAAGGGCACCTGCACCACCAGGCCCGTCACCATCACGGCGGCCTTGTAAACGTTGTTGGCGGAGTCGCCCTTCACGCCTTCGGGCGCTTCGGCCACGGTCATGGCCAGGGAGGGCGGCATCTCGACGGCTGCAACCGTGTCATCAGTGAAGACCACGTTGTACTTCTCACCTTCGATGAGGTACTTCTTCACGTCGGCAATAAGGTCCTCGCCCACCAGCACATCTTCAAAGGTTTCGGGATGGAGAAAGTGGTAGCCGTCGCCGTCCTTGTAGCTGAACTCGTGGTATTCCTTGTTCAGGTTCACCGCATCCAGCGATTCATTCGAGGTCATGCGCAGATTGCTCACGCGGCCCGTGGCCAGGCTCTTGATGGACATCTGCACATAAGATGCCATGCGTGGCGGCGTCTTGTGCTCCATCGCGGTGATGAGGCAGACATCGTTGTTGTGGCGGACCGCTTGTCCGCGGCGAAGGTTGATGACGGGTGTGGAGGCCATAAAGAATGAGGCCGACCTCCTTGGCCATTCCAGGCCAGGATGCAAGGGGAAGTTGCGGCTTTGTCGCCCCCCCCCGGGGGGAGGCGCGAATTCAAACCTCAATGCACCCAGCCGAGAAAAATCACCACCACGTAAAGAGCTTTGCAGGCATAATGCAGCGCCTGGTCCTGGTTGAAACTCGTCCTGCCCTCGCACTTGTTGAGATCGATGAACCAGTGGGCAATGAACTCAAACAGCGCGATGGCCCACGCCAGCTTGAGCGAGCCGAGGATCATCCACACCGCCCCCGCATGCACCAGGCAATGGGCGGCGAGCACGTGCATCCACATGCTGCTTGGCTTGCCATCGTCCGTGTCTTTCGGCACGAGGTTCTTGTTCTTGTTCACCGCCATGAATTCGCTCTGCCACGCGAAATCGGCGAAGGCATGGCCGATGGCGAGGGCAAAGAAGGCAATGAACGCATTGCCAAGTCCGGACGGTTGCTCCAGAAAGTTAAGCATTACAGATAAGCTCGTGGTGGCGCAGGATCATCGCAACAACAAACCCGCTCTCTTCAAAGCGCGAAGAGAAGCGGGCTCCAATCAGTCTGCGGGACCTACATGCTGTAGAACCGCGCAATTTTCTCGTTCACATCACGCAGGCGGCGGGCCAGCGTCTTGCCGATGCCCACCAGCAGATGAGCGGCCGGCAGCGGGTACTC
>CAINXC010000532.1 GCA_903854655.1 uncultured Verrucomicrobiota bacterium | reverse complement strand
CTGGGCCACATCCTGGGCCTCGGGCATGGTGCTCTGCATGCGGAAGGCCAGCTCGAAGGAATTGATGCGGCCCTCCAGCGCCTGGTCGGGACCGGAAAGCTCCATGTGCTCGTGGTTCACCTGGGCCAGGAAGTCGAGTTGCTTGCGCTGGAGCGCGGGGCTGATCTGGTCGTTGCGGATGTGCTTCACCAGGGCTTTCTCCGCCGGAATGGCGGCATTGCCGATGGGAGTGCCCTGGCAGTAGGCGGGCAGGAAGGCCGCGCCCCAGTTGTTCACGCCGCCATGGGCCAGCGTGGGGCAGATGGTGATGAAGCCGGGCAGGTTGTCATTTTCTGTGCCCAGTCCATAGACGACCCAGGAGCCCATGCTGGGCCGCACCTGGGTGTCGCTGCCGGTGTGCAGTTTCAGCAAGGCGCCGCCGTGGGCGGGATTGGTGCCGTACACCGAGCGCAGCACGCACAGTTCGTCCACACACTGCGCCACATTCGGGAACAGCTCGCTCACGGGCAGACCGCTCTGGCCGTACTGCTTGAACTTCCACGGCGATTTCAAGAGCTTGCCGGTGGCGGCGAACTGGATGCGCGGCTGGACAAAGGGATAAGGCTTGCCGTCGTCACGCTGCAACAGCGGCTTCGGATCAAAGGTGTCCACATGCGACGGACCGCCCTTCATGAACACAAACACCACGCGCTTCGCCTTCGCCGGGAAATGCGGCTTCTTCGCCGCCAGCGGATTGGCCACCGCAGCTCTGGCCTGCTCCTCGGCCAGCAAGGCCTGCAACGCCAGGAATCCAAAACCGCCCGCACTGCGTTGCAGCATGGCGCGACGGGTGAAAGGATGCGCGGGGGCGTTCATGGCTGGGGAAGGATACGGGATTGCGACCGGAATATTGCAGGGGTGCAATGATGAATGGTCCGAAGCAGCAGGAAGCGGGCAGGGTGTGGTCAAGATCAGATAGAAAGTGGAGCAGGCAGCCTGCCTGCCGGGAGCGTATCAGTGGCAGGCAGGGAACCCATGACCGTGCCCACAGGCTGGCAGCCTGTGCCACATTCTATCCTGCCGCGAACAATCGTTCGCGTAGCTGAAATAGCACGAACGCCTGATTATTAATCAAGGCGAACGATTGTTCGCTACGGTTCAAACTCAGTCGTGTAGAACGTGCGGCAAACCTTTCCATCGATGTAAAGCCGGGTGATTTGCACAGGAGTATGGTCGGGAACACTGAGCGGGACTACCTCACGCTTGTCTTGCGACCATCCGGTGACAGCGGATTTGAAGATGAGCGGCTTGCCACCGCGAAGCCGGTAATAGTCGGTCGTATGCTGGATGTTGCCGCCATTGGAATGGCTGCGCAGCACTTGGCGTTCGGGATCGATGCCCGTGATCTCGTCAAACGCTGGTGCCTCTCTGAAGCGCCCTGATTTGGGCTCGAAGACCCAGTAATTGTACCATTCGTTCGCTGGGTGCCCGCGACCCGAGACCACTCGGAAATCTCTGTAGCCGTCGAAGTTGATGTCCACCAACCCAAAACCGATATGCTTCTCATCTTCAACGCCTGTCGTGAACGTCTGCCCTGGATAGCCCTTGGGTCCTCCGCTGATTTTGATGGTGACCTCTCCTGCTTCCTTGCCTTCGATCTCAAAAACGAAGGGTGCCAGTTTGGGATGAATCTTGACCGTCTCCCGTTGCGTCTGGCTGGCTGAAGACGGCGGTTCCTGCGACAGGGCACCGAGGGCAAGCGCCAAGAAGATGGCAACCGCGAGACTTGGGAGGCAGGTGTTCATGTCCCGACAAATAAACGGATCCTCCATTCTGACGCAATCAGCCTGTGTCACGAAGGCGACAAGAACGATCGTTCGGATGGATTAAAAGGCGGGAGTGGTTGATTGTTAATTGAAGCGAACGATTGCTTGCGTCCGGAACGGTGGGGATCTCAAGGCAAGGAAAAATCACGCCCGAACCCGCTCTCGGTGTTGTCGAAACGGGCCCGTTGCGCTAATCCACCGGTTCTCATTCCCCCACCCTTTCAATCCCTCATGGAACTCAAGATCAACGTTGCCCACGTCGAACGCATCGCCCGTGAACTCAGCCTCAAGCCCATCCAGGTCGGCGCGACGGCGCACCTGCTGGTCGAAGGCTCGACCGTTCCCTTCATCGCCCGCTACCGCAAGGAGGCCACCGGCGAGATGGACGAGGTGAAAATCGCCACGGTGCGCGACCGCCTGGAGCAGCTTGCCGCCGTGGATGACCGGCGCAGCAGCATCCTGAAAAGTTTGGAGGAGCGCAACCTGCTCACCGACGCCCTGAAGGACAAGATCCTCAAGGCCGACACGCTGACCGTGCTGGAAGACTTGTTCGCGCCGTTCCGTCCGAAGCGGCGCACCCGCGCCACCATCGCCAAGGAGAAGGGACTCGAGCCGCTGGCGGATTTCATCGAGGCGCACCAGGAGGACCGCAGCGCCGACCTGGCCGCCGAGGCGGCGAAATTCGTGAACCCGGATGCCGCCGCCGAGGAGCAGAAGGTGAAAGACGCGGTCGAAGCCCTGGGTGGTGCCCGCGACATCATCGCCGAGCGCGTGAGCGACAATGCCGAG
>CAINXC010000531.1 GCA_903854655.1 uncultured Verrucomicrobiota bacterium | reverse complement strand
CCGTCATCTCCGGCTGCCGGTCCTCCTCGCGCAGGGCGAGGTTGCGCATGCGGTCGGACTCGACCTCAATCAGCAGCGGCAGGGCGTTGGCCGGCACGGTGGCGAAGTAGTTGGTGCGGTCCAGCCAGGTGGTCGCGTTCGTCTCCGCGCCCACGCGCTCCAGCACCTGGTCGAAGCCGGTGCCCAGGCTGCGGTCGAAGCGCTCCGTGCCCTTGAACATGAGGTGCTCCAGCAGGTGCGTCGCCCCGGTGGTGCCCGTCACCTCGTTGCGCGAGCCCACGTGGTAGGTGACCATGAAGGTGGCCACCGGCACCGCCTTGTGCGGCAGCATCAGCACCTGCAGGCCGTTGCTGTCCAGCGTGTACTCCGCGATGCCCCCCGCCGTGCGCACGTACGTGAAGCCCTCGACGGTCACGGCGGGTTCATCGACGGCGAGGGCGGTGCTGGCGATCAGGGCGGTCATGCAGGAAATCAGGAGTTTCATGGGGGTACGAGACTGGTGGCACAGGAATACGCGCACAGAGGAGCCGTGGAGCATGGCAAGCAAAGAAGCCGCTGCAACCGGCGAGCGCGGACCTGCCAGACAGGAGGCAGAAAGTGAAACACGCTGCCAGCCTGTTCCCGGAACGGCTCACGGACAAAATCACCGCCCTGGGCCGCGCCCACAGGCAGGCTGCATGTGCCACATCGGCCGCACTCAACCCCGGCTCAAGGCCCGGTCGTCACCATCCGCACGAAGCCTTTGCCGCCGGCCGGGAGCGGCACCACGGCCTCGACGTTTTCGATGGCGACTCCGCCCACGGTCGCGGTGGAAACAACGGTTTCCGAAACGCCCTGCACGGGGCTCCATGTCTGGAGATCGCTGGTGGAATCGAACCGGTAAAAACCGGCGGGCAGCCCCGCACGCCGGGGGAAGCCGAGGCGGATGCTCTGGGAGGTGAGGCCCTGGGCCTGCACCTGCATGCCCAGCCCGCCGGTGCTCAGCACGATGTGCAGCGGATTGCCGGAAGGCGAGGTGGGCGAGGTGCCAAACAGGTACTCCATCGCGTTGGAGATGCCGTCACCGTCCGCATCGGCGTTCATATCGACCGCAAGGGAGTTGAAGTTGGCCATCTCCCAGGTGTCGGGAATGCCGTTGGCGTTGAGATCGGTGGTATTGGCCTGGCTCCAGCGGGCAATGTAGATCATGCCGTCATTTCCCAGGACAGCGAGGCCGTCAACACCCCAGCGCACGCAGGACTGCGCCCAGTCGCCGAGGGCGATGGTGGGCAGGGCGAGGGAGCCGACGGCCAGGCCGGTGGCGGTGTTGAAGCCCCAGATGGCGCTGCCATTGACAATGAAGGCGCGCTGGTTGCCGGCATCCAGGCAAGGCCGGCCGGCCACGCCCAGTGCGGCGGTGATCACCAGGGCGGCGGGATCGAGCAGCTCGCCGGTGCTGGAAAGCAGCAGGCCGCCGGAACCGCAGATGTTGATGTTATTGCCGCTGAAGAGGTCGCTCGAACTGGCGACCACGGACACGCCGGATGCAGTGACGGACAGGACCGTGCCGGTGTCGGGCAATTCCTGGTTCAGGCCGTTGAAAACACCGGGAGTGGAGGTGCGCTCGATGTTGTCAACAGTGTAGATCGCCGTGCGGTTGGGACGGAGTACGATACCATCGTAAACAGCGGCGACGCCGTCCTCCTTTTCGGTCATGAGAAAGCTGGTGCCATCGCCGTCCAGCACCTGAATCTCCTCGGCGTGCACCACATTCCCCCACTGGCTGAGGGCGAGAGGAATGCGCAGGGCGACAGGGGGCACCGTGGCCATGTCGAAGCGCACCACCTCCGGGGCATCGGTGAGCCCCACGTACAGGTAGCGGGCGTTGGCGGAGAGAGCAAAGCAGCCCGGTCTGGCATCGCCGTTCAAGGCGACGGGAGCGCCGACCTGCCCGTTGAGAGGATTGAGGGAAATCAGAGAGCGGCCCAGCGGCGCACCTTGCGCAGCGGGAATCGTGGCCCAGAGAACCTTGTGCACCGAATCATAAATGATGTTGCTAGCAGTCAGGCGAACCCGGTTCACCATGTCCGGCAGCGATTGATAACCTGCGTTGACCAGGCAGAAGGCGGCATTGTTGGACTGATCCGGGTCAAACGAGCTGCCGCCGGCACTGCGCTGCATGTGACGCTGCCAGGCGATTGCGGCAGGGTGCTCAGCGTGAGGGTGGCGGTGGCGCCCATGGCCAAATCACCCACTGGCAGCAGCACAACGCCACCCGTCGTCACAGCGGTGCCGCTGCTGGTTGTCGTTCCCTGAAGGGTCTGGCCGGCCGAAAGGGTGGCGCGCAACTGGACATCGTGCGCCGTGTTAGGCCCCTTGTTCGTCACCTGCACGGCATAGGCGACCGGCGCCGAGCTTGCAACCGCCTGGGATGAAGCCTGGACGGTGAGGGCGAGATCCGCCGGAAGATCACCGGGCACGAGCTGGGGGCTGCCGATGAGCACCACATTGGTGCTGGTGGCGAAAGCAAGGCCGTCCGTGCCCCAGCGGATGAAGCCATGCGGCGCGGTCGCGGCGGGAGCGAAGCTGAGCCTGCGATGCAACAGCAGGCTGTCCAGGCCGTAGCCGCCGATCT
>CAINXC010000530.1 GCA_903854655.1 uncultured Verrucomicrobiota bacterium | reverse complement strand
CTCCGCCAGGCATCTGTCGAAGGCATCAAGGCTGCGCCTGCTTGCGAAAACCTTCGCCTCAAGGCTTGCCAGCCTCGTCACCCGGCGGCCCCAGTTCCTGATCCAGACCGATCTGGCCGCCTTCCACCTGCCCTTCTTCCCCGATGCGGACGCCGTGCACTGGGTCTCCCTGACGGATGTGAAGGCCTGGGCCCGCAACCATGGCGGACGCTGTGAGACATTAAGGGTGGGCTCGCCCGCCGTGTTCAGCAGGGACTGGGTCATCAAAAGGTTTTGCACCATTGCCGTGAAGATCATCAAGGGCGGCAAGGCCCGCGTTTGAAGCCCGCCGCCCGCCACATTCACACACCTCAACCCAGCCCCATCCCATGAAGGTCCCCGTCTCCATCCTGATCCCCATCAAGAACGAAGCGCACAACCTGCCTCGCTGTCTCGCCGCCGTCTCCTGGGCGGACGAGATCTTCGTCGTCGATTCCAACAGCAGCGACGGGTCGCAGGCGATCGCCGAGGCGCATGGCGCCAAGGTGGTGCAGTTTGATTTCAACGGCATCTGGCCGAAGAAGAAAAACTGGTCGCTGGAGAACCTGCCCTTCTCCCACGAATGGGTCTTCATCCTCGATGCCGACGAGGTCATGCCGCCGGAATCGGAGGCTGAGTTCCGCGCGATTGTGAGCAACGCGAGCCAGGCGGTGGACGGCTGGTGGATCAACCGGCGCTTCATGTTCCTGGGCAGGTGGCTGCAGCACGCCTACTACCCGAACTGGAACCTGCGCCTGTTCCGCCACAAGCTGGGCCGCTACGAGAAGCTCACCGACGTCAACACCGCCAGCGGGGACAACGAGGTGCATGAGCACGTCGTCATCCAGGGCGGGCGCACCGCCCGCCTGAAGTGTGAGATGGATCACTATGCCTTCCCAACGGTGGACGTGTTCGTGGAGAAGCACAACCGCTATGCCAACTGGGAGGCGCGGGTCGCCACGGACCGCTACCTGAAGGCCAGCGGCGCGGGCCTTCAGGACAGCAGCGTGGGCCTGCGGCGCAGGCTCAAGAACCTGTCCCAAAAGCTGCCGTTCCGCCCCGCATTGCGGTTCCTCTACGTTTATCTCTGGCAGCGCGGCTTCCTCGACGGGATCGAGGGCTGGCACTTCGCCCGGCTCCACGCGATGTATGAATACCTTTGCGTGGTGAAGACCTTCGAGCAGCGGCTCAGGCTGGCGGAGACCCGGCCGCAGGAGCTGCAGGCGCAGCCCCAAATCCCCGTGTCATCGTCCATCTGAATCAACCTAACCTACCTATGAACACAAAAAACATCCTGGGTCTGCCGTTTTTCGTCGGCAGCGTCACTGAAGCAGTCGAGCGCACCCTGAACGGCGCCCTCGTCGTGGCCCCCTCCGGGCCGAACCTGGCGGGCGAGCTGCAGCGGGTGCCCGCCTATCGTTCCGCCGTGCAGAGCGCAGGCGTGATCCTCACGGACAGCTCCGTCATGGTCGCGGTTTACAAGCTGGCCACGGGCAGGAGCGTGCCGCGCCACTCCGGGCTCAAGTTCCTTGAAGCCCTGCTGGGCGAAGCCCCGCTGAGGGATGACGGTGCGGTGTTTTGGGTCATGCCCTCGGAGTCCGAATCCGAAAGCATCGGGGCCTGGCTGCGGACGCAGGGCTTCGCCGTCAACGCCGGCAACACCTATGTGGCGCCCTTCTATCCCAAGGGACCCATTGAAGATCCCGAGCTGCTGAGGAGAATTGCAGCGTTTGGCCCCAAGGTGGTGGTGCTGAACCTTGCCGGTGGAAAGCAGGAGGTCCTGGGCGCATGGCTGCACGCCGGCCTGGGTGCCGCTGCTCCTGGGATTGTCTGCACCGGAGCGGCTGTTGCGTTCCTTGCAGGAACGCAGGCGAACATCCCCACCTGGACGGACAGGCTCGGGCTGGGCTGGGCCGCGCGCTGCCTCTCCAACCCCATGAAATTCGTGCCGCGGTATGTGCGTGCCCTGCCTCTGCTTCCCCTGGTGTGGAAGTACAAGGATAGCCTGCCTCCGATCGCGGCCGGGGTTTCCTGAGTGACCGAATCCATACTGGCCATTAAAAGTTGATTTATTTAGAACTGTCACATTCTAAGGACATATTTAGGCGCATCTAATGGTCTGTGACGATGCATCTGGATTTTATAATGCGACATGTCTGTTATATGGATTCTGGATCTCTCCATCCCACCCGTGATTGCATTGAGCCTCAGCGCCTGGGGCTCGGGCAATTTTCTTGCGCACTCAGGTTCCTCGTTGCCGGCTGTGCGGTCTTGTCCACAGCAACCGGTTGGGGGGAGGATTCGAGTCGTGTTTCCGTGGCGGATCGAATCACGGCGGTGAAAGGCAGCGTGAGCGCGACCACTTCCAAGGGCGACACCGAAAAGGCGAAGCCTGGTGATGTTGTACCATGGGGAGGGCTGCTTCAGACCCACGCCAGTTCCGCCGCTCTTCTTAGCCCGTTGCCTCAAGTAAAGATCGTCATGTTTCCCTTGAGCAAGATGCGGTTTGACCGGGGGGCGCTTGCCAGGAATTCCGGACAGAAGAGCGATGCGCACTACACCTTGCTGGAAGGCAAGGTGTCGGTCTCCGTGCCGCCGGGAGCGGGTGGAAGCTCACCGGCCTCTTCCGGCAAGACCCCGCGCAATGTTTTGGTTTCGGACAAGACCAAACGTCCTGCGGAACCTTCCAGGGACAAAGTTGTGGTCTGCACCAGCCGGGCCGAGGTCAGCACCGCCAACGGCGTGATGACGGTGGAGGAATCCCCTGGCAAGACCTTGCTGGCGGTGATTGAAGGGCAGGCAGGCGTCACCGTGGGCGGCTGCGAGGGCATGAATCTGGTCGATGTGGGAGCCGGATCGGTGATCACCCTGCAAACCGACCCCAAGGGCGAGGTGACAGGGCAGCTGGTGAACACGGTCACCGGCAACACCAGCACCATCAATTCCAACGGCACTCTGGCAGCAGGCAGCGCGACCGCCTCCCAGGGCCTGACCACGTCCAGGAGCGTTATCGGTGGTCCGCTTGCGCCTGACGGTCTGCTGCCCTCGCCCGGCGGTCTGCCGCCCGACCCCACCGCCGCCAACACGCCGGACTTTTCCGCCGCCGTGCCCCAGCAAACCGTAGCTTCACCAGAACAGCCCTGATGATACTTAACAAGAACTCCGGCCCTGCGCTCCTGCTGGTCATCGGAGCTTGTGTGGCCTTTCAAGCGCCGCTCCAGGCGATCGATCCAGCTTCCGCCCGCGACATCGCGGGGGCTCCCCAGGCCGTTCCTTCGGGCCCCGAGCCGCTCGCTCCTGCCCCCGGCAACCCTGACGCTGATGCGACCGCCACCGACGCAAGCAACCCGGACACGGCCAACGCCTACCTGGATGAGACCCTGCGCTATACTGTAGCGCAGGAGAAAAGGTGGAAGGTGGACATGTACGCCTCCCAATACTGGCGCTACGACTCCAATTTCCTCCTGCGCAACGGCAATCCGCAAAGCGACTCCATGTGGATTCTCCGTCCCGACGTGCGTGTTGTCTTTGGCGACGACAAATCCACCCTGAAATTCTCGGCGGATTATGCGGCGGAATTGACCTGGCTGGCCAAGAACACCGCCGAAGACTCCGTGAATCATTTCCTGAGGACGGAGCTGAAGTACCTGGCCAACAAGACCACGTTCACCTTTCAAGGCAACTACGCCCTGATCACGGGCGGAGACGTGGATGTGGGCGGCCAGGCCCAGCGGGTGCAGTTGCAGTCGGTCATGGAGGTGCGCCATGAGCTGAGCGACAAGGTGGGGATAGGCACCGTCATCTCGTCCTCCATCAGCGACTACAAGAGCTACAACGATGTGTCCGTCACCCGCTTTGGAGGGTACGGAGACTACACGTTTTCGCCTTCCCTGCGCCTGGGCCTGCAATTTGATGAGAATCTTGAGGATGTGCAGGGCACCGGCTCGCAGACCGTGCAGGACGCGCTCCTCCGGGTGAACTGGAACCCGCTGCCAAAGCTGACGGTCGCCGGCGGCGTGGGCGCCGAATTCAGGCACCCCAAGGACAACTCGGAGGTCACCTCCCCCACAGGCACCCTGACTTTTGGGTATGACCTCGGCCCAAAGACCAAGATCAGGCTCGACCTCTATGACCGGACGCAGAACTCGGCGGCGCTGACGGGCGAGTACTTTCAATCCACAGGCATGGTCCTGGGCGTGAGCCAGAAGATCGGAGAAAAGCTTTACCTCGGGCTGGATCTTGGGGCCGACAACTCCGTGTATCGCTCCTCTTTTCGAACGCTGGTGGCCAGCCGTCATGATCAGGTGTTCTTCTATCGCCCGTCCATCAAGTACGCGATGTTCACGCATCTGAGCGCGGACATCTCCTACCAGGGGACGTTCAACAGTTCGACGGGCTACGGAGCCGAGCCTTTCAACCGCGACATCCTGGGCATCGGCGTGACAGCGACCTGGTGACCAGGGGGGAGCGAAAACCATCAGCAGCACTCATTCAAGCATGAAAACCATCAGACATTACCTCCTGCTTTGTGCGCAGGCCATGTTGTGTGGCACGGGTTTGCAGGCCTGGGGCCAGCAGGCGCCCGTCCTGCCCAGCCGGGCGGCCAGCGTGGGCGAAATGGAGTCCCTGCGGCAGTCAGGGCTCTCCAGCCGGGCGATGAGCGTCGGGGATCAGGATACCGGCTCCGGCGCGCGCGCGGCAGCCGCTATTGCGGGTGACTACTCCATCCGCCGGGGAGATGTGGTCCAGGTGGTGGTGTTCAACGAGCCGGAGCTGGCCGTTTCCGGACGTGTTCGCAAGAATGGCACGATTCAATGTCCGCTGGTGGGCGAGATCCATGTCGAAGGCATGACGCAGGCGGCTGCGGCGCGCGCCGTCGAGGCGGCCTACCGGGCCGACTACCTGGTGAAGCCGGAGGTGAACCTGTTCGTCAGCAGTTTCACCGCCCAGCGGGTGACGGTTCTGGGTCAGGTTCAGCGGCCCGGCGCCTACGATGTGCCGCCTGAAGGCAAGCTGACGATTCTGCAGGTGCTCGGCCTTGCCGGCGGGCCCACGCGGGTCGCCAACATCAGCCGGGTCCTGGTCAAGCGCGTCCTCGACAGCGGCAGGGAGACGACCCTCAAGATCGATGTGGCCAAGATGAGCTCAGGCCAGGACACCATGCTGTTTTATATCCAGGAGGGCGACGTCATCACCGTCCCCGAAAGTTTGTTTTGATCCCTTTTCCCCGTCCCCAAGATGGAATACACCCCCCACATCGCCACCTCCATTCCCATCATGGTGCCCAGTCCCGCCGAGGCCCAGCCGGCCGGCAATCCTGCCGGGCCCGACATAGGGCGGTTCGTGGAGGGGCTGAAGCGCTACTTTTGGATCGTGATGCTGCTCGTCTGCTTCTCGAGTCTGGTTGGCTACATGTTCTACAAGCGCCAGGACCCCTTGTACGAGGGCGCCAGCGTCATCGAATTCGGAGTGAACAACGGCCTGCTGAAGACCTCAGGCATGGAGGACCGCAGTTTCCAGGACGAAAAAGGTGTCAACACCCTGGTGCAGGCGGCCAAGAGCCGCGACGTGCTGGCGCGTGTGGCCAAGGAGCTGTCCATGGACAAGCGCACGGATGCCACGGGCGCCCATGACGCTGGTTCCAACGAGGCGCTGGAGGCGTCGATCCGCCAGCTCCAGGCCATGGTCAAGGTGACCCTGCGCCCCAACACCCGGTTCATTGACATCACGGCCCGCAGCGGCGATCCGGAACAGGCGGCCTCGGTGGCCAGCCAGATGGCGCTGGGCCTGGTGGCGGAGCTCGCGGAGCAGAAAAGCAAGGCGCTTGAAACAGGCATCCAGTCCCTGGTGACCGAGGGCGAGACCCTGCGCGAGAAGCTCAAGAAATCCGAGCTGGCGATGCAGGACTACAAGGCCACCAACCAGGCCATCTCCCTGGATGAACGCAAGGACCTGGTGGTCGCAAAACTCAAGGACCTGGGCGAGCAGCTCAATGCCGCGGCGAAGGAAAGGCTGACCTTGGAAACCCAGATGCAGGCCTGCCAGCAGAAGCGCGCCTCGCGCGACGAAATGCTGGGGTTCCCGATCATTGCCAACCACCCCAAGGTGGCCGCCATTCTCAACCAGCTCGGGGCCAAGAAGGCCGCCCTCTCCGTGCTGGCGGAGCGCTACAAGCCAAAGCACCCGAAGTACAAGGACGCGGCCGCCGAGATCGAGAACCTGGAGGGCCAGCTTGACGGCATCCTGAGGGACGCGGTGGCGCTGATCCAGTCGAACTACGACAACGCCAGGGATGTGGAGCAGAAACTGCAGTCCCAGCTCCACCAGCAGGAGAGCGAGGCGCTGTCGCTCGAGAAGCTGGCGATTCAATACAACGTGCTCAGGCGTGAGATGCAGTCGGACCAGGCGGTCTATGAATCCGTGCTCTCCCGCATCAAGGAGGTGGGTGTTTCCCAGTCGCAGAGCCTGGAGTCCGCGCAGATCCGCGTGAGCCAGCTCGCGACCGTGCCCGGCGCGCCCGTGTCGCCGAACCCCGCCATCATCATCGGCGGCAGCGCCGGCGGCGGGCTGTTCAGCGGGCTGGGCATCATTTTCCTGCTGGTCCTGCAGGATCGTTCCGTGCGCAGCGTCGAGGATGCACGAGTGCGGCTGCACACCCCTGTCCTGGGCGTGGTGGAATCGCTTCGCCTTCCCGATGACGGGCGTTCCAGGCCCGGCCGGGCGGTGACCCAGACGGCGGCGGTGGAGTCCATCCTCTCCCAGCACAAGCTCGTGGCGGAGCAGGTGCGCGAGCTGCGCACCATCGTCAGCCTCCTCGGAAAAAAGGGGGATGCGAAGAAGATCCTTGTGGGCAGCGCCATTCCCAAAGAAGGCAAGACCTTTGTCGCCACCCATCTGGCCGTCAGCTTTGCCAGCCAGGGGCTGATGACGCTGATCATTGACCTGGACCTGCGCAAGCCGCAGATCGAAGGCGTCTTCGGCATGTCGTCCGCGAAGAACATCGGCGTCACCAACGTGCTCCTGGGCGAGATGGAGCTGCGCGAGGCGGGCGTGTACTCAGGCATACCCAACCTGTATCTTCTTTGCGCCGGCCGCCGGGTTCAAAACCCCACGGAGCTGCTCGCCTCCGCCGGGGTGGAGGGCCTGCTTGAAACCGCCCTCAGGCTTGGGTTCCAGCGCATCATCATCGATTCCGCACCGCTGATCCCGGTGAGCGACACGCTGGTGTTTGGCAGCTCGGCGGATGTGACGCTGATGGTCGTGCGCTGCAACAGCACCCCCACCGTGCTCACGGAGGAGGCGATCAGGAAGCTGACGGAGACCGGGTCAGGCGTGTCCGGCCTGGTGCTCAACCGCCTGTCGAGACGCGCGCGCGGCTACAGCTACCATCACTACAAGGCCTACCACGACAGCAGTGCCGAAGACGATGCCTCACAGGGGCGCGGTTAAGCCCGCCGGTCTGGAGTGGCGTGCTGTCGCACAGATACGGACACCATCCGGCCGCCTGAATGGCGATGAAGGCATTGCTGCTCATCGCCAGCCTTCTGCTACAAACGCCGAAAAGCCCGCGTCTGCGGCGTTGAGCTTGATGTGAAAGACATCGAGCAATCACCAGAGGCTGTCCTAGCCGGCCTGGCGGACCGCTGTCCGCTTAAGTGAAGCCTGACCGTAGCCCTGCGTGGTGAAGGATGAGGGGGCCACCTGGGCAGGCGGGGCGGCGTGCACCTTGCTGGTGTCAGAGGGATTTGACCCATGCAGGCCGTGTTCGCGGCAGTAGTTGGCGATTTCCACCACGGAGTCCAGCCCGGTCTTCTTGCGGATGTTGTACTTGTGCACCGCCACGGTTTTGGCGGAAAGCGTCAGATCGTAGGCGATGGTCTTGAGCGGCTTGCCCTTGGCGAGCTGCACCAGCACTTCAAACTCGCGCTGGGTCAGGGTGGTGTGCAGCGCCTTGCCGTTCGAGGTGGTGATGGCGCTTTCGGCCAGCGTCTGCGCGGCGGTGCGCGAGAGGAACTTGTTGCCGGTGAGCATGGTGCGGACGCCGTCCAGGAGTTCCTGAACCGGGGAATCCTTCGCCACAAACCCTTTCGCCCCCGCCTTCAGGGCACGCAGGATCCAGACAGCTTCGTTGTGCATCGACACCACCATGCAGGGGGGGCAGCGAGGCAGGGACTTGAGGTTCTCGATCAGGTTCAGCCCGGAGCCGCCGCCCATGTCCAGGTCCACAAGCACCAGTTCATAGTGATGCCTCTGGCATTCGGAAAACGCAGATTCGGCGGAAAGTTCGGTGGCGATCTGGCATTTCGGCAGCGAAGCCCGCAGAAAGGACCCGATGGTTTCAGCAAACATGGCGTGATCGTCCGCGATCAATATCCTCTTTTGTTCGTCTCTCGATTGCTTGGGAGTTGGCATGGGAGTCAGGTGTTGGCGGGTTTATGGGGAACCGGAATGGACACGAAAACTGTGGTGATTGACTTTGAATTGCTGGCAGAAACCGTGCCTTTCAGGTCCCTTAAGTGATCAAGGAAGCGATTCTCCCCCGAGGCAGGCAGGGGCCATTCGGATTTGCTGCCTCCTGTCGCTCGGCGGGTGACGGTGGCTTCAAGGTCCGATTGCTGCATCCGGCAGTGGACTTGCAACGGACTGATGCAAGGCGATTCCTGTGCCGAATTTGTCAGGCCGGACAAGGTGCGGTAAACGGCCAGCCGCCAGACGGAATCGCCGATGTCATCCTCGCCCTCCCAGGAGAGCTCGACCTGGACTCCTGAGCGGGCATTGATGGCGGCAGCCATGGAGTGAAGAGCCGGTCCCAGGCCCAGTGGCAGGAGGCTGGGCGGCAGGATGTCGGTGCACAGGTCTCTCACGCTGGCGACGGCCGCCTGCAGCAGGCCTTTGATTCTTGCCACGCTTTCGGATGCCGGTGCGGCAGCCTTGCTCGGGTCCGTCCCCTTGAGGCTCAGCGTATCAGTCATCATCAGCGCGGCGGACAAAGGGGAGCCGAGCTCCCGGTGCAGACGTCGGGAAAGGCGCACCCGCTCTTGATCGAGGGTCTCCCATAGGGAGGCCCCGCCCCCGTCTGCCGCAGCGGGGCAGGGAAGTTCGATCAACTCGCCCACCCGCCAGCCCTGCTGGGGGCCTTCAAGGTGCTTGAACCGGTCCAGGTACACCGCCCAGGAGCCATCGGGAAGGCGGGCAGAGAATTGCATCCAGCCGCTGTCACCAGGATGGGTTGCGGAGATGATGGAGTCTGTATAAGCAGCGCGCTGGTGCTGGCCGAGCAGAGTCATCCAGTCGAGACTCTCCCAAAACGCGGATGTCCACGGGGAAACGCTCCTGTCAGGCCAGAGCAGGCTCCTCTCCAGGAGCCCTGCTTTGGCTGTGTAAACGCCTCGCAAGGGTGGGTGTTCTGACATTGTTAGGATACATAAACTATATTCACGTTTTTGCGGTAGAAAAGCGCTAAGGGAAAATTTAGAAAAAAACTTTGGATTTTCTGGGAAAACCATACTCAGGCCGTCACATGGAGATTCCAGTCCTTGTGATGAATTGCCCTTTCGGGGCACTCCGGCCTCAGTCAGAGGCTTGCGGACGTGGCATCCACGATCAAAATCGACGGTGGCGCACCTGGCTTTTGCTCAGCGGCAGAAGCAGGCCTCGGCAGATGTCGCCTGCGGGGTGCAGCCGCCTGGGTAATCAGAGAGCAGCGCTCCCTTGATCCCGGCGACATGCAGCAGAGAGGATACGCCCAGCTTCTTGAGCGCCCGCTTCTTGTAGGACGACACCGTCTTGACGCTCACGCACAGGGCGTGAGCCAGTTCCTTGAGCTTCGCACCTTCAAGAAGTTCTGTCAGCACCGTGGACTCGGACTGGGTCAGGCCAAACGTGCTGCGGTGGGGCGAGACGGCCTCCTGGTTCTTTTCGGCATCGCATTCGGCAAGCTGCATGGCAATGTCTGCGGAGACGTATTTCGTCTGGTCCACAACCGCGTCCAGGGCGTTGTGCAGGTCCACGATGGAGCTTTCAGGGCCGATCACGGCCCTTGCTCCGCCCTGCAAGGCCGCGACGGCCCCCCAGCCCCAGGAGGTGGGGCTCGAACAGAACACCACCACACGGTTGGGAAAGGCGGAAAGCGTCCGGCTCATCGCCGCGAGATCAGGCACGTTTTCGGAAAAGGCCACGTCTGTCACCACGATCACATCGCTGCCGCCGCCGCGCTCGTGATAAATCTCGTCAATCCCGCCGGCTTGCACGACTTTCCACTGCTTCAGGCGGCGACCCACAAGCATGGCCAGTCCTTGCCGCACGATCTCACTGGGGTGGATCACAAAGCAATGGCTTTTGCTATGGTTGCCTGGTTGCATCTTGGGAGTTGAAAAAATAGTGGCGTTTATAAAATGGCAGGAATGGAAATTCCTGCTGAGTATAAAGGGACAGCAGCATGACCCTCCCGGCCAATAAATTGGCATTTAGATGCAGCAGCAGAAGCATTTATGAATGCCGGTCTTCTCAGCCAATCCAGTGCGCGATACCGAAGGCCGCTGCGGCGGCCAGCCCGCCGATCACACTCGTCTGGATCGCACCGCGCAGCAACGGCACCCCGGTGAAGCGCGCCTTCACCGCGCCGAACACGGCCAGCGCAATCAGCGTCACCACAATGGAAAGGTGCAGCGCCTGCTGGGATTCCTTCACAAAGAGGTAGGCGCTCAGCGGCACCATGCCGCCAATGACGTAGGCCAGCGCGATCGTCAGCGCGCTCTTCCAGGCGCGGGCCGGATCCGGCTTCTCCAGGCCCAGCTCGAAGCGCATCATGAAGTCCACCCAGTCCTTGGGCCTGCGCATCAGCGAATCCACCACCGTGGCCGATTCCTCGGCGGTCAGCCCGTAGGTTTCGAAGATCTCGCGCACCTCCCGTGCCTCGGCCTCCGGCACGGAGACAATCTCTTCTTCCTCACGCTTCAGTTCATGTTCGTAGTGCTCCGCATCCCCCCGGGCTGCCAGGTAGCCGCCCAGCCCCATGGCAATGGAGCCCGCCGCGATTTCCGCAAAGCCCGCCGTGACAATGAGATGCGTCTCCGAGATCGCGCCCGTCAACCCCGCCGCCAGAGCAAACGGCACCGTGAGCCCGTCCGACATGCCGATGACAATGTCGCGGACCATCTCGCTCGCGGTGAAGTGCTTCTCAATGTGAGGTATGTGGGACATGCGTGATGCTAGCGCGGAAGGCTGGCGCGTCCATTGCTTCGGCTCACCGCCCATTGTCACGGGCAGGGGTGCTGGTGAACGGCTTGTCGTGATGGCCGCCGGCGGGTTTTGGCAAACCGGTCCATCCGGGAAGTTGGTGCAGTGGATCATTCGAGCAGCTAGGGTCATCTTGCGAACAGGAACTGCCCCGCGCATGGATGGCGCGGCTGGAGTACGGACTGAAGTCCAATGCCATCAGG
>CAINXC010000529.1 GCA_903854655.1 uncultured Verrucomicrobiota bacterium | reverse complement strand
GGTGCGGCAGGCGGTGATGAACTGACGACGCCCCTCTGCAAGACAAGAAATGGCCGGTATTGACCGCCGGCCTTGCACTTTCCCCTTTTCACCATCCCTTCCGCGAGCTAGACAGCCTCTCCGCCCACCCTTCCGTTTTCCCTCAGGCCCTCCCACATGGTCACCATCACGATCCAACACTTGACGAAGCGTTTCGCGGGCAACGTCGTTCTCAGCGCCATCGACCTGGTGATCGATCAGGGCGAGCTTTTCTTCCTGCTCGGCCCCAGCGGCTGCGGCAAGACCACCCTCCTGCGCCATCTCGCCGGATTCCTTCAGCCCGATGCCGGCAAAATCCTGTTCGATGAGCAGGACGTCACCGCCATCCCCCCGCATCTGCGCCAGACGGGCATGATGTTCCAAAGCTACGCCCTGTGGCCCCACCTCAGTGTCGCGGAGAACGTCGCCTTCGGCCTGGAGGAGCGCAAGCGCCCGCGCGACGAGATCGAGCATCGAGTGGCCGAGGCTCTCAACATGGTCGATCTTCGCGGCATGGGCTCCCGCCGCATCCAGCAGCTCTCCGGCGGCCAGCAGCAGCGCGTCGCCCTGGCCCGTGCCCTGGTGGTGCGGCCCAAGGTCTTGCTGCTTGATGAACCCCTCTCCAATCTCGACGCCCGGCTGCGCCTGGAGATGCGCTCGGAAATTCGCCGCATCTGCAAGGAGCACGGCCTCACCGCCCTCTATGTGACCCACGACCGCGAGGAGGCCATGTCCATGGGCGACCGCCTTGCCATCATGGACGCCGGCAAAATCATCCAGGTGGGCCATCCCATGGATGTGTACCGCAATCCCGCGAACCGCATGGCCGCCGAGTTCATGGGCGAAACCAACCTCATCGAAGGCACCCTCATGCGCGACACCAGCCGCATCGGCCTCTTCGATGTCGAAACCTCCTTCGGCATCCTGCGCGGGCGGCCCTTCGATCCCAGTTTCGTCCCCGTCAAAGGCCAGCCCGTGGTGCTCTCCGTGCGCCCCGAGGCCCTCACCTTCCTGCCCGTTCGTGATTCGCCCAATTCCTTCATCTGCCGCATCACCGACACCGCCTACCTCGGCTCCACCGTCCACTACAAGGTGGAGGGCAACAACGGCATCCACCTCACTCTCTATGAGATGAACCCTCACATCATCCGCCACCCTGGTGAGGAAGAGGTGCGGGTGACGGCGTCAACACACGACGTTCTGATTTTGCGCAGGTAATCTGAACCTCCAGGTCAGCCGCCTTCCAATCCGAAATCCGCAATTCGCAATCCGAAATTCAGCCGTGAGCGCCGCCACCGACATCCTCCGCATCACCGCCTTCCAGTGGCGCAAGGAGCTTGCCATCGCCGCCTCCCTGCTTGCGGTCCTGCTGGCGCCGTTCCTCCTGCGGCCTGCCGACAGCACTTCGCCCTATCACTATGATCGCAGGCTGGTGATCATGACCCCCCACCCCGACCAGATTCGCGAGGAGTTTGGCCGGGCCTTTGCCAAGCATTGGAAGCAGACCAAGGGCGAAACCCTGGCCATCGACTGGCGCGTCGCCGGCACCTCCGATCTCAACACCCTCATCAAGTCCGATTTCCGCTCCGCCTTCAAGCACTACTGGGCTGATTCGCTCGGCCAGCCCAATGCCGCCAACGCCGTCGCCACCTTCCTGAATCCCAAGAACGGCGGCGAGCCGCACGCCGAATTCCTCAAGTCCAATGTCAGCATCGGCGTGGACCTCTTCTTTGGCGGCGGTCCGCACGATTTCCAGTCCCAGGCCGATGCCGGCACCCTCGTCGCCGCCGATGTCAAAACCGGCTGCGGCCTCGCCGCCATCGCCAAACGCCATCCTGAGTGGTTCAGCGAGGAAGGCATCCCCGAAATCGTCAGCGGCCAGCCCTTCCGTGACAAGGAGATGCGCTGGTGCGGCACCTGCCTCTCCAGCTTCGGCATCGTCTTCAACCGCGACGTGCTCCATCGCCTGGGCATCAAGAAGGAGCCCGCCGTCTGGGAAGACCTCGCCGATCCTCGGCTGCTCGGGCAGGTCGCTCTCGCCGATCCCTCCAAGAGCGGCTCCGCCACCCAGGCTTTCGAAATGATCATCCAGCAGCAGATGCAGATCGCCGTCGCCAAGGTGAAGGCCAAGCCCGGCCGCCTGCGCAAGCCTGCCGATATTGAGGCCGCCGGAGTTCGCGAAGGCTGGCTCGAAGGCCTGCGCCTCATCCAGCGCATCGCCGGCAACGCCCGCTACTTTGCCGATGCCTCCCCCAAGACGCCCCTCGAGGTCGGTCGTGGCGACGCCGCCGCCGGCATGTGCATCGACTTCTACGGTCGCTCCAGCGAGGAGACCGTGCGCCAGCCCGACGGCACCTCACGCGTCGGCTTCGTCGCCCCCCTGGGCGGCACCACACTCACAGTCGATCCCATCGGCCTCATGCGCGGCGCCCCCGAGCCCCAGCTCGCCGAAAGCTTCATCGAATTCGTCCTCTCCGAGCGCGGCCAAAAGCTCTGGGATTTCAAGGCTGGCTTCCCCGGCGGCCCTGAACGCACCCCCTTGCGCCGCCTGCCCATCCGCGAGGACCTCTACACCGAGGCCAACCTCAGGATGATGAGCGACCCCAACGAGGAGCCCTTCTCCAAAGCCGCCGCCTTCATCTACCACCCCGAATGGACCAGCGGCCTTTTCGACTCCCTGCGCTTCATCATCCGCATCATCTGCGTGGACACCCACGAGGAGCTCCAGACCACCTGGACCATGCTCACCCGGCAGCACAGCCCCCCGCGCGCCACCGAGGTCTTCCACCAGCTCGCCCTCGTCGATTACGATGCCGCCAGAGGCGACATCAACCGCATCCTCACCTCCAAGGACAAGGTCCTGCAAGTCCGCGAAGCCCGCCGGCTCACCGACGCCTTCCGCCATCAGTACCACCAGGCTTTGGAGTTTGCGCGGGCGGAGAAGTAGCTATCAGTCTCCGATTCACAAGAACATGTTCGCACCCTCAAAGCCCTGTCC
>CAINXC010000528.1 GCA_903854655.1 uncultured Verrucomicrobiota bacterium | reverse complement strand
CAAGCCCTGGATTCCTGATTGACGGCGGGACGCCGGTCACTCCTTGGATCGTGGGCAGATTCACGCGACAATGGCCATCAACTGGGCCAGGGAACGCCGTTGTTTCCGAGGGTGGAAGTGGCAGCAGAAGCGTAGGGCGTGACCGCTTGCTCAAGCCCTGGATTCCTGATTGACGGCGGGACGCCGGTCACTCCTTGGATCGTGGGCAAATTCACGCGATGGATGCTGAAGCGCCCGCGATCCGAGGAGCGAGGGCGTCCCGCCATCGTCGGCGGAGCCGAAACATTTCGTCCCGCGCTTTTCTCTGCACCCAGGCGCCAGCCAGCGCCTTCTACTTCGCCACCCGCTTCTTTTTTGCAGCAGATTTCTTCTTTGCCGCCGACTTCTTTTTCGTCTGCCACGGCGGGGTGTTCTTCAGGTAAAGGTCGGCCAGCTTCTTGGCTGCGGCCTCCTCCTTTTTGCGCTGCGCACGCACGGTCCTGGCACGATCCTGGAGGATCTTCTTCAGCCCCGGCCAGTATTCCTCGCCGATGATGAAGCCGACGCAGCGCTTGGTGCCGCAGCGACACTCGTGTTCGCTCCAGTTCTCCAGGTCGAAGCCGTAGTTGAAGGTGAGCTCTTCGCCTTCCTTGATGTCGCGCCTGGCGCAGATCCAGATGCGGCCGCGCTCCTGCATCGCCTCGCAATTGGGATCGCAGGAGTGGTTGAGCAGCCTGGCGGTGTTCTTGGGGGAGCTGCCGTCGAGGTCCTGCTTGTTGTTCAACGCAAAGATGTACACGGCGGCCACGCCCGACTTGCGCGCCCTGGCCATGCGGGACTGGGCGCGACGCTCGGACTCCGCCTTGCTGATCTTCTCGCCCAGGTATTCAAGGATCTCCGTGTCCTTCGGGATGTCGCGTTTGGCGAAGACACCGCGGGAATGAATGGAGGAGCGGCGGACGACGTGCCAGGGAGGGGATGGCGCTGTTTTGGTCATGTTGGGGAGACTGAATGATAACAGATGTTGGGAACGGCGCGACCCTCTTCTCAGGCATCACTCTTCGTCAGCGCGCCATCGACCAACCGCATGGACCCACGTGTGTTCGTGCCCTTCAGAAGCTCGGGCAGGGATTCATCAGGGAAACCCTGGTAGCACACGGGGCGGACGAAACGGTAGATGCTGCCGGTGCCGATGCTGGTGAAGAAGCTGTGCGAGGCGGCAGGGTAAGGGCCGCCGTGGTGCATGGAGGGGCAGACCTCGATGCCGGTGGGGAAGCCGTTGAAGATGATGCGTCCCGCTTTGCGCTCCAGCACGCGGATCAGGTCGGCGTGCTCCAGCAAGTCCTCGGGCGTGCCGTGGATGGTGGCGGTGAGCTGGCCTTCCAGCGTCCGCGCAAAGCGCAGAAGGTCGTCCTTGGAGGAGCAGCGGGTGATGATCGAGCAGGGGCCGAAGACTTCGCTGCGCAGGCTCTCGTTGGCTTCGAGGGTGGCGAGATCGGTGCTGAAGATGACGCATTCTGCCTGGGTGGCCTCATCGCTGGGATCGGTGCCGGACTGCCCGGCGATTTCGATTCCTTCAATGCTGGCGATGGCGGCGGTGCCTTCGCAGTAGGCGCTGCGAATGCCGGCGTGCAGCATGGTGGCAGGAGCCGCTTTTTCCGCCGCATCGGCGGCGGCCTGGACAAAGCTGTCGAGCTCCGCGCCGCCCACGCCAAGAACGAGGGCTGGATTGGTGCAGAACTGCCCCACGCCCATGGTGACGGAGCCTACATAGCCTTCCGCGATCTGTGTCGCGCGGGCCTTCAGGGCGCCGGGCAGCAGGAACACCGGATTGATGGAGCCCATCTCGCCGTAGAAGGGAATCGGCGAAGGCCGCGCGGCGGCGATGTCGAACAGCGCCCGCCCGCCCTTGAGCGAGCCGGTGAAGGCCACGGCATTGGTGAGCGGATGACGCACCAGCGCCGCACCCATCTCATTGCTCTTGCCATGCACCAGGGAGAAAGAGCCTGCGGGCAGACCCGTCTCAGCCAGGGCTTCGTACACCGCGCCGCTGAGCATTTCGCAGGTGCCGGGATGGGCGGGATGGCCTTTGACGACCACCGAACAACCCGCCGCCATGGCGCACACCGTGTCCGTGCCCACCACGCCGATGGCGAAGGGGAAATTGCTGGCGCCAAAAACGACCACAGGGCCGATGGGCTGCAGCACGCGGCGCACGTCCGGCTTGGGCAGCGGCTGGCGGTCGGGGATCGCGTGGTCAATGCTCGCCTGGCTCCATGAGCCCTCGCGGATCATGTGGGCAAACAGCTTGCACTGGCCCACGGCGCGACCACGCTCGCCGGTGAGGCGTGCCATGGGCAGGCCGGTTTCGGCATGAGCCCGCTCCAGCAAGGCATCACCCAGCCCCACGATCTTCTCGCCAAGCAGTTCCAGGAACGTCGCGCGGACCTCCGGAGTGGCCGCACGCAGGCCGTCAAAGGCCGCCTCAGCAGCGTTCAGCGCGGCATCGATCTGCGCCTCGGTGGCGTCCCCGAAAGCAGGCTCCAAAGGCTGGCTGGTGGAGGGATTGATCGCAACAAAAGTAAGGCCTTCAGGCGCGACGCGCTGACCGGCGATGAGATGGTTTCCGTGGAGGCTCATAAAGTGTGGGTGTGTAGAGTTGGCAGGGCGCGGAGTCTATGGGGAAGTTGAAAGTAGCCGTCATCGCTCCGCGTGACGAGCAATGTGCTATGCAGACAGGATAAGCGTTATCTGATATGACGTGCGGTGTGATTGAGGGCCACAATGCTCATCACGCGGAGCGTGATGGCTACTTTTCTGAAATGATTCACGCCGCCTTCGCCGGTTCCACCGCCTTCTCCTCGGCGAATTCCAGCTCCTCCTCAACGCGCAGGTTGTCCACGATGAAGATCTGGCGGTCCGGGGTGTTCTTGCCCATGTAGAAGGTGAGCAGCTCCTTGATGGTCTTGTGCTCGGGCATCAGCACGGGCTCCAGGCGCATGTGCTCGCCGATGAAGTGCTTGAACTCATCCGGGCTGATTTCGCCCAGGCCCTTGAATCGCGTGATCTCGGCGTTCTTGCCAAGCTTGTGCATCGCCCGCTGGCGCTCGTTGTCATCGTAGCAATACAGCGTTTCCTTTTTGTTGCGGATGCGGAACAGCGGCGTCTGCAAAATGTACACGTGGCCCTTGCGGATGATCTCCGGGAAGAACTGTAAGAAGAACGAAATCATCAGCAGGCGGATGTGCATGCCGTCCACGTCGGCATCGGTCGCCAGGATGATCTTGTTGTAGCGCAGCTCCTCCAGGTCCTCCTCAATTTGCAGGGCGTTGGCCAGCAGGTAGAACTCCTCGTTTTCGTACACGATCTTGCGGCTGAGGCCGAAGCAGTTGAGCGGCTTGCCGCGCAGGCTGAACACGGCCTGGTAGTTCACGTCCCGGCTCTTGGTGATGCTGCCGCTGGCGCTGTCGCCCTCCGTGATGAAGAGGGTGCTGAGGTCGCGGTTCTTGTCCTTGGTGTCGAAATGCGTCCGGCAGTCGCGCAGCTTCTTGTTATGCACCTTGGCCTTGCGCGCGGATTCGCGGGCGAGCTTCTGGATGCCGCTGATGTCCTTGCGCTCCTTCTCGTTGGCCTGGAGCTTCTCCAGCATCGCCTTTGCCACGTCCCCATGCTTGTGCAGGTAGTTGTCGAGCTGGCCTGTGATGGTGTTGATGATGTGGCTGCGCAGATTGCGGCCGTCCGGCT
>CAINXC010000527.1 GCA_903854655.1 uncultured Verrucomicrobiota bacterium | reverse complement strand
GGCCATTGCCTCACGTTTTGCCCGGAACGGATTTAACCTGAAGGACGTCTTCAAGGAATGGGCCTTGTCCCCCTTTTATCGTGCCGACGGCCTCGCAACGGCCGCAGCGAACCCCCACCGGCAGGCCGAGCTCGCGGACATCGGTGTCGCCCGGATGCTGGGCCCTGAACAACTTGAACGCAAGCTGGCCGCCATCTTCGGCAAAGGCTGGGGACGGCTCAGCGACAGCGACCGCCAGTTCGCCTTGCTCTACGGCGGCATTGATTCCAAAGAAGTGACCGAGCGCGCGGCCGACCCAAGCGGCGCGATGGGCGCGATCCAACGCCTCATGGCGAACGACATGGCCTGCAAGAACATCGCGCTCGATTTCAGCAGGCCGCCCGTCGAACGCCGGCTGTTTCCCACCATCGAGCCCGACGTCATTCCGGATGGAACACCCGGCACCGAGACACGCATTCGTGAAGCCATCGCGCACCTGCATGAAAGGGTTCTTGGCCGTCAGGATGGCATTCGCAGCCCCGAAGTGAATCGCACGTATCAGCTTTTCACCGGCATCCTTGCAGACGCCAACGAACAGAAGGTTGCGCCCGAAGAAAACTACTTTTGCCGCGGGGCCGAGAGCCAGCGTGTCAGCGATCCGCAGTTCACCATCCGCGCCTGGCGCGCGGTCGTCACCTATCTGCTGCGCCAGGAAACGTTCCTTTACGAGTAAAGACATGAGACGCGATTTTTTGAAACTCTGCGGCCTTGCCGGGCTCGGCGTTGCCGCGCCTATAGGCTTTGAAAGCCTAGGCCTTGCCGCCTCCCCGGACTCCGGCTACGAAGGCCCTTTCTACGTCGTCTTCAACGCTGCGGGAGGATGGGACACCACTTGCTTGATGGACCCGAAGGGCATCAACGAAATGAACCGTCTCTATAAGGAGGGCGACATCCTCACGCAAGGCGCGCACAAGTTCGCGCCCACCGCCCCCCATATCCAGGGCGGCATGAGCAATGAGGATTTCTTCAAGGAGTTCGGTGGTGAGCTGCTGACGATCAACGGCCTGGATTACTCGGTGAACAACCACGCGCCCGGCGCGCGCTACATGGCCACTGGCAAGCTCGACAGCCTCGCCTTTCCCACCTTTGCAGCCCTGGTGGCGGCCTGCAATGGGCCTTCCTGTCCGATTGCCTTTCTCACTTTTGGCAATTACTCGAACACTGGCAATCTGGTCGCGATGTCGCGCGTGCCCTATCTGCAATCACTGCAAAAAGTGGCGAACGCCGACTATGTAGAAGGCAACCTCAGAAGCCCGTACCACGAGGCTTTCGTGACGGATCGCATCGAGCGGGCGCTGAAGGACCAGACTGACGCGCGCATCTCCGACCAACTGCTCCCGCGCGTGGAGCGCGCCCAGAGCATGCTGTACGCCGCCCAGCTCAATTCCAAGGCGCTTCAGCGTGTCACCCCCTACATTCTCCGCACACAGCCAAAGGAGCGCATGTCACAGCAGGCGGACATCGCGCTGGCTTCGTTCAAGGCTGGAGTTTGCGTTTCCGCAAACCTTTCCATCGGGCAGTTTGACAGCCACGCGAACAACGACCGCGATCAGATGAAGCTGATCCCGGAGTTCCTCGCCGGCATCGCCTATTTGATGCGTCGTGCCGAAGAGTTGCAGATTCGCGACAAGCTCGTGGTCGTGATCCAAAGCGAGATGGGGCGTACCCCAACTTACAATGCTGGCAACGGCAAGGACCACTGGTCCATCGGCTCCATCATGTTCATGGGCAAGGGCATCAAGGGCAACCGTGTGCTTGGCGCCACCGATGAGAAGCAGTTCGGCGTGCCATTGAATCCGGCCACGCTGGCCTGCGACAAGGACAAAGGCATCCGCCTGCGCCCTGAACACATCCACACCGCCCTGCGCGACTACGCTGGCATTGCCACCCATGCCATGAGCAAACAGTTCCCATTGGTGGTGCCCGACAACGAGAAGTTGCAGGGCTTGTGGGGCTGAGCAGCCAGGTCGGTATCGTCTTCACGAAGCAGGCTCTCTGATAGCGGGCGATGCGCACAGGAAACTTCGCCCCTTGGCCTCTGTCACATCGCGGCCCCGCAAGACGCGGTCTCCCCGATCCCTCACGAATGCCTGTTGTAGCCGCCCGCTCTCTCGCGGAAGTGTCAGGGTATGAACGCCTTTTTTCAGGAACTCGGCCACGCTGTGTTGCAGCGGTGGAAGCGTGAGAATTTTTCGCTGGCCGGCTTCCCCGAGATCGCCCGCTCCGCGCTGGATGAGCGGCCGCCGGCGGAGCATGTGGATCTGGCGGCCTTCATGCGCGAGTTCCTCCTCAATGACGAGCAGCCGTTCCAGACGCTCTCCGGCTTTGGCCAGCCCGAACTCGTGGCTTACACCCACCCCCGCTTTTACATCCAGCTCCTGTTCTGGCTCGATGGCACCACTGACATCCATCAGCACGAGTTCTCCGGTGCCTTCCATGTCATGGCCGGCTCCAGCATTCACGCGCATTACGAGTTCGAGAATGCGCAGCCCGTCACCCCGCACCTGCGTGTGGGCGATGTCAAAATGAAGCGCATCGAACTGCTGGAGACGGGCCGCACCGTGCCGATCATTTCCGGCCCGCGCTGCATCCACTCGCTTTTCCATTTGGATACACCGTCGGTCACTGTCGTTGTCCGCACCCAGAACGACCCCGGCACCGGCCCGCAGTTCAACTACCTGCCGCCCCGTATCGCCATGGACCCCGTCTTTGCCGACGAGCTCACCATGCGTCGCAAGCAGCTCCTCGACGTGCTGGAGCAAATCGAGGATCCGAGTTATCCCGAGCTCGCGCAGGAGATGATCGCCGAACTCGACTTCGAGCGCGGCTTCTACATCCTCCAGCACTGCATGGCCCATCTGCAAAACCTGGACGAATGGCAGCCCGCCCTCGAAGCCTTCGAAACCAAGCATGGCGCCCTCGCCTCGGGCGTCGCCGCCACGCTGGAGGAAGGCGCACGCCGCGACGCCATCAAAGAGATGCGCGGCAGCATTGCCGAGCCCGAGCACCGCTTCTTCCTCGCCCTGCTCATGAACGTCTCCGCCCGCGCCGACCTCCTGGATCTGGTGTCCCAGCGCTTCCCGGAGGAGCCACCTGTGGAAACCATTCTCCGCTGGGCCGAAGAGCTGGGCACGGAGACCGATTATGGCATCGCCATCCTCGACGCCGCCTTCCCCGAGTCCCTCGAAATCGCCCCCGAAGACCAGCCCGACATCTTCATGGCCGCCCTGCGCCACTTCATGGAAGGCGGCAAGAAAGCACCGGCCGCCTTGCGCTCGCTTCCGGTGCCTCAGGTGCAGCACCTGCGGGCTGTGTTTGCGGCGTCGAGTCTTCGGGTTTTGGTCGTGTGAGCGCCCTAACAAAGGGGGGAGGGTGGCTTTTCTGGCGCAGGCAACAAGGAAACGAGGAGGTGTTGCGGGGGGGGCTACGCAAGACCAAAGTGGGGACCTTCAACCGCCATGACCATCAACGCCCTTGCTCAGCAAGCACCCTTCACAACCAAGGACGGTTCGACCATCCGCAGCATCCTCGACAAGACCAATGCGCCCGTCCAAAACCAGTCGCTCGCCGAAGCCAGCCTGCCCGCTGGTAGCGCCACCCAGCGCCACTACCACAAGCTCAGCGAGGAGTTCTATTTCATCACGGAAGGCACGGGAACGATGGAGATCGACGGCGAATCGCGCGAGGTGAAGCCGGGTGATGCAATCCTGATCCCGCCCGGTGCCTGGCACCAGATCACCGCAGCAAGTCCGCTGCGTCTGCTATGCTGCTGCGCGCCGCCTTATTCGCATGAGGATACGTATTTTGATGATGAGAGCGGCGCATCTTAGGGCTGCCGGTCGACGAGGCCCTCGTCCACGGCTTTGAGGAAGTTAGCGAGATTGGGCTTGTAGTTTTCGCCCTGCTGGGTGCGCACGAGGGTGACGACCACCTCATTCACGGGATCAACGCGCAGCACGGCACCGGAGGCGGCGCCGTGGCAGAAGGTCAGCTTGCTGAGCAGTGTTTTGTTCGCGGGCACGCCGTCTTTGCCGGCCTGGGGGTCGCGTTCGTTGAAGTAGGTGAGGCCCATGCCCCAGGGGATGTCAAACGTCGCCTGCGGCCAGTGCTGGTGAATGCGGGTGGGCAGCATCTTCTGGAAGGTCTCCGGGGAGAACCAACGCGTGTTTCCGTATGCGCCCTGGTTGAGCAGCATCTGGCCAAACTTCGCGACATCGAGCGCGGTGCACTCCGCGCCGTGACACACGTCGGAGCCGCGCGAGTGCGTCATGCCCAGCGGGATGAAGAGCTGCTCCTTCATCAGCCGCAGCACGCTTTGGCCGGTCATGAGCTCCATCGCCTTGCCGGTGAGCTCGGTGTCGTTGTTGTTGTACTTGTGCTGCACGCCCACCTTGAGCACCGGCAGCAGGTCCGCCACCCAGTTGTCGCTCCAGGCGTTGTGCACCTCGCGGCCGTCGCCCGCTTTGGAGTGAATGCCGGCCATGTGCATGAAGGTGGCGCGCCAGGTGATGACGTTGTCTCCTTCGACCGGAAAGTCTGGCAGAATTCTGCCGATCGGATCATCCAGCCCCACCAAGCCTTGGTCCATGAACCGGGCGAAGAGCGAGGCGCTGAGCGTCTTGGTGATGGAGGCCATGTGCTTGGGTGTATCAACGGTGGTGACACCTGTTTTCGGGTCGTCGAAGGCCTCGTTGAAGACGACGACGCCATGCCGCGCCACGCAGGCGACGAAGGGCTCCTTCGCACCATCATACCACTCGCGGCAGGCGCGCCGGATGGCGTCGATGGACTCCGGCTTGAACCCTGCCTCGGCGGGCGTGCCGGGCCGCAGGGTGGTGGCGTTTTCGCCGGTGTGCTGCGGCGGCTTTAGCGCTGCATACTTGCCCTCTACGCCCAGGATCTTGCGTTTGACGGCGATCTGCTGCTCGTCCAGCACCCATTGCTTTTCATCAAAGGAAGGCTCGCTGCTGGGATGCGGGAAAGCCGTCAGCGCCTTGCCACCCGGGCTCACGGTTACCAGCCGGCGAATCTGCAGGCCCTTGCCGCCTCCTTTGCCTTCGAGATACGCCACATAGGGCGCGCGGCCGTCGGGCTTCTCCACCTCCGCCAGCGCGGCGTCGAACCAGCGGGTCTTTAACGGGCTTTCGCCGATGATCTCCCGCACACGCTCGGGTTTCTGCCACACGAGGCTGGGAAAACGGCCGGCATCCGTCCAGGTGCCGCTCGCCACCTCCAGTTCGATGGTGGCAAACTCGATCAGGTCCCGCTCCAGCGGGTCGGTGATCTCATCTTTCTTCTGCTGCGCGGCAAGCGGCAGCGTCATCATCAAGGAGGCGAGGAGCGTGGTGGCGATGGTGCGGGGCATGATCAGTTGGAGGGTGGCGTTACCGTGCGGACGGCAATGGCAGGGTTTCAGTGAACGCGGCCCCGGGCGATTCGCTGTCAGTTTTTATTGGCTGGCCGCATTGGGCCTGCCGCAGAAACACCGCAGGCCTTGAATAATGAGCCGGTTCTTTTGGTCAGCGACACCGCTCCCAGTGATCGAGGCGCTGATTGCTGAAATCTTCAGCCGCATCCAGCGTCTCTTGTCATCATAATGAAGCTCGCGATTCGAATTCTTCTTTTCAGTTACCTCATTGCTTGCGCCGCGCATCAATGCCTCCACGCCGAGGCGCCCGCGTACGCGCCACCGGCTCCCACGAGCGAGGTGGCGGTGATCAAACTCGACTGGCATGACGCCAAGCGCGACCGGGATGTGCCGGCGAAGATTTACTTTCCAAAGGATGGAGCCGGGCCGTTTCCTGTGGTCATTTTTTCCCATGGCCTGGGCGGTTCACGCGAGGGGTACGAGTATCTGGGCCGGCACTGGGCCGGATGCGGATATGTGAGCGTGCATGTGCAGCATCCCGGCAGCGACGACAGTGTGTGGAAGGACGTGCCAGCCGCTGAACGCGCGAAGGCTCTGCAACGTGGTGCCGGGAACATTGCAAATGCGTTGAACCGCCCGCCGGACGGACAGTTTGCGATCGACCAGATTGAGAAGCTGAATGCGGACGAGACCTCGCCGCTGAAGGGCCGCCTCAATTTGAAGGCGGTCGGCTTTGCCGGGCATTCGTTCGGCGGCTACACCACACTCGCGCTGGCGGGCGAGACATTCATTCTGCCGTCCGGCGGGACGAAGCGATACGACGAGCCGCGCATCAAGGCGGCGATCCAGATGAGCGCTCCGGCACCCCGCATCCGCCATCAGTTGGACGAAGCCTTCAACACGATCACGATTCCTGTGATGCACATGACCGGCACCAAAGACTTTCTCGAAATCCTGCCCCAGACCACCGCCGCTGACCGGCGCATCCCTTTTGATCACATGGGCAACTCCGAGACTTGTCTCGTCATCTTCAATGACGGCGATCACTTCATCTTCTCCGGTCGTGAGCGGATGGCCGCCACGCCGGAGAAACTAGCGCAGGACGCAGCGTTTCAAAAGCTCATCACCGCTGGAACCACAGCGTTTTGGGATGCCTATCTGAAGGACAATGCCGTGGCCAGGCAATGGCTTCTCGCCGGCGGCTACGCGAAGCTGCTCGGCGAGCTGGCGAAATTTGAGAGCAAGTCTCCCAAGCCTCAACCCAAGTAACGCAAGCGAAGTCACGCCAACGCACAACGGAACACCTTCATGAAAAACTGGTTCTCAATCTCCGCGCTCACCATCCCGTTGCTGCTCATCGTGCCTGCCGCGCTCCGCGCCACGGAAGCAACGCCCCCGTCGAAACCCAACATCATCTTCATCCTCGCCGACGACCTCGGCATTGGTGATGTCGGCGCCTACGGGCAGCAGAAGATCAGGACGCCGAACATTGACCGCATCGCCGCAGAGGGGATGCGCTTTACCGGCTTCTACTCGGGCCAATGCGTCTGCGCGCCGAGCCGATGCACGCTGATGACCGGCAAGCACACCGGCCACTCGGTGGTGCGCGACAACGTGCAGCGGGGGCCGGGAGACGAGGGGCAGGTGCCGATGCCGCAGGGAACGGTGACGGTGCCGCAGCTTTTGAAGAAGGCCGGCTATGCGACGGCGATTGTCGGCAAATGGGGCCTCGGGATGCCGGCGGACAAAAGCAGCCCTCTCGATTTCGGTTTTGATCATCACTACGGCTATCTCTGCCAGGGGGTGGCCCACACTTACTACCCGCCGTATCTGTGGCGTGACAACGTGAAGGAAATGCTGGAAGGGAATCCGCCCTACGAACCGAGCATGCGCGGTGCTATTCCATCCTCTGGCAAGACCTATTCGGCTGATCTCATTGACAACGACGGACTGAGCTGGGTGCGCTCGCACAAGGACGGGCCGTTCTTCCTCTACTTCGCTTCCACCGTGCCGCACCTCTCGCTGCAAGTGCCCGACGATTCACTTGCCGAATACCAAGGCAAGTGGACCGAGACGCCCTACCGGAACACCAAGCATTATGCGAACAACGAGAACCCGCGCGCCACTTATGCCGCGATGATCACTCGCTTTGACCGTGATGTCGGCCGCCTTCTGGACCTCTTGAAGGAGCTGAAACTTGATGACAACACGCTGGTGTTTTTCTCCAGCGACAACGGCGCGGTTTTTCCGCTCGCAGGCACCGATCCGGTGTTCTTCAACAGCACTGGCGGCCTGCGCGGCTACAAGCAGGACCTCTATGAAGGCGGCATCCGCACGCCCTTCCTCGCCCGCTGGCCTGGCCACGTAAAAGCGGGAAGCACCAACGACCGCATGGGCGCGTTCTGGGACATGATGCCGACCTTCTGCGAACTCACCGGCATCACTCCGCCCGCAGACATTGATGGCATCAGCATCTTGCCGACTCTGCTCGGCCAGCCCGGGCAGAAGGCGCACGACCATTTGTATTGGGAGTATCACAGCGGCGGCAAGGCGCAGGCCGTGCGATTCGGGGAGTGGAAGGCCATCCGCAACGGCGTGAAGAAAGCGCCGGACTCCACGCCCGAGCTTTACAACCTCAAGACTGATCCCGCTGAGAAGACCGATGTGGCCGCCGAGCACCCCGATATTACAGCCCGAGCTGCGGCGCTGATGAAGTCCGCTCACACTCCGAGCGCGCGGGCACAGTGGAATTTTTAGCCTCAGGCCGCGGAGGCGTGACAAACCAGGCGGCCTGGGGAGGCATCCCCAGGCCGCAATCAGCGAAAGTGCCGCCGCTTTCTAACAAATTACTTGTAGTTTATTCCGCCGTCTCGTCGCTCGTGCCTTCGACAGAAGGCTCTGCGCCGCCCTCGGGAACAACGATTTCGACAGCTTCTTCGGCCTCTTCATCCGGCTCAGAAACGACGGTGGCGACGTCCTGGATGGTTTCATCCTTCTTGAGGTCCATGAGCTTCACGCCCTGGGCCACACGGCCGGTTTCACGGATGCTGTTGACGCGGATGCGGACGTTCTGGCCCTTGCTGGTGATGAGCATGATCTCATCCGTGTCATGAACGGCCAAGGCGGTGACGACCTTGCCGGTCTTCTCCGTAATGTCGATGGTCTTGACGCCCTTGGTGCCGCGGTTGGTGAGGCGGTAGTCCTCAAACGGCGTGCGCTTGCCAAGGCCCTTCTCGGAGACCACCAGGAGCTGCTTGTTGGCTTCAACGGCGGTGAGGGCGACCAGGTAGTCACCCTCTTCCGGACGGATGCCGTACACACCAGAAGCGCCGCGACCCATGGCACGAATGTCAGTTTCTTCGCAGCGCACGCACATGCCGCCATTGGTGACAAGGCAGATCTGGCTCTTGCCGTCGGTGAGAACAACATCGACGAGATCGTTGCCCTCCTCGATGTTGATGGCGATGATGCCGTCCTTGCGGTAATTCTTGAAGGCGTCGAGGGGCGTCTTCTTCACCGTGCCATCCTTGGTGGCGAAGAGCACGAATTTCTCGGGGCTCCACATGGCCTCGTCTTCCACGCCCTGGGCTTCCAGGCGCAGCACGCTGTTGATCTTCTCTTCGGGCTTGAGATTGAGCACGTTCTTGATGCTGCGCCCGCGCCCGGTGCGCGGGGCTTCGGGGAGCTGGTACACCCGCTCCACGTACACGCGTCCGGTGTTGGTGAAGAACAGCAGGAAGTCGTGCATGTTGGCGCTGAACAGCGTCTCCACGAAGTCGTTCTTGTCCTCCTTGGTGGCTGCTTCACGCGCCTCCATGCCCTTCAAACCCTTGCCGCCACGGGCCTGCAGGCGGTACTCGTTGGTGAGCGTGCGCTTCACATAGCCAAAATGGGTGAGCGTGACCACGTTCGCATCGTTCGGGATCAGGTCGATGGTCTCAATGCCACTGCCCGCCGCGTCGATGCGCGTGAGGCGGCCATTGCCATGCTTCGCCTTGATGGCCTGAAGCTCGTCCTTGATGATGGTGAGCACACGGGACTCCTTGGCCAGGATGTCCATCAGATCGGTGATGGTGGCCAGCAGCTCGTCGTAGTCCGCCTTGATCTTGTCGCGCTCCATGCCCGTGAGCTGGTAGAGGCGGAGTTCCAGGATCTGATCGACCTGGAGGTCGGTGAACACGTACTTGTCGCCCTGAATGCTGGGCTGGTTGCGGATGAGGATTCCCAGGCGCTCAGCAGTGGCGGTGCTGAAGTCATAGGCCTTGAGCCGGATGCGGGCTTCATCGCGGTTGCGGCTGTCGCGGATGATCTTGATGAAATCATCGAGATGGCCGAGCGCGAGCAGGTAGGCTTCCAGTCGTTCGGCCTGCTGCTCGGCTTTCCGCAACAGGAAGCGCGTGCGGCGGATGATGACCTCACGGCGATGCTCGATGTAGCAGGCAATCGCGTCCTTGATGCTGAGCACGCGGGGGCGGCCGCCGTCAATGGCCAGCATGTGGATGGAGAAGCTGCTCTCCAGGGCGGTGAACTTGTAAAGGTTGTTGAGCACCACCTGCGGGCGGGCGTCGCGCTTCAGGTCCACCACCACACGGGTGTTCTCATCGGACTCGTCGCGAACGCCGGAGATGTCCGTGATGATCTTCTCGTTGGCCAGCTCCGCGATGCGCTTCACCAGCTCCGCGCGGTTCACGTTGTAAGGGATCTCGGTGATGATGATCTGCTCACGACCATTGGTCTCCACGATTTCCGCCTGGCCGCGCACGCGCACGGCGCCATGGCCGGTTTCCATGTACTCGCGGATGCCGGCGGTGCCGTGGATGACGCAGGCCGTCGGGAAGTCCGGGCCCTTGATGAACTGCATCAGCTCGCTGACGGTGATCTGCGGGTTGTCCACCTGCGCGCATACGCCATCGACGATTTCGCCCAGGTTGTGGGGCGGCATGTTGGTGGCCATGCCCACGGCGATGCCGGTGCCGCCATTGACGAGCAGGTTCGGGAACGCCGCCGGAAAGACCGTGGGCTCGGTGAGACGCTCATCGTAGTTGGGCACGAAATCGACCGTGTCCTTCTCCATGTCGGACATGAGCGTGCCGCCCAGGGGCGTCATGCGGGCTTCCGTGTAACGCATGGCTGCCGGCGGATCGCCTTCAACGGAACCGAAGTTCCCCTGGGGATCAATCAGCGTCTCGCGCATCGCCCAGGGCTGGCCCATGTGGACCAGGGTGGGGTAGATCACGGCCTCGCCATGCGGATGGTAGTTGCCCGAGGTGTCACCGCAGATCTTTGCGCACTTCATCTGCTTTTTCGGCGGATACAG
>CAINXC010000526.1 GCA_903854655.1 uncultured Verrucomicrobiota bacterium | reverse complement strand
TCCGGCCCCGGTGCGCGGCGGCCGTGTAACAATGGGTGATTTCCACTTCGCCATCCCTCAGCCTGATGTTGCGTTCCGGGTTCAGCCGGTCGTGATCTGGCGTGACCAGCCAGGAGACATGCACCAGTTCTCCTTCCTGCAGGACGCCCCAGGCGTCGTTGTAGCCGAACTCATCAATACGCTCCGCCTGGCGGTGGAATTCGGGCTGCGCGCGGCACAGGTCGCGCAGCCGTTGATCGTCCAGTTTTTCAACCGTAAGTCCGGGGCTGGCCTCCGCCTCAGGCGCCATGGGGAGGTCGCTGGCATACGCCATGTAGGTGTCGACATGGAAGAGCTCGCGAAGGATGCTCCCAGGCTCCGTGCGCAGCTTGCGCAAGGCGGTGCGCAGCTTGCGCTTCCATGCGGGGGCCAGGCCGAAGCCCAGGCTCAGGAACGGCACCTCCGCCGCGCCAAAGCCGCTTTTGAAGCGAACCAGGCCGGTGTTGTCCAGGGTGGTGCCTCCCAGGCTGAAGCAGGTCACGCCTTCCTTGCGCAATGTGTCCGCCGTGTTCCAGATCAAGAAGGGCGAGGCACCAAGGCTCATGCCTTGCGGAGACGTGCCGGCGCTCTGGTAGTAGGCTCCGGCGGATGAGCGAAGCAGAAAGATGGAGGACAGCGCTGTGCCATCCGCGTGGCGGACCTGAAAAAACTCGCCCGCACCGGCAGAGACCATTTGAAAATAGTATCGTTGCTGAGCGCTGCCGGCCACATTCTCACCGCGCGCCTCGCGTCGATCCATGGAAGCCTCCATCAGTCCCGTATGCGCTGCCACGGCCTCTGCGGCGACTGTGCGATGAAGGGTCACCCCGCCCTTTTGCGCCTTTGTGAGGCTGCGCCGGTGATTGGAACTGGAGGGAACCGGGGTGCTGCCTCCACGCAGTGACAGATGGTATTCGGTGCCGCTCTCGCGAAATGTCACCGGCCCCAGCGCAGGGATGGGATCGTTCGAGGCTGTGACCGCGCAGATGGTTAGATCCCATATGCCCAGTTTTTTGCAGGCTGCCACCAATCCCGGCCAGAATGGGGATTCGGCGGGAAGCTCCGGCAGCCAGCGGATGTCAAGGCTGCTGGAGAGCCTGCCTTTCTTCATAAAGGCCAGGCAGCCCTGCTGGAGCTCGTCACCCAGTCGCAACACAAGCGCGCAGGGAGTGAATCCCAGCAATGACTGACCGCGCGCGAAGGCGGGCGTGATGAAGGGGTTTTCCGCCTCACGCCCTGCGAGCTCGTGGATGAGCGCTTCGTCCGGGGAAACGATCATTTCAAAGCGTAATGGCATGACGTGTTTTATTGAAGGCCGAGTTCCAGAGCGTTCGCGTCGATCATAAACTTGCAAGCCCAATTGAGGTATTGAAAGTGGCCGTACTTACCCGAGACGGGAAATGAGCCTTTGACCCCGCCTCGCGTCTCTGGGGCGCCGTCGAGGCTGAGCGTGCGCCGCACGTAGCGGCTGGCACGCAGGGCGGCGGCGCGAAGAGCACTGTCCTGGGTTTCCTGGTGCAGCAGCATCAGGCAGATGGCGGTTTGCGCAGTGCCGGTGAGGCATGCCCACTTCGAGCGCGGTCGCCATTCACTGTCAAGCCGGCCAGGCAGGAAACCATTGGCATCAATGCATTTGGCAAGCCCCGACGCAGTCCTCAAACTGGCTTCCAGCAATGCAGGATCGCGAACCAGGCGATATCCCTCGATGACACCCCGCAAGGCGTAGGCCAGCGTGTGCGTCAAAGGCTCTTCCGGGTAGTCCAGGCAGCAGTTGGCAAACCATCCGTTAGGTTTCTGATGGGTGAGCGCCCAGCGAATGTTCTTCAGTCCCGCCTCCGCCCATGGCGTATCAGGGTTCACCCGCGAAGCCTCAAGCAACCCCCACGCCACATGTGTTTCGAAGGTGCGCACGGTGCCCTCGGGTGTGTCCACATAGGGGTTGGGTGTGCGCCATGCTCCATCCGGGGATTGTGTCTGCGTCAGCCAGTCGGCGGCCCGTCCCATGGACGTGGTGTAAGGCTCGCCAAAGGTCCTTGCGCCTGCGGCCAGGCCCATAAGGATCTGGCCGGTGTCAAAAGTGACCGCCACCACAGGTGTCACTCCTATGGTGCTGCCCTGGAACGCCCCGTTCGCCATCTGGATGGACAGCAGCCAGTCCAAGGCGCGACGGGCGCGGTCCAACAGCCCCGCATCAGCGCGAAGGCTGCCATGCAACAGCAAAGTTGGAATGGCATAGCCAGTGGTCTCGGGATAAGAAGCGGCCCAGCCCGTCAGCGGGCTGTAGTGCCTGGCGATGCCGCCATCCCCGGAAGCCGTGTTGTCCTGCGCCACGCCAAGCCAGAGCAAACCCGCATCAATCGCTGCCTGAGGCCCGCAGTCATCGCCAAGGCCATGAAATTGGTCGCTCAGGGCTTCGCGCCAGGCTCCTCTCGTCCAGCGCAGAGATTTGAGGCCGGACAAAACAAAATTTTTCAGAGGAGCAGGAACCGGGAGGCGCTTGTAAATTGACATGAAATGGAGACGGCTACGAAATTTAAATGACGAAACACGATTGCTCGCAGGGAAACTCCTGCCTGCTGACCATGTCCGGTCGGACACTCCCTTCATTACCGAAGCGCAAGCGGACAGTGTATTTCTCCGCCCTTTCGTCGACGGACAGAAAAGCCATGGCCCGGTTTATTGAACACGGACATTTGAGCGCCTCACACTGCACAGCCTCTGCTGCAGAGCGATTATCCAGGAGTCGTTTGTCTTGATCGAGTTCACCGAAAGCGACGAGTCGCGGACACCGTTGCCGCAAGGAGAAAACAGAGCGGAGGCAACTGATTACCTTGATTGTGGGGAGGCATAGCATCATTAAATCGGCCTTGCGAGTAAGAAAATGTATGGTTAAAATATGGTTTTTTGATGGCTTTCGATGGGATCGACTCCTCTGTACTAACCCGCATTCGACAATATGCGGGAAAACGCGACTGAAAAGTGACTTCTTCGACGAAATCCCAGAGCTTGCGCATGAAGGTCGGGGGAAGGAGTGATCGTGACACCCGACGTAATTCCACCCCCACCAGCTCATCGCGCACCGCGCTCACGACAAAAGGCAGCGATCTTCTCGCGGTCAATCTTGGTGGTTCCGCATATGGGTTCTGTTTGCAATGGCAAACCGGCGGGTGCGTTCGTGTCCTACCGCGCCACCGGCTTCGGTTCTGCGAGCCTGCGGCACGAATCCCGGCCCTTCTCAACCCTCGCCGAGGCCGTGCTTGACCACGAAATCGACGATGGGCTGCGGGTCCTTGAGGCTGTGGGGATGGTGGTCGCCGCCGGGTTTGGTGATGAGCTGGATCGTACCGCCGAGGGCCTCGTAGCGTTCCTTCACCAGGCCGGAGTTTTCGGCCAGGGGCACCACCTTGTCGGCGTCACCGCAGATGCTGAGGATGGCGATCTTGTGCGCGGCCAGGGGCTTCAGGTTGTCCACGGGATTGAGCTGATAGGCGCGGGCCTCGTCGTCGCTCTTGAAGCCATAGACCTCCTTGCAGCGAACCCAGTCGCCGGGGCTGCCCTTGCCGGTGCCGAAGCCGGCGGGCCAGCTCTTGAAGTCGCACACGGGGGCATCGACATACAGGCAGGCGACCTGGTCGGGGTGCAGGGCGGCGAAGTTGAAGGCGAACAGGCCGCCGCGGCTGAAGCCTTCGAGCACCACCTTGGCGGCGAGGTGGTAGTCCTTCACGGCCTGGTCGTGGAACACGGCCATGTGCGCCATGGCCACGGGGCCGCCGTACTGGTTGGTCATGTCCGTGTAGGCGACGTGAAAGCCCTTGCCGAGCAGGGCGATGTCGCCCTGCGGTTCATGGCCGAAGAACTCGGTGCGCCAGATCCAAGGATTGCCGGGCGCGGGCTGCTTGGGCACGACGAGGGTGCTTTTCCGGCCGCCCACCACAAAATCTACGCGGGCGTACCCGTTCCAGAGAGCAGGAGCGGCGAGGGCCGCGGCGGGTTCGGCAAAAGCGAGCGAGGGGAGGCTGAGCGCGAGCAGGAAGGCGAGACGCAAAATCATAGGGCGCAGTGATAAACCCAGGGGCCGGGTTCCTGCCAGCCTTTTTCCCAGGCGCGGCCCGCCGTGTCCTCACTTCTTCGATTCAAAGTTGATTTTCTCGCCAAGAGGCGCACCTGTCGCTCCGCAAACGAACCTGTTCGCGAGCTCCCATCGCACCTGGTCCCCCGATTCGCTCCGCTCATGATCCATCGCTCCGTCCCTTGTCGTGTCCGTACCTTGATTCATTGTGGCCTGCTCGCAGGAGCCCTCGGCACCGCGCCCGCCGGCCGGGCGGTGACGCTTTCGGACTGGTCCTCACTGGTGAGCTTCCGGCCTGATCCGGCCTTGCAGGGCAAGATCCAGAGCCGCCAGGCCGATCCTGAAGCCGGGCCTTGGAGCATCCAGAAAATCGAACGCTCGCGCGGCGAGCTGCTGCTGCAGTCCACCGCGCTGGTGGTGACCAAGATGCCAGCCTTCAACGGCAAGGTGGTGGACAGCCGCGGGCTGCTCTCCCATGTGCGCCAGCATTTGGCGGATTTCTTTGACCCGGCGCTGGCCAATTATGGCCCGGTGTCACCGGATGACCAGGCGGCGCTGAGCTCGCCCAACCCGGCGGGCGCCATGGTGCATGTGACCTACAAGGTGGAAGGCGGCGGCAGGGACGCGGCCTTCCTGGTGGCCGAATCCACCGCTGATCACATCACCTGGACCTCCCTCCACGGCGGCAAGGCCAGCCTCAGCAACAATTTGTACAGCGGCAACCGCGAGCTGGGCGTGGAGACAGCGCTGCCCCTGGAGGGCTGCGTGCTCTACTGCCGTGCGGCGATGCGGGCGGCGGAGGCCGGCACCCCCCAGGAGGAGAAGGCGCTGGCCGGGCAGTCGCAGACCCTGTGGCTGAATGTGTTCCAAAACATCCGCGCCTTCATCGAGAACAGCGGCGGCGCGGTGGTGGACGACCTGGAGCCGCCGATCAACACCCTGGTGAAGTGGAACGATGTGGCGAAGACCTTCCACCAGCCGAAGATCCCCTGGCAGGACATGGACGGCCTGTGGTCGAGCACGGACAAGGAGAAGCGCTTCTCCATCCAGTTCCACGGCCTGAGCTCGCCCGCCGAGTTCATCGAGCGCAACCGCAAGGGCAAGGAACTGCGCGTGCCCGTGATGGTGCAGATCGTCCCTGGTGCCAAAGGGGTGTCCACCTATGTCCTCGAGCGCCCCAACGACAGCAAGGACGTGCTCACCTTTTATGACTTCGGCGCCCTGCTGCAGGGCGACATCATCGCCAGCAAGCCCAAGCCCTCGCGCCTGGTGCTCACGCGCAACGGCGAAAAACTCAAGGCCGAATGGTACGGGCTGACGATTTCGCGCGACGCCGGCGGGCGCCTGGCCACCACCAAGCAGCCCGGCGTGGTGAAGGCGCGCATCTATGAGTTCAAGCCGGACGGCCTGTGATCCCCTGCCCCGCAGCCGCGCGTTTTCCTTGCAAGCCCGGAGCGCCCTGCTCCGTAACACAAGCCTCACCCTATGAAACGCCTTCTCGCCTCGCTTTCGCTCCTGCTGGCCGCCGCCATGCCCCTGGCCGCTGAAACCCCCGCCTCCATTTACGATGTGCCGCTCAAGGACATCGACGGCAAAGCCACCTCCCTGAAGCCCTACGAGGGCAAGGTGCTGCTCATCGTCAACGTCGCCTCCAAGTGCGGCAACACGCCCCAGTACAAGCCGCTGGAGGCGCTGCACAAGGAGTTCGAGAAGGACGGCCTCGCTGTCGTGGGCTTCCCCTGCAACGACTTCGGCGGCCAGGAGCCCGGCACGCCGGACGAAATCAAGACCTTCTGCTCCAGCAAGTACGACGTAAGCTTCCCCCTGTATGAGAAGATCAAGGTCAAGGGTCCGGAAAAGCACCCGCTGTACGTCCTGCTCACCGGCCCCACCTCGCCCTTCCCCGGCGATGTGAAGTGGAATTTCGGCAAGTTCCTGGTCGGTCGCGACGGCAAGATCCTGAAGCGCTTTGAGCCCGGCGTGAAGCCCGATTCAGCGCCGGTGATGAACGCCATCAAGGCCGCACTCGCAGCGAAGTAGCAGATGAATGCAAGTTGATTGTCAGGCGTTACCTGTTCAATCGCGCGCATTTCAAATAGCCAGTAGCCAAACTAGAATTTCTCGTAATTTAATCTTTGGACGGCGTGAGCACTTGGGCTAGGCGTCCTTGCTGTGTCTGCCGTCGCCTCCCCTTCGCTGAAAACGCTCGCCGCCCTTGCCGGGCTGCTGGGATTCGTCCTGATCGCTCCCCTGGCGCAAGCGGAGGAGCATGATGTGGTGCAGAAGGCGCTGCCAGCCTCGCCGATGGCGGTGAAGCTGGGGCCGGCTGGCAGCCCTTCCACGCCACCCATCATGACCCCGCTGCCGGAGCCGGGCGGCCTGCCTTTGACCGGCTCGCTGGAGGAGCGTCTGCTGGCCGAGGAGCTGCCCGAGCCTGTGCTGCTGCCGATGGTCTATCAGGCCGTGATCGCCGGCGATGAAAAGCTGCTTCAGGCAGCGCTGGCCGCAGGCTACTCCGTCAACGAACCGGCACCCGATGGCGACACCGCGCTGTGCGCCGCCGTGTGGGCCAGCAATGAGAAGCTGGTGAAGGCGCTGCTCGAACACGGCGCTGATTATTCGCGACGAGGCGGCGAAGGCCAGAAGCCCGTGGCGCTGGCCGCCCTGAAGCGCAACCGCGGCGTGATGGCGGCGCTGCTGGATGCCGGGGCGGATGCCAACACCAAGTTCGATCCCCCCGTCCAGGATTCCCTGGTGGCGACCGTGCTCATCGACGATCTGCGCCACCACCTGCGGGCGGACCGGGGCGTGACCGCGCTGATGGCCTGCGCGGCGCGCGGCGACGTCGAAAACGCCGTCACCCTCATGCAGCACAAGGCGGACCCCGATGTGAGCACCCACCGCTACAGCCGCTACGCGCTCGATTTCGCCGCTGAGCAGCAGTACCTGTTCCTGATGCGGGTGCTGCTCGGCCGCCCTGCCGATTCCGAGCCCGACCTGCTGGTGACCGTGGATCTGCACAAGCAGCGCGCCTGGATCGAAAAGAACGGCATCGTCATCGACACCACCATCATCTCCACCGGTCGCGAAGGCTACGGCACGCCCCCCGGTCGCTATGTGGTCACCGACAAGCACCGCGAGTGGACCTCCACCCTGTACAAGGCCTCCATGCCGTGGTTCATGCGGCTCAACTGCGGTGCCATCGGCCTGCACGCCGGCTACGTCACCGGCCACCCCGAATCCCATGGCTGCATCCGTCTGCCCGAAGAAAAAGCGCGGGCTTGGTTCAAAATCGTGGGCGTGGGCGACGAGGTGCAGATCGTGGAGTGAGCCCCATTTCGGATTGCGGATTTCGGATTGTGGATTTCGGATCTAAGCTCCGGCCTCCGTCCCCCTGACTGATCTTTTTCCCAACGCATGGCTTTCCAATCCGCAATCCGAAATCCGCAATCCGAAATGGACGAGATTCTCATTCAAGGTCTGGATCTGCCGGTGCGCATCGGCGTGCCGGAGGATGAGCGGGCGGCCTGGCAGGTGCTGAGCGCAGACCTCATCATGCGCCCGCGCCTGCGATTTGAGGAGATGGACGACCAGATCAGCAGCACGATCGACTACCAGGTGGCGGCCCTGGCGGTGAAGGCCCTGGCGGCGGCCCGGCCCCGGCAGTTGATCGAAACCCTGGCGGCGGAAATAGCGGCGCTGATCCTGGAACAATTCGCCGCCGCCTCGGTTTCAGTCACCTTGCGCAAGCGCATTCTGCCCGGCACGGACGCCGTGGCGGTGCGGATCGAGCGCAGCAGCCTGTCGTATTGACGATGTAATGGAAGAAAAGCTTGTGGAGACCCATGGCAGGTGTTTTTCTGCGCAGGTGATGAATCGAGCGCTCCAACCAGCGCACCCAAGGCCCGGCGGATGAACGACATAGTGCAAAACAGCAGTGCTGACGAAGACCGCGAACTCGTGGAGCGCTCCCAAAACGGCGACACACGGGCCTTCGACAGCCTGGTGCGGAAGTACACGCCCAAGCTCTACGGCCTCATCTACAACATGACCGGCAACCGCGAGGACACGGCGGACCTGCTGCAGGATGTCTTCGCCAAGGCCTACCGCTCGATCAAGCGCTTCATGGGCAAGTCCTCGTTCTACACCTGGATCTACTCGATCTCGGTGAACATGACGCTGAATTTCCTCAAGAAGCGCGGTCGTCACGTCAAGCTCAGCATGGATGACGTGGACAGCGGCATCCAGAACGACCCCGACTTTATCAAGCTCACCACCGGCCCGAGCCCGCTCAAGGACGTGAACCTGCACGAGCTGCAAAAAAGATTGAACGAGGCCATGATGAAGCTGTCCGAAGACCACCGAACCGTGGTGACGCTTTATGATATTCAAGGCTTGCAACATTCAGAAATTAGTAAAATCCTTGGAGTCTCTGAAGGAACGGTTCGTTCCCGCCTCTTTTACGCTCACCGCCAGCTCCAAAACTTCCTTGATGATTTCGTTAAGTAACAGGGTTGGCCATTCGATTGGTCCGGCCCATGCTTGGTAAACTCACCTCCCTAGCATCATGACAGATCCTGAAGACATCCAGCGCTTGATCCGGTTGAAGAGGCACGAGCTGCCTCCTGAAGGTTTTATGGAAGACTTTATGGCGCAACTGCACGAGCGCCAGCGTGCGGACGTGCTCCGCCAGTCGGCCCTGAGCCTGCTGTGGGAGCGCATCAGCGCCTACCTGGAAGGCCGCAGCAGCCCCAACATGGGTCTGGCGGCCGCCACCGCCGTGGTGGCCCTGGGCGGCGTGGTGTGGTGGATGCCCCACGAGGGCGCCACCAAGGCAACCGTCGCAGTCCAGTCCGCCAAGCCTGCGGCAGTTGTCACCCCCTCCCCGGCACTGGCGATGGCAGACCGCGAGTCGATGTTCATCGTCCCTCAGCTTGGCTTTGAAGATCAGGAGCACCCCACTCCCCCGCCCGCCCGCCTGGGCGAGATGCTGCTGAGCCAGCACTTCCGCGGCGGCTACGCCGATGAAGCCCGCGCCCGCAATTCGCACGGTGTGACCCCCGTCAACCTCTCGCCGACCTACAATCAGGGCGCGCCGCTTGATCTCGCCGAGCCCCTCATGCAGCAGAACGGCTCCGCAGGGAACATTCAGAAGCTGGGGCAGTAAGGTTTCACCGTCTGGTCCATACCCCGTGCCGCGCCGAAGCGGGCACAACGAGCGCGCAGTGCAGCCCCAATTGCGGGCCGTAATTCGCGGTTCGCGGTTCCCAGTGCATGATTGGCGGCTTTCCAGCCTCTGCCCTTGAGCCGCTTTGCCGATCATTTGCGGTTGCGAGGGGCCACAAGCAAACGCCACCCCGGCAGCGTAAACGCTGTACACCGGCCGCTGTGCATCATTCACGACAGGACAGATCTTCGAAGCTCCTGGCCTCTATCCCCCTTTTCGTTTCAAGGTCGCGGCTGGTGTACCGACTTCAGTCGGCCGGGGTGGAGCATGTCGTGCCCGCTTCCGCGCGTGAAGGTTCAAAAGCTGCCTGTGACGAGCGGAAGCTGGCCTACGCCGTGCCCAGCGCGGCGCGCAGCACCTCCACCAGGTGCAGGCACTGGATAGGCTTCTCGCCCCGGCTCACCAGGCCGCCCAGGTGCAGCAGGCAGCCCATGTCGGCGCTCACCAGGAATTCGGGCTTCGGCTCCATCACGTGCTCCAGCTTCAGGCGGCCCATTTCGGCGGAGATGTTCGGGAAGGTCACGGAAAACGCGCCGCCAAAGCCGCAGCACTGCTCGGCATCGCCAAACTCCAGCACCTCGCACCCGGCGATCGAGCGCAGCAGGGTGAGCGCGGCGGCGCCGCTGTGCGTGCCGCGCGAGTGGCAGGAGGTGTGAAAGGCCACGCGGTGCGGGTAGGAGCCGGGCCAGCGAGTGACGCCCAGGCCGTTGACGATGAAATCCGCCAGCTCCCAGGTGCGCCCGCCCATCGCCTCCACGGCACCCAGATCCGCCTCCTTCTCAAAGGCGAGCCCGGCGCCGTGAAACATCATGGCCGCGCAGGAACCGGAGGGAATGATCACCGGCTTGTCCCCGGCGAAGACCTGGCAGGCATGGCGCACCACCTGGCGCGAAGCCGGCCAGTCGCCGGCGTTGAAGGCGGGCTGGCCGCAGCAGGTCTGGTCCTCCGGGAACTCGACCTCGCAGCCCAGGTGCTCCAGCACTTCCACCGTGGCCTTGGCGACACCGTCGTAAAACGCATCACACAGGCAGGTGGCCATCAGTTGCACCTGCTTCGAGGCGGGCCGTGAGGAGATGTTCATGCTGGGAGAAAGGAAAGTTATCGCAGGTTCACCGCGCCGCCGTCAATCGGGTAGGCGCTGCCGGTCACAAAGGAGGCCTCGTCGCTGCACAGGTACAGCGCCAGCGCGGCAATCTCCTCCGGCCTGGCCATGCGGCCGATGGGCTGCGCGGCGCTGAGCTGGGCGAACATCTCCTCCTCGCGGCCCGGATAGGTCTTGGCGATGAAGCCGTCCACGAAAGGCGTGTGCACGCGCGCCGGGCAGATGCAGTTGCAGCGGATGCCCTGGCCGATGAAATCCTTGGCGATGGAGTACGTCATCATGAGCACCGCGCCCTTGGTCATGGAGTAGGCGAAGCGGTCGCTCAGCCCCATCATCGCGGCGATGGAGCAGAGGTTGAGCACCACTCCCCCGCCCTTTTCGATCATGGGCGGCAGCACGGCCTGGGTGCAGTGGTGCAGGCCCTTGATGTTGATGCGGTAGAGGCGGTCCATGTCCTCCTCGCTGGTGTTGATGGCGGTGCCGATGTGGGCGATGCCGGCGTTGTTGACCAGGATGTCGATGCAGGGCCTGCGCGCGGCTATGGCCGCCATCACCGCCTGCACGTTCTTGCGGTCGCCCACGTCGCAGCGCTGCCAGTCGGCGCTGCCGCCCGCGTCCACGATCTCCTTCACCACCCCGGAGGCCTGGGCGTCGTTCACATCCAGCACCTCCACATGGGCGCCCTGGCGGGCGAACAGCAGCGCAATGGCCTTGCCGATGCCGGACCCGGCGCCGGTGATGACAGCAGTTTTTTGAGCAAGTGAGAACATCCCCGAATCAATCACGGCGCATTCATCGCGCCAGCGGGTTTTTTGGAGCGATAGCGTCTGGCGCGCGCAGTGTGCCTGGGCCCGCTGTAGCTGGCCTCTATGAGGCCGGACCTGGTGGGCTTGATTCGCGTGCCTGACTTCGTCGGCCCTGCTTGGAACGTCTCCTGGTCGCGAAGATCCGCCACGCCTCCGGGGTCGAAAACCCCGGCCACAGCCAATGCCCTCGCCCCAAGAAAATACTTTCCCATCCCGTCTCTCCTTCTGTTACCCTCATGCGGCCCGCAGCCATCGCGTGTTCGATGCCCCCCTCGGCAAGCAACCATGAAGACCCTCCACCACTCCGACCGCGCGAGGAAGATCGTGCTCCTCGCTCTGGCTCTTCTTCCGTTTGCCTATGTGGGCTCCTACTTCGCGGTGCCGGCGCTTCCTTCTTCCCTTCGCCTGCCTTCCTTCCTGGCCGCCCATGCGAGTGGCGTTCATACGGCCTACGTCGCGGTGAATGGACAGTGGCAGGCCTACCCGGATTATCGCGGCCTTCCCGAATGGCTCTTCGCCCCGGTCCACAACTACGACCGCACGCACCTGCGCCCCGCGCTCTGGGGCGGCTCCTATCCGCGCAATGAAGAGCTGTCCTTCGACTGGCTGCTCGGCCCCCTTGCTTCTTCAGCCAAACAAAAATCCCCATGAAAATCCCCGCCCCTCTTTTCGTCATCGCCATCCTCGCCCTGCTTTGCGGCCCCGTCAGCGCCGGCCCCAAGCCTGTGCGCGCCCATTACGTGATCACCGTGGCGGACGACTTCGTGGTTGAAGCGTATCACAACGGCCAGCTCATCCCGCACTCGAAGCGCGAGCTCCTGAACGAGCGCTTCGGCGCCACGGCTGAGCGCATCGAGGTGGAGGTCCGCGCGGGCGACTGGCTGGTGTTCAACGTCGTCAACAACCGCCTGCGCTGGGGCGGCATGAGCTACTTCGCCGTCGCCGGCTGCATGGAGGAGAACCACTTCGGCTTCGTGTCGAACCTGGAGTCCGGCACCTGGAGCGCCTGCGACACCTTCGGCGACGTGGACCGCTTCATCACCGAGAAAGGCTTCTTCCGCCACCGTCCCGCCCAGGAGGTGGCCAACCCCTGGCAGGAAGGCAACGGCCTGATGCAGCAGTACGCCGGCAAGGAGTGGGAGGGCACCCCTGTGTGGGGAGCCACCCGCAACACCTGGATCAAGGTGATCGTGAAATAGGGCAGGACGCCAAACCCGACGTCCATGACCACCGTTGCCGAACGCCTGGACCGCAAACTCAAAACACTGCTGCCCGCGCAGGCCGTGTCCGAACGCGGGGTCAGGCCAGGTGTTGAACGGGGAATTTCACCAATCGAAGCTATCTCGTGGGACTTCCTTTCCTTCCATGTGGACCCGCAACTGATGATGGCCATTCCGAAAGAGGGTGTATTCGGCAACGAAATGCCGCTCGACATAGAGCTGATCTTCGATGCTGAGGGTGCGTGAGATCAGCTTTCCCAGCCTGGCCGCCTTGAGGTCGTCATAGATATCCACCGATGTCTGGTGGAGATGGTTCAGATCCTTGCGCAGCCATACAGCGAGAGCCAGCGTCTCGCAGCGCGGTGTTTTTCAGCGCGAGGTCGGGATATTTCTTTTCGGCCTGCTCCCGCGAATCCAGTGGCACCTCGCCCCGCGCGGGCTGCAGAACGATCAAGGCGAGGACGACGGCCAGAAAGGTCTTGGTCATGGGGAGGAAGCCGCAATGCGCGCGGACTGGCTCAATGAAAAATGCAAAGTGGAGAATGCAAAGTGCAAAATGGAAGCTGTCGAAAGGGTTGCAAAGGCAAGGCTTGCGATAAATGCCTCCGGACGCCAGCCGACGGAGACCCTGAGGCGGAGCTACAACGGGAGGCCCTGGATCAGGGTTTCACCCCATTGCGGACGACCGTCATTTGGCAGTATGATTCTAGTGACGAGAAGAGAGGACCATCGGGAACAACCGATGAGCCCCCTCTTCCTACCAACACACGCAGCCCATGAAAACACTGATTCTCACCTTCGCAGCCATGGCCCTCGTGCTTTCGCTTGCCAGTTGCGCCCACGATCCGCAGCAGCACGGCCGTGACCTCGGCGACGTGACCGCGCCGCCGCGAGACGAAGTCGCGCTAGGCCGCCCCACCTTCGATGCCGCAACCCGGGTGGAACGATCCTATTAGCGGCCCTGATTCAAGGGCCGGAGCCTGGCGGATCAAGGCCTGCCCTTGCGCAGCAGCGAGGCAAAGAACGCCACCACCTGGCCGGGAAAAGCCTGGTGCCCCGCGCCCGGCACCTCGGTGCGCGTCACGTTCTCGTAGCCGTTGTCCCGCGCCAGTTTCACGGCATCGGCCCACTGCTCATCCAGCGCCGCTTTGATGCCGTCCTTGTCGCCCTGAAACCCGTGGATGGGAAGCCGCGCGAGCTCGGGCGCCTTTGAGATGGCATCCACGCCGCGAAAGCGGAAATTGCCTGCCGCAGGCGCGGCCCCGGCCAGCAGCTCGGGATGCAGGAAGATGAACTGCCACGTGAGATGCCCGCCCGCAGAGAAGCCGGTGATGAAGAACTTCGCCTGCCCGGAGGCTGACTTCTGAACCTCCTTCACCATGGCCAGCACCGCCTCGAACTCCGCCGGGTCGTTGCCGTTGGAGCTCACGCACGGCGTGACGATGATGAAGGGCCGGGCGCCGCGCGCGTTGACGAAGTTGTTGAAGCAGCCCAGGAAGTTGTGCCCGGAGCCGTCAATCGTCACCATGACCGGCCACGAGGCCCTGGCGTTCCAGCCCCTGGGCAGCGACAGGTAGTACTGCGCGTCCGAGCCGGCGAGCGTCTTCAAATCGGGATGCGCCTTCTCCGGCGCAGCGCTGCAGGGGCCGACCAGAGCCAGGGCAAAGGCGAGGACGAAGACAGGGCGGAAGGCGGCGTGGCACATGCAAGCGCCAGCCTAGCGAAACGCCACCGGCGGAAGCAAGCTTTTCTGGAGCGGCACCACGGTGGGTCGAAAGCGGTGCTGGTGCTGAACGATGGTCTTTGCTAGCGGTGGCCCCGGCAAAGCACGGTTCCGTGCAAGTTGAAGCAGTCCGCGAGTCCCTTCACGGCTGTGTTCCTTGGGAACGTGATGCTCAGCCTTGCTCGGGAACCAGCACCGCCGCGAAGGGACTCGCGGACTACACCCTGGATGGGGTGTTAACCCCAACAGCCCTGTCGTGGCGGCCAGACGAATATAATATGACAAAGGAGTTCCTAATGACCGCCTTCAAAAACATAAAGCGACGCGGCGAACCAACCGCGACGCCCGGACCAAGAGCGGTCCAGGCCTGGTCAACCAGGGGAACCCTTCATCGCGCCAAAGCGGAAGATGTTGCCACGGTTCGAGCGGGGCCGGGCGCTGCTTCGGGCGTGCCAGCCCGCTCCTATCCTTAACCCACGCTTCTTATGTCCAAACAAGTGCCTCTCACAGCGGAAGCCATCGCCGAACTGCCACACCCGGACGACGGCACCATCGAAATTGCTCCAGATCTCGCCTATCGGCGGCTGGCGATGGTCAACGTGGTGTTTTATGGCATGCCCCACTGCGGCGACAGAAACTGGGTGCTCATTGACACGGGGGTGCCGGGCATGACCGGGCGCATCATCAGCGCGGCCGAGGAGCGCTTCGGCCACGGCGCGCGGCCTGCCGCCATCATCCTCACGCACGGCCATTTTGATCACCTCGGCTGCCTGGAAAAGCTGGCGGAAAAATGGGATGCGCCCGTCCATGCCCATCCCTTGGAGACACCGTACTTGAACGGTCGCGCCGCCCATCCACCCCCCGATCCCTCGGTAGGCGGGGGCCTCCTGCCCTGGTTGTCGCCCTTGTTCCCCACCGGCCATGTGAACGTGGCCGACCGGCTGCGACTTCTGCCTGCGACTGGCGGCGTGCCGGGAATGCCGGACTGGCGCTGGGTGCACACGCCCGGCCACTCGCCCGGCCATATCTCGCTGTGGCGCGAGGCGGACGCCACTCTGATCGCGGGAGACGCCTTCATCACCACCAACCTGGAATCCGCCTTCGCGGTGGTGGCGCAGGCGATGGAGATGCACGGCCCGCCCCAGTTCCTCACCCTGGACTGGGCCGCGGCGGGGGCCTCCGTTCGCACGCTCGCGGCGCTGGGGCCCAGGCTCGTGATCACCGGGCACGGGCGTGCCGCCCAGGGCCCGCGCATGCTGGCGGCCTTGCGCGAGCTGGGCGACAGGTTCGAGGAGATCGCCATCCCGGCTCACGGCCGCTACGTGGATCACCCCGCGCTCGCCGAGGACGGCACCGCCTATTGCGAAAACAAGCCGCCGCCAATCAGTACCTCCGTCCCGCTGCAGGGAGGAAGCAGAATCGGAAATCTAGGATCTGATACCACGATAATTTAAAAAACGGGTCGATGGGTGACCCCAGGAGCCACACCGAACCTGTTGTCGTCGGGCCCTTCGCTTCTTCGCAGCCCTGGGTTCCCGAACGACAGCGGGACGCCGTCGCTCCTTGGATCGTGGGCGGCTCGTTGTCGTGGAGCCTCCATCCACCCTGCGCCCTGCTCCCCGCCGGTCACTTCACCTGGTAGCGCACGCGGCGGCTGTTGAGCCAGCGCACGCCGAACATGTCCATGGTGGCGCGCCAGGCGCGGTTGCCGAAGCCGTACTTGCTGATCCCGGCGGTGCGCGGGCGGTGGTTCACGGGCACCTCGGTCACGCGGTAGCCCATGCTGGCGATGAGGGCGGGGATGAAGCGGTGCATGCCGTTGAAGGGCAGCAGGGCCTCGCGGCACTCGCGGCGCATGGCCTTGAGGGTGCAGCCGGTGTCGCGCACGCCGTCACCGATGAAGCTGCGGCGGACGCCGTTGGCGATGCGGCTCTGCAGGCGCTTGAAGGCGGTGTCCTTGCGCTTGGCGCGGTAGCCGCAGACGAGGTCGAATCCTTCGTCGAGTTTTTTCACCAGCGCGGGGATGTCCTTGGGATCGTTCTGCAGGTCGCCGTCGATGGTCACCACCACATCGCCGCGGGCGGCGTGGATGCCGGCGTGCATGGCGGCGCTCTGGCCGGCGTTCTTCACGAAGCAGAGCAGCCGCACGCGGTCGCCCGGCTGCACCCGTGACACGGTGGCGTCGCTTGACCCGTCATCCACCAGCACCAGCTCGTAGTCCAGCCCGGCGAGGGCCTGGTCCAGTTCCCGCTGCAGGTTCACGATGTTGTCCTCTTCATTGTAAAGAGGCACGACGACGGAGATGGCGGGGGAGCTGGGCATGGGTGTAAGGCGGTCACAAATCGGGGGGCTTGTAGCCGTGGCAAGCGAAGATTTTCAACGTGCGGACCTCATGGCCGCCGTGCATCACGCGCACGAGGCTGAGCAGCTCGGTGCGGGCGAAGGCGTTGCGCACCTCGGCAGGCGGGCGCAGGCGCCTGGGGTCATCGGTTACGTACACGGCATTCCGGCCCCGGAACGGGAACTGGCCGCCCTGCATGGTGTCGTAGCGCGGTCCGAGGGAGAGCGGATTGTCGCGCTCGACGCGCTGAATCACCTGCACGCGGGGCATCTGCGCCCCTTGCAGCACTGGCAGGCAGGCGGGCAGGTAGTAATCGAGCGGCACGCCGATGCGCCAGTCATTGGCCAGAAGGAACCAGTCCTCCCCGCCCTGGTTTTTGACCCCGGTCACCACATCGCCCAGCAGCTTCGCGCCCTCGCGCCAGCCCTGCATGTCGCTGGAGGGATCGGATTTGAAGAACTGCTGCCACAGGCGACTTGCCTGGGGCTGCCGCTGCATCGGCCAGGGAATGCCCAGGCTGCGCAGCATGTCGGTGCGCAGGATCACCATGCTCAGCAGCGCGCCGGTGACCGCGGCGGTGGTGCGCAGGATGACCTTGCTTCGCGTGGGCAGTTGCAGCGATTTCAAGCTGTGGTGGGCCAGCAGCGCCATGCCCAGCACCATCCAGAGCGGGAAACCGGCGTGCGGCCAGCGTTCCATCGGCCCCCAGGCGAAATCCAGCACGGCGTACGGCAGAGCAAAGGCGATCACGAAGAACACATCCGGCACGTGCGATTCGCGCCGCCAGGTACGCTCCACCGCCCATACCAGCAGGGTGAGCAGCAAAGGCGAGGCCATGAGCGACCAGCGCAGCACGCTGGGCAGCACCGTCAGCAAGGGGCGGGCCTCCCCCGTCTCCAGCACCGGCCAGCCGTGGAGCAGGTTCCAGCGCAGGAACCACGCTGCGGCGATGAGGAAGGCCGCCGTGAGCAGGCCAAAGCCGGGCGAGAGCAGGTGATGCCGCCGCCGGCGCGGCAAGGCCAGGGCGAGAAGGCAGCAACCGTAGGCGAGGCCGTTGCGCCAGTCCGCCAGCATCGCCAGGAGCAGGCACAGCGCGGCGATCCACCAGGCCGGGTGCCAGGGCGAGGGGCGGTGCAGGGCGATGCGCAGCGCCAGCACCAGGCCCATCACCGCCGCCAGCCCCACGATGCTGCTGGTCATCGTCACCGCCGCCAGGTTGAACCCCGGCAGCACCTGCAGCAGCACCACCGCCCAGGCCGCCGTGGTGGCATCGAACAGCCCCCGGCACAGCCGCCACAGGCAGACGGTGACCGAAAACGCGCACAGCGGCGCAAAGAAGCGCACACCAAATTCACCCGCGCCGGCCAGCGCTCCCCCCAGCCGCACCAGCCAAGGCACCAGCGGCCCCATTTCCAGGTGCCAGGACTCGGGATGATGGCCGTAGAGCACCGCCAGCGCCTCGTCAGGGCTCAGTTGCAGCGTCGGCAGCAGCGCCATGCGCCACACGGTGATGAGGGCGAGGGCGGGGAGGAGAAAGCGCTGACGATCCATGACAAACCTTGCGGGCGAAGACAATTTGCCTCACCATTCACCAAATACGGGCGGCCAGCACCTGTCAAAGTCTGGCCGATGAGCTCAATCGTAACTTCTTCCACCATGACCCGCTCTGTTTTTCTTGCCCTCGCCGCCAGCATTTGCCTCGCCCCCGCCGCCGCCCACGCGGAAGAGCAGCGGGCCCTGCCCACGGCGGACTACCTGCTGAACCTGGTGCGCCTGAGCTACACGCTCAAGGACTACCGGCTCACCGGTCGTCTGCGCGAGGATGAAACCGGCAGGTCGGACCCCTTCGACTTGAACATGTCGCAGGAGAACATCCGCTTCCGGTTCGCCCATCCGCCACAGATCGTCAACCTGGACCTCACCACCACGCCCGCCACTCTGCGCGACGTGAAGCCCGGCGGCGCGGTGGAGGTGCCCATCGCGATGTACAGCCAGCGGGTTCGCGGGTTTGACCTGACCTACGAGGACCTTTCCATGCGCTTCCTCTACTGGCCCAACGGCAAGGTGCTGGGCGAGGAAAGCCTCGGCACCTTCACCGGCCAGAAGGCCTGGAAGGTGCGTGTGACCACCCCGGACGGCAAGGGCCCCTACGGCACCGTGGACATCTGGGTGCACCAGGGCAGCGGCGGCATGGCCAAGATGGAAGGCTGGGACAAGAAGGGCAACAAGATCAAAATTTTCGACATGCGCACCTTCCAGAAGGTCGGCGATTCCTACGTCCCCAAGGAAATCCGGGTGGACACGCTGGACCCGGCGACCGGCAAACAAACAGGGAGGAGCTTCCTGACCTTTGACCCGCCGCAGAAGGGATGATGGAGCAAAAGAGGCAACCAAGCCTCGGGTGAGGTGTTAAGTGGCAAGCATCCTTGAACCGGCTCCCTGACTTCCAATTCACGACCCCTGACCCCGCCTTTTCCCCTCGTGGCCCCCCCCCCCGCAACCACCCGCCCGGCCCCGGCCATCCGCGATCATGAGACGATTCGCATGATCGGTCGCGGCGCGTTTGGCGAGGTGTGGATGGCCCGCAGCGCCACCGGCGCCCTGCGCGCGGTGAAGGTGGTCTGGCGTGCTGATTACGACCACCCGGAAGGGTTCGAGCGCGAGTTCGAGGCGCTCAAGTACTACGAGCCCGTGTCGCGCAAGCACGCCGGCCTGGTGCCCATCCTGCAGGTGGGCCGCAGCGACACGGAGGGCTTCTACTACTACGTCATGGAGCTGGCGGACGACCTCGACAAGGGCCGCGAAATCAATGCCGACAGCTACCGCCCCCACACGCTCGGGGCGCAGATGCGGCGCGACAAGCGCCTGAGCGCCGAGCAGTGCGTGAACGATGGCGCCAGCGTGGCTGAAGGGCTGCACTACCTGCACCGCAACAAGCTCATCCACCGCGACATCAAGCCCTCCAACCTGATCTACATCAACGGCCAGTGCGCGCTGGCCGACATCGGCCTGGTCACCCTGCTGGGCCAGCGCACCTTCGTCGGCACCGAGGGCTTCGTCGCGCCTGAGGGCCCCGGCTCAGCCGCCTCGGACATCTTCAGCCTGGGCATGGTCCTCTACGAAGCCAGCACCGGCAAGGACCGGCTCGATTTCCCGGACCTGCCTTCGTATCGCGAAACCGGCGCGGACTTGAAGGTCTGGCGCCGCCTTCAGGACGTGGTCTGCACCGCCTGCGCCACCAAGGCCGGGCAGCGCTTCGAGAACGCCATGGAGATGTCGCTCGCGCTGCGCGGCAAGCCCCTGCCCTCGCAACGCCGCCGCCTCCTCTTCATCGGCGGCGCCGCAGCCGCCCTGCTGTTCGTCGCCATCGGCATGTGGATCTCCCACGAGCGCCGCCAGGACGGCGTGCTGGCCATGGAGCACCAGGCCAAACCCCTGCTCACCCTGCGCAGCAAGCCGGACCATGCGCAGGTGTACGCCGGCGAGGAGATGCTCGGCGAAACCCCGCTGGAGCTCAACCCGCTGGACGGTGTGCCCACCATCTACCAGCTCCGCCTGCCCGGCTACAAGCACTACGAGCTGGAGCACACCTCGCAGCCCGGCAAGCCCGTGGAGCTCTCCGTCAAGCTGGAGCGCTCGCGCCTGCCGCAGCAGGGCGAGCGCTGGACCAACAGCCTGGGCATGACCTTCATCCCCCGCCAGGGCGCCCACCTCACCCCGCAGCCGGTGGAGATGCAGTACTTCCGCAAGTTCGTGGAGGAGGCCGGCCGCCCGTTTGAGGGCAAGGTCGTGCCGTTCCAGACCACCAAGAACAAGAACCCCGCCTACATCGTCGTCGTGCCGCCCAAGGATGCCGAGGCCTTCCGCTACTGGCTCACCGAGCGCGACCGCAAGGACGGCTGGCTCAGCCAGGAGCACCACTACGAGATCGAGCCCTTCTACTTCGTCGAAACCAAGGCAGGCAGCGACGACACCTCGGACACCACCAGCAGCAATGACAAGGACGCCGGGGACGACAAGGACTGGCAGGCCTTCAACCTGCGCGTGGCCCGCCAGACCTACGGCTCCGTCTCGCTCAAGACCCAGCCTGCCGGCGTGCATGTGTTCCAGCACGATGAACTGCTTGGCGACACCCCGCTGGAGATCCCCCGCGTGCGCAGCGGCCCCGTGGAGTTCGAACTGCGCAAGGACGAATTCACCGATCTGGTCGTGGATGGCGAGGTGAAGGAAGGCGAAATTTTGGATCTGTATGCCGACATGGAGGTGCGGCGCGGCGTCACCTACGGCCGCGAGTGGCGCAACTCCCAGGGCATGCACTTCATGCCCCTGGGCGAGATCCTCATGGCCGTTTGGGAGACGCGCCGCCGCGACTATATCGAGTACTGCAGGGCCACCGGCAGCAAGATCCCGGCGCCGCTGGAGGACACCGGCAAGAACGGCACCCAGCCCATCATCAGCGTCAACCGCGAGGATGCACGCAACTTCTGCGTCTGGCTCACCAAGAAGGAGCAGGACACCAAGCTCATCGGCCCGGATGACTTCTACCGCCTGCCCACCGACGAGGAATGGAGCCGCGCCGTGGGCCTGCCCCTGGAGCGCGGCGCCACCCCCCAGGAGCGCAGCGGTCGCATCCGCGGCATCTACCCCTGGGGCTTCCAATGGCCGCCCCCGGACCGCGTGGACAACCTGGCCGACATGCAGGCCGCCAAGAAGGCCGGGCTCGACAACGTCATCGCCGGCTTCTCCGATTCCGCCCCCTTCACCGCCCCCGTCGCCTCCCTTCCCCCCAATGACCGCGGCCTGTGCGGCCTCGGCGGCAACGTCAGCGAATGGGTGGAGACCGACTTCGAAAAGCCCCCGGCCAACGGCACCCCACCCCTCGCCACCGTGCGCGGTGGCAACTGGCGCACCTACGCCCCGGAAGAGGCGCTCTCCTCCACCCGTACCCCCGTGCCCGCCGACACCAAGCGCAACACCATCGGCTTCCGCATCGTGCTGGCGCGGAAGTGAGCGGCGCTGGGCGCAAAGTGCAGAGCGCTGAGGGCCCCAGCTCTCCTGACCTGAGCCGCGCTGAAGCAGGCACAACAAGCGGTGCAAACGATCGCTTGACGAATGGACAGCAGCCCCACGACAGCGGGCCACCCATGATCCAAGGAGCGACGGCGTCCCTCCCAATACTGTTCGCTTTGCACCCCTGATTCCGTTGGCGGGCAGGAATCGATGAAGGCAGGCAGGGGACGAACGAAGCCCTTCGGCCTGCAATAACGGCGCGTTGGGACAACGCGCCCTACCTTGCGCCGGGCGATAGCAGTCACCGGCTCATCTCCCCCAAACCTCCGGCTCGAAAGCTGGCCCGATAAGGAGGATGGCACCTCATTCAACACACTTGCCGTACAGGCCCTGCGCGAAAGGCCAGCGCCTGCATTGGCTTCCCTCACCACGGATCGGGATCGGTCAGGGCAAACAGCGCCATCATCGAGCAGCCCATGGCCTCCGTGGTGACCCAGTCGCACACAGCGCCGGACTTGGCTTTGCGGGGCGACCAGTCCGGCTCGCACTCATAGAACACGCCCTGGCCGGGGGCGAACCATGCCTTCTCGAGAAGAACCCGGCGCATGGCATCGACCATGGGCCGGTACTTGCCGCCGGTGAATTGACTGGCCACGTGAAAGGCCTGCAGCATGTGGAACTGGCGGCCGCATTCCTTGCTCTTGTCGAGCAGCCTGGGCTTGCCGGGTTTTTGGAAATCGGGGCCGCTGAATTCCACGCCGGTGAAGTAGCCGCCGTGTTCCTTGTCCCACAGACCCAGCGAGTTTTTGTCCGCAGTGAGCGGCTCCAGCAGGTCGTTGGCGCGATCCAGCCACACAGGATCTTTGGTGACAATGTAGCAATGCAGCAGCGACAGGGCAGTCTGCCCCACACCGCCGAAACGGACGTTGCCACCATTGGTCAGGTAATGCTTGACCTTGGCGCGGTAGATGGGCTCGTTCGGATTGGCCGTTCCATCGGGAAGAAGCACCCCGGCCATTTGCGCCAGGAAAAGGTGGTGTTCGGCCAGGTAGGCGTGGTCATAGACGAAGCTGACGATGCGCCCGCCCTTGGCCGACCAGTCGGGCTGCTGGAACTCCCAGCCCGCCTGCACCAGGGCGCAGCCGATCTCCAGCGCGAGATCCACGCGGTAGTGGCCGGCCTTGTCGTCCTTGCTGGTCTTGAAGACGCAGCCCACATCCTCGCGGTACTGCTTGGTGGCGAAGTACTCCGCCTGCCGCCGGGCTGTGTCACGGAAAAAGGCGTCGCCGGACAGGCGGGCCATGTGTATCAGTTCGTCATAGATCCAGCCGCGCTCGTTGCGGGCGTTGCGCAGCTCATGCTTGACGATGGCGTCGTAGCGCTTGATCTCATCATCGAAGCTTGTGTCCGCAGGATGCTGATGCTTCCAGTTGAAGAGGTTGTGCAGGTAGCGCAGATCGGTGAGGTCATCGTGCCGGGGCGGATCAACCTTTGCGCCGTCCGGCTCGCCGGAGCCGTTGAAGTTCACCAGCAGAGGCCGGGGGCCGGTGCGCCAGTTGATCCACAGGCCGCCGAGCCCTTCATTGATGCGGGGATCAGGATTGAACCCATGCTCCTTGATGTTGCCGAGCATCGCCAGCTCCAGGGCCTCCGGAGTGGGAAGCTCGGCCCTGGCCATGCTGGCAAGCGCGGTGACGAAAAGAAGGGTGGCGGGCAGTCTCATGAGAGATGCCATGAACGAAGGCAGGGGGCGAATGTTGCGTGAGAACGCGCGCCCAGGCCTGTCAGCCCAGGCTGTCCGGGTCCACGCCCAGCTCGCGAAGTTTGGCAGCGAGGGCCTTGGCTTTTTCCTCAGTGGACCTGGCTTTTTGCTCTGCAAGCCTGGCGCTCTCAGCACCCGAGAGCAGCAGCTTTCCTTCGGCGTCTGCCCAGCGCAGCCAGGTTTCGTGCTGGCCTTCGTACTTGCCCTCCCAGAGACGAAATTGCAGACCGAACGGCAGGGCGGGATCAGAGCTGCGATGATACTCGCCCTTGTCGAGGCTGTAGATCACCAGCGGATCATTCTGGATGAGGCGGGCTGGATCGAAGATGGCATACCACGGGGTGCGAATGTGGGCGTACTCGCGCATTTTCCGGGTGAGTTCGCCGCCGATGCGATTGGACACCACCTCGATCACAATATCCGGCGACTTGCCATCGAAGAGCCAGGTGAAGTAGGAGCGGTGCTCCTTCTGCATGAGATTGGCAGGCCGGGACACCTCCGTGGTCACCAGCACATCCGGCACCACGGGCGGCCGGTTGGGCGCGACAAAGACGCCGACATTGGCCATTGCGACGAAAGGGACGCCGGGTTGCCACGAAGTGTAGAGGGATTCCACGAGCAGACGCATCTGCATCTCAGAGAACAGACTGTCCACAGGAGTATCGTCCTCCGTGATCAGGTGCGACACGTCAGGGCTGCTCACACCTTCGAACAAGTGTGGGTCCTCAGGATTTGCATCCAGGTCGGCGATCATGAGTGGAGTTTACACAACCGGGGATGCCCAGGCAACCGGCAACGTGGCCATCACCATTGTCGTGGCCGCAGGCGGTGGCAGCATCAGTTGGAGAGTCAAGGCTCTCAGCCGATCACCTCGGAGGCAGGGCGAGCGGCGGCCTCATCCGCAGCCGCTCAAGGGTGATCGCGTAAACGCTTCACTCCAACGTGAGGCTCCAGAGCGGGTAAGTTGGAGTGAAGTCTTCACTCCAGCCCGGCCTCTCCCGGCATGGAGTCACGCCAGCGCCGCATTGGCGTCCAGGGCCGCCTGGGCTTTGAGCTTGGCCTCCTCGGCCTTGCGCATGATTTCGTCGGGCGAAGGCAGGGCGGCGAGGACTTCGGCGGGGATGAAGCCGTCGGTGACCATTTTGGTGAGGCACTTCTTGCGCTCATCCAGCGCCTTGTCCGGGCTGCGCTCCTTGCTGAAGCGGCTCTTGGCGGCCTCGCTGCGGTTCTTCAGGGCGGCATAGATGTCGCCGCCGAGGAGGGAGGAAATGTCCACCTTCATCTTCTCGCGGCCCAGGTCGGCCTCGTTGATGACGTCGCCATTGATCGGCCCCTGCTGGTACTTGGGGAACATGATCGCGACCTCCGGGCACACGCGGGAGCAGGCGGGGCAGTTGGTCTTGCAGTTGTCGTTGTTCTGCACCTGGATCTTGTTCTCCTTGCTCACGCCATACACGTCGAACAGGCTGAAACTCAGGCACTGCATGAAGTTGGTGCAACGCGAGTAATCAATGACGGGGAACCAGGGTTTCCAAACGCCGGGCTGGTTCATGGTGCGGCCGCCGCGCGACTTTTCCACAAGGGCAAGCACCGCCAGCTCATCCAGGCCGGTGATGTCGCGCGCCTCAATGGCGACCTGTCCCGCCAGGTCTTCAAGCTGCGGAGCGCGCTGCTCTGGGAAAAGGCCCAGCACCAGCATGCTGTGGTCGTCGTGCGGGAAGGCGTTGCTGCCCTGGGTGGTGGTCCGCGTCACGGCGTAGCCTTTGTCCAGCAGGGCCGACATCACTTTCGCCCGAGCCTCGGCCGGCAGGGGGATGGAGCCGTGGCCTTCGTACAGGACGACGCGGAGGGGGCGGTGGGTGTGGGTGATCATGGTGAGAGAACGCTTGGGAAATTACGATTCGCGCAGCATCTGCTCGGCAATTTCATCCGCCGCCTGGGTGCGCATGTTGAGCACCTCGGCGCCTTCTTCGGGCAGCGGCGAGCCGCACTGGGTGAACAGGCCTTTGACCACGCGGGGGAAGCAAGCGGCAATGCGCAGCGGGGCGCTGCTGGCGAAGGCCTTCAGGCGCGGGTCGCGGTGCGCGGCCATCTCGCACAGGTCGGCGACGGATTCGAAGCTCGCACCGGAATCGCAAAGCTTTTGCAGCACGGCATCCTTCACCCCCTGGGGAACGACTTGGGCATAGGCACAGCGGCAGTAAAGAAGTTTGGGCGCGGGTTCGGCGGGCATGAGAGATGGGGTGGCAAAGTCGCCGCCGGAGCTCTCCCGTCAAGCCGTGAGGAAAAGGAGTGGCTAAGCATCCGCAGTGACCAGCACCAGGGCAAAGCCATCATAGCCCTTGCTGCCCACGGTCTGGATGGCGGTGGCGCTCAGGCGCTGTTCGGCGGCGAGCAGTTCATTGAAGCGGCGCACGCCTTGCACCCGGGGATCGGTGCACCCGGGGTCGATCACCAAGCCGTTGCGAACGACGTTGTCGGCCACGATCACCGTGCCTTTGCGGGACAGCTTCAGCAGCCAGGGCAGGTAGTTCGGGTAGTTCTCCTTGTCGGCGTCGAGGAAGATCAGGTCGAACGGTCCACGCCCCTCCGCATAGAGCAGAGGCAGTGTTTCCAAAGCCGGTCCGAGGCGCAGATCAACGGTGCCATCGAGCCCGGCACGGGCAAAGGTGGCGCGGGCCACTTCGGCATGTTTGGGATCGGCTTCCAGCGTGATGAGACGGCCGCCGGGAGGCAGAGCGCGCGCGAGCCACAGCGTGCTGTAGCCGCCCAGCGTCCCCAGTTCCAAAATGTTGCGGGCGCCATGCATGCGCGCCAGCAGTTCCAGCAATTTGCCCTGGTTCGGCGGCACCTGGATTTCCGGGAGCCCGGCTGCCGCGCTGGCTTCAATCGCACCGTCAAGCAGCGGATCGGACGGGACGAGAAGATCCGTGATGTAGCGGTCCACGGCGGACCAAGTGTCTCCGGTCATGGCGTGGGTGCTGAATCCCTCACTAGGGTTTGGGCGGGCGGGTGCCCCCAGGGAAGGACGGCATCGTCATTTCGGTGTAGCCTTCAAGAGGCTTGAAATCATCCGCGCTCACAGGCTCTTCCTTGGCGGACACGAGTTCGGTCACTTTGGTTCTGCCCATGATGGTCGTCTCCGACTTCACCACCATGCCCGGAAATTCAGCAAAACTGGGAAACATCCCGCCCACGGGGTTGCTTATCGACTTGCTGGTCTTGTCCATCACCGCATTCAGCTCGGCAAATTTTGGGAAGTCTTTGGCGACGTAGAACTTGCCGGAGCCTATTTTGCCCTGCCAGGTATAGACCTCGGTGTCCCAGTCCCCTACTTTGACCTTTTCACCTGTGGCCTTGGGCTTGGCGGGCTGGCTGTCGTCCCCGCCGCCAAGGAACTTCCCCGCCAGGGCGCTCGCGCCCTTGATGGCGGCAGAATCGACACGCATCGAGGTTTTTCTGCTATGCATGTAAATCTGCATCATGCCGTCACTGCGGTTGATCATCGCGGTCATCTGATCCCCGACGTCGCTGCGGATCATGTTGTCCTTCATCTTGGTCGTGATCGTCAGATGCTTGTCATCGGCAACGCTTTTTTGAACGATGACCCAGTCCGCATGCAGCGATTGAGTGGCGACCAGCGCAAGAACAAGATACAGCCTCATGGCCTGAACCTGCCCCCGGTTTGTGGCGGGGCAAATGGAAAACAGTCGAAACTCGCCGCCCCAGTCAGTTGGAAAGAGGGTGACCGGGGCGCGGCTAAGCCCTGCGCTTGCGCATCAGCCAGCCAAGAAGCCCTATGGCCCCGCCTACGATGGCCCCGGTGAGGGCCGCCGGACCCACGCCCTTGAAAATGTAGCTGTAGCGGTCGAAAACGGAACCCGCCATCCGCGGGTTGGCGGCGACGATCGCATCGCGCCAGGCGGCCACGGATTTTTCCGCCCACTGGCGGTCAGCCTCCGTCTGGTAGTCAGAGGTCGCGTACAGGTTGATCACGCGACCGTTGACCGGAGTCAGAATGGCGGCGACGACACTTTTCTTGTTTTGCGATGCGTCCGCTCCTGAGGTGTGAACCCGCAGGGCCATGGTGAAGCCCAGCGAGGTGGGCTTGTCCTCAAAGAAACCGAGAACGGCGGCGTCGCTGAGACGAAGGGCGGCATCCGCGCCATACAAGTCATGAATGGTCTTGTTGCCCTGGCTCGCGAGCTTGTCCATTTCCGCCTGCAGCTTGCTGCGCATGTCCTCCAGGCCGGCCTTCATGCTGGAGCGCGTGCTGTCGAACTCCCTTTCGCCAACATCGCGGGTCTCGATGCTGCGCACGATCTGGCTGTTGAAGTTCCTCGCCAGGGCAGGCGCCCCGCCTCCTTTGAGGATGGCCAGATCGGACGGCGTGGAGAACATGATCAACCGGCGGTTCGTGGCGGGAAGCACGGAGACGGTGGCTTGATCCCAGTCCGGCCTGACTCCATCGCATCGGACAAACCCCTCCGGCGCAGGGAAGAGCAGGGTCTTGCCACCCACCTGCACATCGGCGGAAGCAGGGGAGGGCTTTCCATCCTCCGTCTCACCGCGCAGCCAGGCGAAGCCGAAACAAGTGCACATCACAACGACGAGGGCGGTGAGTTTCATCGGCCTGTGATAGCGCAAAACCGTAATCCAGGTCAAGCCCCCTTGTTCATCCCCGTACAAACAGCCGCATAAGCAGCGACAGCGCCAGGCTGGCGATGATCATGGAAGTGACGGGCATGTAGAGGCGAAAACCCTCGCGCTCGATGCGAATGTCGCCCGGCAGCCGGCCGAACCAGTTCAGCGCCCAGGGCGCCCAGGTGAAGAGGGCGCCGGCGAGCATGAGGATGAAGCCAAAGATGAGAAGCGTTTTACCAGCCTGCATGAGTGCTGCTATAGTGGTTGCCCGGCAGTTTACATCCGGCACTCAAACATTCATGCAAATCGGCATCACAGGGGCCACCGGCCTCATTGGCAGGGCGCTGGGCAGCCTGGCGCTTGCGCACGGGCACGACGTGGTCGCCTTCACCCGCGATCCTGCCAGGGCTCAACTGCCCTGGGCGAAGGAGGTGCGCCCGGTGGATGCCGGCGCGCCGCTGCCGATCGATGCCACGGGGCTGGATGTGCTGGTGCATCTCGCGGGCGAATCCGTCCTGGGGTGGTGGACCGAGGCGCGGAAACAGCGCATTCGCGACAGCCGTGTGGACTTCACCCAGCGGGTGGCACGCTGCCTGGCCGCCGCCTCACCCCGCCCGGCGGCCCTGCTATGTGGCTCCGCCTTGGGGTACTACGGCGACCGGGGGGATGAATGGCTGCGCGAATCGTCCCCGCCCGGCCAGGGTTTTCTCGCGGAAGTGTGCGCTGGCTGGGAGGCGGCGGCACGCCGTGCCGAACAGCTTGGCATCCGGGTCGTGCTCCTGCGCACCGGCATGGTGCTCGCCGCCGAGGGCGGGGCGTTCCCCCTGATGCGCAATGCATTTTCCGCCTTTGCCGGGGGCAGGCTGGGCAACGGCAGCCAGTGGGTGCCCTGGATCCATCTTCAGGACGAGGTGCGCATGATTCTGTGGGCGGCGGAGCAGCCAAACCTGAGCGGCCCGCTCAACTTGGTGGCTCCGGGAGCCGTGACCAACGCCGACTTCACCCGCACCCTGGCCGGGGTCCTGCACCGCCCGGCGGTGCTGCATGTGCCGGCCTTTGCACTCAAAGGGCTCCTCGGCGAGATGGCGGGAATGCTGCTGGGCGGCCAGCACGCCACTCCCGACGCGGCCCTGGCTTATGGCTTTCAATTCGATTATCCGAGCCTCAAGGAGGCGGTGGAGGCCCTGGCGGCCAGTTGAAGGACAACTGCCATCACTTCGCACTTCCCACCGGGCGCTTCCCACTTAACACTCAGCCAGTTCCCATGCGCGGCTCCCCACCCCTTCAACTCGCCATTCTGCTCCTCGGCTTCTTTGCCCTGGCCGTGCCGCTGGTGCAGCTCACCAGCGCCCGGCCGGCAGCGCTGGCGGGCAGGCCCGCGCCTGCTGCGGAAGCCGCCGCGACCCGTGCGGTGCTGATCCGCGTGCGCCATGCTCACAATCCCGCCAGCCTCAGCCTCAAGCTGGGCGGCAAGGAACTCCTGCCGCAGCCGAATACCGGTGCCTCGCCGCTGGAAATCCGCACCACCATCGCCATTCCCGCGGAAGGAATTGAGTTTTCCCTGCACGCCACCTGGCCCGCAGGCACGCCGGACACAGCCCTGACCCTGGAGGTGGAGCCCGATGCGCTCGACACGCAAAGCCAGACGCTCTGGAGCATTGACGGCCGGATTGACGACACCCTTGCCTTTGCCTGGAAGCCATGACCGCGCTGCCCCGCACCGATGTCCCCCAGCATCAGCACCAGGACCCCGAGCACCTGTGCTGGGGCGGCGGGCAGGAGCATGTGCGCCACCACCGCCTGGAGGTGTCGCATCTCAGCGTGAGCTATCGCGAGGTGCTGGCCTTGAGCGGCATCGACTTCACCACCGAATGCGGGCGAAGCATCGGGCTCATAGGCCCCAACGGCGCGGGCAAGAGCACCCTGCTCAAGTCCCTCGCGGGCCTGATCAAGCCGGACGCCGGCATGATCCGCTGGCGCGGCCATCCCCTCACCCACAGCAGCCACGAAATCGCCTACCTGCCCCAGCGCGGCGATGTGGACTGGAAGTTCCCCATCACCGTGCGCGGCCTCGTCGAAATGGGCCGCTATCCGAACCTGGGCTGGTGGAAAACCTACCGCCAGCACGATGCCGACATCGTTGAGCGCGCCCTCACCGCCATGCGTTTGCAGGACCTGCAGCACCGCCAGATCAGCGCCCTCAGCGGCGGCCAGCAGCAGCGCACCTTCATCGCCCGCGCCCTGGCCCAGGAAGCCCACGTGCTGCTGCTCGACGAGCCCTTCACGGGCCTCGACCGCCCCGCCCAGGAAAACCTGGAGCAGCTCTTTCACGAGCTCACCCGCGAAGGCCGCCTGCTCATCGCCGGCCATCACGACCTGGCCACCGTGTCAAAGATCTTCGATGACGTGCTTCTGATCAAATGCCAGCAGGTGGCCTTCGGCAGCGTGAAGGAAGCCTTCACCCCCGAACGCATCGCCGAAACCTACGGCCCAAGCTCCCGTGCCCCATCGGAGCACCAGAAGCAAACGACGGCTTCGCAAGCCGGCCCGGCTTAAACCATCCTCATCACCAGCTTGAGCGAGTCGAGCCGCACGCGCGCGCCTGCGATGGCGGCGAGCATCTCCTGCTTTTGCTTCTTCAGGGCGTCGATCTCTTCGACCCGGACGTGGTTGTTGATCTTGCCCAGGTCTTCCAGGCGCTCGATCTCGGCGTTGAGCTGCTCCTCCACACGCCCGGCGGCGGCGGCCTTGATGGCCTCGTTGCGCTCGTTGGCGAAGGCCTCGCCCTGCTTGAGCATGGAAGGCATGAGCTTCTTGCGCATCACCGGCTTTTCCAGCAGGCGGGTGGCGTCGCCTTTCTTGGGGCGGGCGTCACGGTACTCGGAGTCTTCGGTGAAATCAGTGAGGGCATGGTCAATGACAATGCGCACGACCTTGGGCGGCAGGAAGCGCTCGATCTGCAATCCGGCGGGCGCGATGCATTCGACCACGTAGTGAAGCTCCAGAAGGATGCCTTCCTTGCCGCTTTCCTTCCAGACAACGGAGGTGGAGTTGCCGTCCTCGCCGCCCAGCAGGGCGTCGAGCGCGCCGCGCACGATGGGGTGATCCCAGGTGAGGAAGCTCACGTTCTCGCGTGAGAGGGCGCGGATGCGGTCAAAGGTCACGGTGGTGCCGTCCGCCGGGATGGAGGGGAAGGCGTCGGTCTTGAGGCTGTCCGGGCGCAGGAAGTAGGTGCGGGCGGTCATCTCCTCAATGGCCATGCCCAGGTGGTCGAGCAGGCGGATGAAGAAGGCTTCGAAGTCCACATCGTCATCGGCGGCATGAACCTGATCGATGATGGCGGCTGCCATTTCCGGCTTGCAGGAGTTGAGCTCCAGCAGGCGGTCGTGGCCGCGCTCCAGCTTCTTCGTCACCAGTGCGCGCTGCTCCTTGGTCTTCTTGAGGCAGGCGGTGAGCTTGCGCTTGTCGAACTTCGCCATCAGCGCGTCCAGCTCCTTTTTAACAAGCAAATGCACTTCCGTGGCGCCGTGGATGTTGCTTTCCAGCGCGCCAAGCCCCTCGTGGTACCAGCGGGCAAGAACCTCGCCCTCGCCGCCTTCGATGTAGGGCACGTGGATTTGAATGGTCTCCTTCTGGCCGATGCGGTCCAGGCGGCCGATGCGCTGCTCCAGCAGCTCCGGCTCCGCACGCAGATCGAACAGCACCAGGTGGTGGGCGAACTGGAAGTTGCGCCCCTCGCTGCCGATTTCCGAGCAGATCAGGATGCGCGCGCCCTCTTCATCCGCGAAGTGCGCGGCGGCGCGGTCGCGCTGCATGAGCAGCATGCCCTCGTGAAACACGCCGCTGCTGACGGCGATCTCGTGCAGCAGCTTTTCGTGAATGCTGATGGCAAGCTCGCGGGTGCGGCAGATGAGCAGCACCTTGGCCTCGCCCAGGTCCTTGAGCAACTGGGCCAGCCACTTGATCTTGACGTCCACCGGCTCCGCTTCGGCGGCCGGCTTCAGGGGTGTGAGCAGGGCCTTGCGTTCAGGGAAGCCAGTGAGGGCGGCGCGGGTGTTGCGGAACATCACGCGGCCCGTGCCGAATTCGTCGAGCAGCTCGCCCACCAGGGCGGCGCGCGACTCCTCGTTGCCGCCCTGCAGTTCCTTGTAGTGCTGGGCGATGCGCGGCGACTTCTTGGAGAACAGCGTCTGGTCCTGCTTGGTCAGCGTCTTGCCTTCCAGCAGGCGGTCCACGGCGTGGGCGACCTCTTCGTAGTGCTCGGCTTCTTCGAGGAACTTCGCCAGATCGGAGTAGCGGTCCGGGTCGAGCAGGCGCAGGCGCGCGAAGTGGCCTTCGGGTCCGAGCTGCTGCGGGGTGGCGGTGAGCAGCAGCAGACCGGGCGTGCGGGCGGCGAGCGATTCCACGAGCTGGTACTGCGGGCTCGCCATCGTGGGCGTCCATTCCAGATGGTGAGCTTCGTCCACAATGAGCAGGTCCCAGCCGGCGGCCATGGCCTGCTCGGCGCGCTCGGCGTTGCCGGCGAGGAAGCCGATGCTGCACAGCACGAGCTGGCTTTCCAGGAAGGGGTTCGCGTTGTCCTCGTTGCTTTCGATGGCCTCGCAGCGCTCATCGTCATACAGGCTGAAAAGCAGGCTGAAGCGGCGCAGCATTTCCACGAACCACTGGTGGATCAGCGGCTCCGGCATCAAAATGAGAATGCGGCCGGCACGGCCGGTGTTGTGCAGGCGGTGCAGGATCAGCCCGGCCTCGATGGTCTTGCCCAGGCCCACCTCGTCCGCCAGCAGCACGCGCGGCAGCAGGCGCGAGCTGACTTCATTGGCGATGAACATCTGGTGCGGCAGCAGGTCCACGCGACCGCCGACAAAACCGCGCACCGGCGACTGCTGAATGGCCGCGCGGCGTTGCAGCGCGTCGATGCGCAGGTCAAACACACGCAGGTCGTCCACCTGCCCGGCCAGCAGCCGGTCCTCAGGCTTGCTAAAGCTGATCGTGTCCGCCAGCTCCGCCTCGGCCACTGCGCAGGTGCCGCAACGATAGGTGATCAGGCCGTTCTTTTCCTCCACCACGTCCACCACATGGGCCTCGCCCTTGTGAGTCTTGATCGAATCGCCCTCCTTGAAACGCACGCGGCGCAAGGGTGCGGTCTTCAGCGCGTACTGGCGCAGCTCGCCGGCGGCGGGGAAGAAGATTTCCATTCGCCCGAACTCCGTTTTCAGGACCACGCCAAGGCCAAGCTCCGTTTCGGTGTTGCTTACCCAACGTTGTCCAGGAAGAGGTGTATCCATGCGTGTCTTGACTTGAAAAGGGGGCGCGAGACTAGCGGGTGTCAGGTCGTGTGCAAACGGGAATTGCGGGCGTCACTTGTCCGTTGCTTCGAATCGCTTGCGCAGCTCGGTGAAGTAGCGCCTCACCTGCTCCCTGCGGGCGGGCGGCAGCGCGGCCTCGTCGAGGGCCTCTTCCTGCTGCTTGATGAAGTCGATCGACATCTGCTGGCTGCCGAGCGCGCCAGCCTCCGAGCGGATGCCGCCTTCGACGCTGCGGTTGGTGGATGGCCCCTGGCCGCCCTGGAGCGCATTCACCTGCGAGTCCTGCTTCGCCCTCTGGGCCGCCGTCTGCGCGGTGCCGAGCTTGGCGGTGCCGTTGCCCGCCTGCTGGCCACCGGGCACGGCGACGGCGAAGCCTGGGGCCTTGGGGTCATCCTTGGGCGGGCTCTGGCCGGTGATGACAGCCGAGGGCGGCTTGTCGGACTGCTGACCGGGCACGGGCGCAAACAGCATGGGCTTGCCCTGGCCGGGCGGCTGTCCTGACTGGTTCTGGGCGGTCATCTGCTGCGGCTGGCCCATGGCGGCGTCCGGCGCCTGCTGCATCAAAGGCTGCTGGGCCAGGCCGGGCTGCTGCAAGGGGGCCTGGCTCATGGTCTGCTGATTGAGCATCTGCTGGCCGCCCTGCGCCGCCTGGCCCTGCTGCGCCTGTGGCGAGCCGCTCTGCCCGGCGCCTGCCATCTGCTGGATGGCGCCGCCCTGCCCGCCCGCGATGCGGCTGCCGGCGTCGCGAAGCTGCTGGGCGAGCTTCTCCAGCTCCTTGCGCGACTGCTCGCGCCGAGCGAGATCCTGCATCGCCCCGGCAAGCTGCTCGAACTCCTGCGCGGCCTCCGGTGTCCGGCCCTGCTCCATCGCCTCGCCTGCCGCGATGACATGGGAACCGGCGGTGCGCTTGCGGTCCGCCGCCTCCGCCGCCTTCTTGATTTCCTTCAAGGCATCACCCACACGGTCGCGCACCTCCGCCGGGAGGTTCGGTGCCTTGAGCTCGGCGGCCAGATCCAGGGCGGCCTTGGCGGTCTGGCTGGCGTTCTTGTTTGCCACCGCGTCGCCCAGGTCGGCGGTGTCGGTGTGCTTGCGCATTTCATTCACCAGCTTGTCCGAGGCCCAGGTGTCGCTCTCGCCGCCCAGGCGCTGCGCGAGCTTCTCGGCTTCGCGGGCGCGCTTTTCCAGATCGTTGAGAACATCGCGGGCGCTCTTGCCCCCGGCCGATTGCAAATCAC
>CAINXC010000525.1 GCA_903854655.1 uncultured Verrucomicrobiota bacterium | reverse complement strand
GAAAGGACTCGAACCTTCACGATGTTACTCACTAGAACCTGAATCTAGCGCGTCTACCAATTCCGCCACGTGAGCGTTGTGCCTTTTGAGGGGCGCGGGCGGGAAGGATGGAGGGGCCTGAGATTTTCTCAAATGGAATTTCGCAAATTCTACTCTCGCGTCACCGTCTCGTCCAAATTCAACAGCACGCGCGCCACCTGCCGCCACACCGCCTTTTCTTCGCTGCCCGCACCGCGTTCGGCCGCCACCAGCGCCAGGAGGCCGGCGCGCTCGTCTTTGGCGGGCTGGCGTGAGGTGCAGAGCAGGAAGCCGCGCTCGATGCGTTGGGCGTCGCCCTGCGGCACGTCTTTGATCAACCGGTCGCCCAGGGCCTCGGCGAATTCATGGAACGAGGTGTCGTTCAGCAGGGTGAGCGCCTGCAGGGGCGTGTTGCTGCGCAGCCGCCGGGTGCAGGCCCCCAGGCCCTCGGGCGCATCGAACACGCTCAGGGACGGCGGCGGGGTGGAGCGGAACACGAAGGTGTAGAGCCCTCTGCGATACCGGTCATCGCCCTTGCTCACCGGCCAGGCGTGCTTGATCTGGCCCAGCGACATGACGCCTTCGGGAATGGGCGGATACACCGGCGGCCCGCCCACTTTGGGGGCCAGGAGGCCGCTCGCCGACAGGCATAGGTCGCGCACGATTTCGGCGTCCACGCGCATCCGGCGCTGGCGCGCGAGCAGGTAGTTGTTGGCGTCCTTCTCCTTCAAATCGGCGCGCATGGCGGAGGACTGGCGGTAGGTCTGGGACATGACGATGGCCCGGTGCATGGCCTTCAGGCTCCACTTTTGGGCGATGAACTCGGTGGCCAGCCAGTCCAGCAGCTCCGGATGCGTGGGGGCGGCGCCCATGGTGCCGAAATCATTCTCCGTCTCCACGATGCCACGGCCAAAATACTGCTGCCACACGCGGTTCATGATCACACGGGCGGTGAGCGGGTTCTTCGGGCTGACGATCCACTTTGCCAGATCGAGGCGCGACGGGTTCTCAATTCCCTCCATCGGCGGCAGCGCGGACAGCACGCCACGCTGAACAATCGCATCAGGGCGGGTGAAATCGCCCTTGATGAAGAGGTGGGTTTCGCGCTGCTTGGGCAGCTCCTGCATGATGAGCGTCGTGATCGGCGGGCTCAGTCCTGCCTCGCGCTTCTTCATGGTTTCGTTGAGCTTGTTGAAGGTCGGATTGTCCTTCACCAGGGCTGCAAACACCACCCGCTGCTGGTCAATCGTGCGCTTTTCAAACGGCACGGCGAGCGCTTTTTTCAGGTCCTTCGGCAGCTTCGCCTTTTGCTCGGGGGTCAGTGCGGCCTCGGCTTCGCCCACCTGCTTTGGGTTGTCCCTGAAGAACCGGTCAAACTCAAAGCGCATGGCGTTGATGTCGAGCTGGATCGCCCCTTCGTCGTTGACCGGCGGCAGCGTGATCGTGCTGGTCTTGGTGCCGCCATGGCCGTCCTGCTCGGTGCCGTTGAAGAAGGCGAACATCTGGTAGTACTCGCGCTGCGGGATCGGATCGAACTTGTGATCGTGGCACTGGCAGCAGCCGATCGTCAGGCCCAGCCAGACGGTGCCGGTGGTGTTCACCCGGTCGATCACGCTCTCCACCCGGAACTGCTCCGGGTCGATCCCGCCCTCGCCGTTCACCTGGGTGTTGCGATGGAAGCCGGTGGCGACCTTTTGATCCACGGTCGAGTCCGGCAGCAGGTCGCCGGCCAGTTGCTCGATGGTGAACTCGTCAAACGGCATGTCCTGGTTCAGCGCCTTGATCACCCAGTCGCGGTACGGCCAGATGATGCGCGGAGCGTCCACGCTGTAGCCGTTGCTGTCCGCATACCGCGCCTGGTCCAGCCACCAGCGGCCCCAGCGCTCGCCGTAGTGAGGAGAGGACAGAACCTTGTCAACCCAGCGCTGATAGACAGAAGAGGTTCCGCCCTGGGCTCTTGCCTCCTCGACAAACTGCTTCACCTCCTCCGGAGACGGCGGCAGTCCGGTCAGATCGAGGTACAGACGGCGCAGCAACGTTTCCGGTGCGGCCTCCGGCGAGGGGCGCAGCCCATCTTTTTCCAGGCGCTTGCGGATGAAAAAATCAATGCCTGCGCTCTTGTCGCCATTGCGGACGGGGGCCACGAAAGCCCAGTGGCGGTCATCACTGGGCTGCTCGTCCGCCGGGGCTTTGGCACCCTCGTCGATCCACTGCCGGATCAAAGTGACCTGGGCGGAGTCGAGCGGCGGCCGCTTGTAGGGCATCTTCGAAACTTCGCCATGAGTTCCTTCGACGGCCTGCACCAGCAGGCTCCCGGCGCTGTTGCCAGGGACAATGCCAGCCCCATGCTTGCCACCTTTGATGGCGGCGGCGGCGGTATCCACGCGCGCCTTGCCCTTCTGCGAACTCGCCCCGTGGCACTTCACGCAGGCGGTTTGCAGCAGCGGTTTGATCTGCTGCGTGTAATCGACGGCCGCAGGCGCGGCGGCAGGCAGCAGGGCGATGAGAAGGGCGAGGCGAGTCATGGGGCGCGTGCAGATACGTTGCGGGCAGGCTTCAGCTTGCGGGCGACGCCAGATCACAGCAGCTTCTCAAAGCCCGCAAACTCCCCTTTGCGCATCAGCGCCACCCCGGTGCGCCGGTAGCCCAGCTTCTCGTACAAGCGCAGCGCGCCCGGATTCAGGGTGAAACAGTCGAGCCGGACCGCCTGGAAGCCAAGCGAGCGCGCCATGGCTTCCGCCTGCGCCATCAACCGCCCGGCCAGCCCCAGGGCCTGGTGATCTGGATGCACCATCACCCGGTGAATCGCGCAGATTTTGCCGCTGCTGCTGCTCCACGCCAGATCCTTCCAAAGCGGATCCATCTGCTCGTCCAGAGTCAGGCAGGCGATGATGCGGCCTCCAAGACGGACGACTCGCAGGGTCTCCTCGGCAATGTCACGGGCGATCACGCTTTGATCAGGATAGAATTCATCCCATTGGTCGATGCCCTGGCTGCGCATCCGTGCCACGCAAGCCTTGGTCAGGGTCACAAGCTCCCGCGCATCCTCGGGGACGGCCGGCTCCAGCCGCTCGTTCTGTTCCGGAGGAAAGCTCATCCCCTGATCCTGGCAAAAGCACGTACCGGAAACGTCCCAAAAACTGCCACCTTGGGCGGCACCGCGAAAAACTCGAAGCCCTCGTCCGGGAGCTGTTCCAGCTTTGTCATGTGCTCCACGATCGGTATCTCGTTCCCCAGCAGGGCGGTGTGAACGGGGCGGCGTCCATCCGCCGTGCTGTCAATGTTGTAGGAGTCGATGCCCACCAGCCGGACACCCGATTCTGCGAGAAACTGCGCCGCATCTGCGGTCAGAAACGGATGCCCCTCGAAATAGGCGTCCGTGCGCCAGCGGGCATCCCAGCCCGTCTGCACCAGCAGCGCCCTGCCACGCAGATCCAGCCCCTCGAACACTTTGCGAGTGATGGCATGATCCTCGCAGCGCACCACCAGCCCCTCCAGACCGGCCAGGGACTCCAAAGGGAGCTGCGCCAGATCTTTGCCCTCTGGATAGCGATGAAACGGGCTGTCCAGATACGTGCCGGTGTTCGCCACCATGTCGATCCGGCCGATTTGGAACTCCGTGCCTTCGGCATACAGCTTGCGGGAGGACTCGCGGCTGAGGAAATCGCAGATCAGGGGCGCAGGCAGCCCACGGTAGGTGATCATGCCGTGCTCAATGGTGTGGCTCAAATCCACAAAGGAAGGGGCGGCCAAGGGAGTCATTGCGCACTTCACACTCCCTTTCTGCGCCGTGCAACTTTTTCCCCTGTTGCAATCCTGCGTGACATAACCGAAACTTTGGACCGCGCCCGTCACATTCCGCGCGGAACTCCCATCTTACACATGAAAGTTCTCGTCACCGGAGGAGCCGGATTCATTGGCAGCCACACAACTGAACGTCTGCTGCACGACGGCCACGAAGTGGCCATCCTCGACTGCTTCAACGACTACTACAACCCGGCGATCAAGCGCGCCAACATCCGGGCCGTTCTCGACCGCATCCAGGTGTTTGAGGACGATCTGCGCGATGGCGCCGCCGTGGACCGCGTGATTTCCACCTTCAAGCCGGACGCCGTGATCCATCTCGCCGCCCGCGCCGGCGTGCGCCCCTCCATCGAGCAGCCGGAGCTGTACATCGACACCAACATCAAGGGCACGTTCTACCTGCTGGAAGCCTGCCGCAAGCATGGCTGCAAGCGCTTCGTCTTCGCCAGCAGCAGCTCCGTCTATGGCGTGAACAAGAAGGTCCCGTTTGCCGAGGACGACGCCATCCTGCAAACCATCAGCCCCTACGCCATGACGAAGATGGCGGGCGAGCAGATCTGCTCAAACTACTCGCAGCTCTACGCCATCCGCACCGTCTGCCTGCGCTTCTTCACCGTCTATGGCCCGCGCCAGCGGCCTGACCTCGCGATCTCCAAATTCACCCGCGCCATCGAGGACGGCAAGCCCATCGACAAGTATGGCGCCGGCCACACCAAGCGCGACTACACGTTCATCAGCGACATTGTGGACGGCATCATCGGCGCGATGGAGTTCAACGGCGAGCCCCTGTGCTCGATCTACAACCTGGGCGGCTCGCAAACCGTCAGTCTCAACGACCTGATCACCACCATCGAAACCGCCGTGGGCGGCAAGGCCGTCATCAACCAGATGGATGAGCAGCCGGGCGACGTGCCCCTCACTTCGGCCGATGTGTCCAAGGCCACGCGTGACCTGAAGTTCAGGCCCACCACCCACATTGAGGAAGGCGTGCCCAAGTTCGTGGAATGGTTCCGCCAGATGCGCGCCGAAGGCAACGTGGTCTGAGGGTTTTGACCCGCCATGATTTCCAAGCTGCCTCGCTGGGTCTGGTCAGGTGCATGGGCGCTGGCGTTCGTCGCCGGCATGATCAACGTCGTGGGCTTGCTGGGGTTTGAGCGGCAGGCGGTGACCCACCTGTCCGGCGTGACGACGATGATCGGCGCGGCCATGGGAGAAGGCGACGGACAGGCCCTGCGCCACTACCTCGCCATTCTCGGCTCCTTCGTCGGCGGCACGGTGCTGAGCGCGCTCATCATTCAGGACAGCACGCTGAGGCTGGGCCGCCGCTATGGCGTGGTGCTCATGATCGAATCGCTGTTGCTGTGCGCGGCCGTGCCCCTGCTCTGGGGGCAGCATCATGCCGGCGTCTGTGTCGCCGCCTGCGCCTGCGGATTGCAGAACGCGATGGCCAGCACGTACAGCGGGTCCGTCATCCGCACCACCCATGTTTCCGGGATGTTCACCGACCTGGGGATCTTCCTGGGTCACTACCTGCGCGGCATACCGGTGGATGATCGCCGGCTCAGGCTGTGTCTGGTCATCATTTCAGCCTTTGTCTGCGGGGGGGTGGCGGGCACGCTGGCGTTTCATCGCCTGGGCTACTCCGCCCTGTACATTCCCGCCGCCCTCACGGGCTCCGCAGCCCTGGCCTACGGCCTGATGCATTCCCGGTTGAAGGGTGACTGAAACGCCCCGCCTCAGTCCACCCACCGCAGCTTTCCCGCGAACAGGCTGTACCACACCGGCAGCACCACCAGGGTAAGCAGGGTCGCGAACAGCAGGCCGAAGATGTGCACCGCCGTCAGCGGCTGCCACAGTTCGCCGCCCTTCAGCGCCAGCGGAACCAGCCCGCAAACGGTGGCCAGCACGGTGGCCAGCACAGCCCGCAGCCTCACCAGGCAGGCCTGCACCAGAGCCTCGCGCAGGCCCATGCCTTCAGCGCGCGCCTCCTCGATGAAATCTGACAGCACGATGATGTGGCTCACCACCACGCCCGCAAGGCTGACAATGCCCAGCAACGCCATGAAACCAAAGGACGCATGCGTGATCGACAGCCCCACAAACGCCCCGGCCAGCCCCAAAGGCACCGTGAGCATCACCACCAGCGACTTCATCACCGACTTGAACTGAATCACCATGGCCAGCGCGATCAGCGCGAGCGAGATCTTCATCACCTTCTCCATCTCCGTCTGGCTGTTCTTCACCTCCTTGGCCTCGCCCGCGTATTCCAAGGCATACCCCGGGGGCAGCTCCATGCGGTCGATCACCGTCCGCGCCCGCTTCAGCACCCGCGAAGGCAGCTCGCCGAGGCTGGCATAGGCGTTCACCGTCACCACCCGCAGCTTGTTTGAATGCGAAATCGCAGCGTACTCCAGCGGCTCGCCAACCTCCGCAAAATCGGTCAGCGGCACCGCGTCGCCACGCAGGGAGCGCACCACGAACTTCTTGATCTTGTCCACATCGCTGCCGTCCTCGGGCCGCATCCGCAGCAGCACCGGAACCAGATGCCCCCCCTCGCGCAACTCGGTGATCTTGACGTCCGCAAAGGCGCTTTGCATCACGCGCGCGGTCTGCAGGGTGGTGATGCCGAGAAGGTTGGCCTTGTCCTGGTCAATGGCAATGCGCAGCACGGGAACCGGGCGCCCCAGGTCATCATTGACCTTGTAGCCGCCGGCATCGCTCAAAGCCCTGGCCAGCTCGTCGGCCTTCGCGCGCAGCACCTCGGGATCATCACCAGTGAGCCGGATCTGGATGGGAGCCTCCAACGCCGGTCCCTGATCGAGCTGTTTCACCACACACAGCGCGCCGGTGATCACCTGGTCGAGTTCGGCACGCAGTTTCGCGACCAGCGCCGGCACATCCTCCGCCCGGCGGGTGTTGATCAAAACCTGGGCGAGATTCGCCGCCGGCTCGCGCGGCAGCACATTGTAATAGAAATTGGGGGCCGTTCCCCCGCAAAACACTGCGGCGCTCGTGATCACCTCCTGCTTTTGCAGCACCTCCGCGATTTGTCCGCAAACGGCCTGGGTCTTGGTGATCGAGGAGCCCGCTGGCAGCTTCAGATCAATCAGGCACTGGTTGCGCTCCGCAGGAGGAAAGAACTGGTGGCCGAAGAATCGTGTCAAACCACAGCTCGCGGCGAGCAGCCCGTAGGCTATCACCAGCGTCATCACCGGATGGCGCAGCGCCCGATGAAGCAGGCGGCGATAGCGCGGCAGCACGAAGATCAGCAGTTCGTCCACGGGCTTCACCAGAAAGAAAGAACGCACTTCGCCGCCGGCCTCGAAGCCCTTCTGCCCCCGCAGAAGATGGTAGCCCAGCAGAGGAATGAAGGTCATGGACACGATGCGCGAGGACACCAGGGCGAGCGTGATGACGACCGGCAACGCAAAAATGAAAGCGCCCATGTCACCCGGCAGCAGGGCCAGCGGCAGGAAGGCGACGATGTTGATGATGGTGCCGAACAAAATGGCCCGCCGCAGCCGGTAGGGCCCCAGCCAGGCGGCCACCGCACGCGGACTGCCCTCCGCCAGCTCGCGGTTGATGCCGTCCGCAGCCACTACCGGATCATCCACCAGCATGCCAAGGGCGATGATCAGGGAGGCAATGGAGATCTGCTGCAAGGGCACGTGCAGCAGGACCATGCCGCCCAGCGTCATCGCAATGGTCAAAGGCACCGCAATGGCGACGACAAGCGCCGTGCGCCAGTCCATCAGCAGCAGCGCCACCAGCACCACGATGATCACCGCCTCGATGAAGCAGTCCACAAACTGCCCGATGCGGCGGGCCGTGGCTCCCGGCTGATCGGAAAGCGTGAGCACCTCCATGCCTGGCGGCAGGCCAGGACCCGCATGTGCAATCACGGCGGACACGGCGCGGTTGAAATCACCGATGATGTTGCCCGGCTTCATTTCCACCGCCAGCAGCACCGACCGGGTCCGCACCATGCCGCCGTCGCTGGTGCGATGCAGTGTTTCCACGCTGTAGGGCGCCGGCTCCTCGGGACCGCGCCGCACCTCAAAGACATCGCCCACCCGCACAGGGCTGCCGTTGGGCTCGACATCAATGATCGCACCGGCCAGCTCCTTCTCGTTCTTGAATTCCCCGCTCACCTGCACGTTCAGGTCTCTGCCCGCCTCGCGAAAAGTGCCGCCCGGCATGATGGCGTTGCGCGCGTTGAGGGCCTTGATCACGTCTTCGGGTGAGAACTGGGTCTGCCCCACGGCCGCCGCCGGGAATCGCAGTTCCACCCGCTCCGGCACAGTGCCGAAAGTGCGCACGCGTCCCACGCTGGCCACCTGCTTCAGCTCATCATCGAGCTGCTCCGCCGCTTTCTCCAGATCGCGATGGCTGTGCGACGGCGAGTGGATGGAGAACAGCAGCGTGGCCGTGGCCTGATAGTCCGCGTCCAGCTTCGGCGGCTCGCATCCTTCCGGCAGCTTCACCT
>CAINXC010000524.1 GCA_903854655.1 uncultured Verrucomicrobiota bacterium | reverse complement strand
TGCCGCATTCAAGCTCTTTGTCGGCGGTGCCACACCGGAGACCGACCTGGGGGCTGCCGCCGATGATGAGGACGACGCCCGCCCGGCCAAAGGCAGCGGCGACCGCATCAGGCTCAGCAGCAGCGTTGCCGTCAGCAACGAGGACAAGGAGGAAGAGGACGCCCTGCCGCCGCCTCCACCCCGCCCCGGCTTTGGAACTCAGGTGCAGGTGCTGCTGAGCCGCCGCTGGACCATGTTCCGCCGCCACCGCAGCCGCATGTGGCAGCAGATTGCCGTGCTGTTCGGGCTTCCCCTCGCCGTCGTCCTGCTGGCCTGGCCGGAGATGGAAACCCTGCGCACAGTGTTCAAGCCGGAGGCCAGCCCTGCACCCGAAACCCTGATGCACGCCGGCCATTTTGCCTCCCTGCTGCTGCTGCTGCAAATCCTCGGCCTCATTTTCATGGCCACGCGCAACGGCGCCCGCGAAATCGCCGGTGAGCGCAACATCTGGCAGCGCGAGCACCTCGGCGGCCTGCGCAGCAGCGCCTACCTCACCAGCAAGGTCGCCTTCGTGGGCGCCCTCGTGCTGGGCCAGAGCGTGTGGATGGGCTTGTGCATCGACACCATCAGCGGCGGACTCCCCGGCAACGGCGTGATGCGACTGGCCCTGATGATCCTCACCTCGGCCGCGTTCACCGCCCTGGCGCTGGGCATTTCGGCCTTCAGCAGAACGGGCGACCAGGCCTCTTCACGCGTGTGGATGCTCGCCTTCCTGCAAGCCCCGCTCAGCGGCGCCCTCATCGCCCTGCCCGCCTGGCTTGGCGCCGGTCTGCATCCTCCGGTCACCACCTACTACGGCTGGTCCGGCTGTGTCGAAACGCTCAAAGGCAGCAGCGTCTATGAGCCGCTCGCCAAGCTCAATGCCACCTGGTTTGCCACGCCCACGCTTGCCCTGGTCGTTTTGAGCCTGCACGTGCTCCTGGGCCTCGGCCTCGCCAGCGCCGGCCTGCGCAGGGCCGAGAGAAACTGAGCCTCGCCACTGCGCGTTTGACATTCCCCCGGCCACTCCTCATGTAGCGCACGCCATGTCACCCCCCTCGCTGGACATCCAACGCATCGCCACCCTGTCGCGCCTGAAGCTCTCCCAAGAAGAGGGTGCGCAGTACGCCGCCCAACTCGGCAAGATCCTCGACTACATGCAGACCCTGGAGAAACATGACCTCTCCAGCGTGGAACCCAGCGCCCATGCCACCCCTGTGTTCGATGTCTGGCGCGAAGACGTGTCGCGCCCCGGCTTCACCTGCGAGCAGGCCCTGGCCAACGCCCCGCGCAAGACCCCCGATCAGTTCATGATTGGCAAAGTGGTCGAGTAACCTCCCCGAACGCCCCACCTTCACGCCTGTGTCACTCGCCACCGAAACCATCGCCTCCCTCCGCCAGCGCCTCGCCTCCAGGGAGATCACCGCCACGGACATCGTCAACGACCTGGCGAAGACCATCGAGCAGCGCAACCCGGCCATCGGCGCCTACCTGTCCTACGATGTGGAAGCCGCGCTTGCCGAAGCGGCCAAGGCCGATGCCACCCTGCCGCTGGGCGGCGTGCCGATCGCCATCAAGGACAACATCAACGTCACCGGCCAGCCCTGCACCTGCGGCTCGAAGATGCTCGCCGAAAACTACACCGCGCCCTACGACGCCTCTGTGATCCAGCAACTGCGCGGTGCCGGGGCCCTGCCGTTTGGCCGCATGAACATGGACGAGTTCGCCATGGGCTCATCCACCGAAAACTCGGCGCTCGGCGTCACCCGCAACCCCTGGGATCTGGAGCGCATCCCCGGCGGCTCCAGCGGCGGCTCCGCAGCCTCCGTCGGTTCCGATCTGGCCATCGCCGCGCTGGGTTCCGATACCGGCGGCTCCATCCGCCAGCCCGCCGCCCTCTGCGGCTGCGTGGGCCTGAAGCCCACCTATGGCCGCGTGTCACGCTACGGCCTGGTCGCCTTCGCCTCCTCCCTGGACCAGATCGGCCCCATCACCAAGACCGTGGAAGACGCCGCGCTGCTGCTCAACCACCTCTCCGGCCGCGACGCGGCGGACTCCACTTCGCTGAATGTCGCGGTGCCGGATTTCACCGCCGGCCTGCGCGATGGCGTCAAGGGACTGCGCATCGGCCTGCCCAAGGAGTACTTTGTGGACGGCACCCACCCCGCCGTCAGCGCCGCCGTGCAGGCCGCGATCAAGCAGTACGAATCGCTGGGGGCGGAGATGGTGGAGCTGTCCCTGCCGCACACCGACTGCGGCGTGGCCACCTACTACGTGCTCGCTCCCGCCGAGGCTTCGTCCAACCTCGCGCGCTTCGACGGCGTGCGCTACGGCCATCGCGCCGCCAACACCACCGACGTGCTGGACCACTACATGAGCACCCGCGCCGAAGGCTTTGGCCCTGAGGTCAAGCGCCGCATCCTTCTGGGCACCTACGTGCTCAGCAGCGGCTACTACGATGCCTACTACCTCAAGGCCCAGCGCGCACGCACGCTCATCCGCAAGGACTTCGAGGACGCCTTCGAAAAGGTGGACGTCATCCTCTCGCCCACCTGCCCCTCCCCCGCCCACAAGATGGGCGAGATGAAGAACGACCCCCTCACCATGTACCTGGAGGACGTGTTCACCATCGCCGCCAACCTCGCCGGCCTGCCCGCCATCAGCCTTCCCTGCGGGCTCGCCACCGAGACCGGCAAGCCTCTGCCCATCGGCATGCAGCTTGTCGGCAAATCGCTCGATGAAGCCACCCTGCTGCGCACCGCCTGGGCCTTTGAGCAGTCCACGGACTGGCACAAGACCCGGGCGAAGTAGGTGCCGGCGGCAATGCCGCCAAGTTGACCGTGGGCCAAGCCCTTTGCCCTGCGGTGCCGCTCTCCCATGAGCTGACGATTGCCCATAGGTTTTCAAGATCTCCGGCAGCGCCTGCAGTACTTCGCGGGGGCTCCCGTCGTCGAGAGGCTGCGCGAAGCGCTGTGGAGTGCGAGCAGCTTGCTGCCGCTTTCGGTCATGGCGGACAGGGGGCTGAGGGGAGGCACAAAGGCAACGAAAATCACTTTCAATGCCGCAGGGCTCCCGGCGTTTGGCGGCGGTCTGCGACCGTCGGGGAACCGGGCCCCGCCGCGCACCGGGCATAATCCAAGCACAACGCCGACGGTCATAGACCGCCGCTACACGTCCTGGGCTGCGAATCGAATCGGCAATGGACCGGGTGGCTTGGGCTGCGCGCCTACTGCGCCAGCTTTTTCAAGTACACGGCGTACTCGGTCTTGCCGAGGCGTTCGGCGGTGGCCAGGAGCTCGGCCTTGGTGATCCATTTCTTGGCGTAGGCGATCTCTTCCAGGCAGGCGATTTTGAGGCCCTGGCGGTGCTGGATGACTTGCACGAAGGTGGTGGCCTCGGCCAGGGCGTCGGGGCTGCCGGTGTCGAGCCAGGCTGTGCCGCGCCCGAGCACCTCCACGTTGAGCTGGCCCTCCTCCAGGTAGATGCGGTTCAGATCGGTGATCTCCAGCTCGCCGCGCGGGGAGGGCTTCAGCGCCTTGGCCAGCTCCACCACGCGCTCGTCGTAGAAGTAGATGCCGGGGACGGCGTAGTTGCTCTTGGGCACGGCGGGCTTCTCTTCCAGGCTGATGGCCTTGCCTTCGGCATCGAACTCGACCACGCCGTAAATCTCGGGCGTGGCGGTGTAGTAGCCGAAGATGGTGGCGCCCGATTCCTGGATGGTGGCGTGCTCGATGGCCTTGCGAAACTGCGAGCCGTAGAAAAGGTTGTCGCCCAGCACCAGCGCGGCCTTGCTGCCGGCGAGGAATTGCTCACCGATGACGAAGGCCTGGGCCAGGCCCTCGGGGCGCGGCTGCTCGGCGTATTCAAAACGCACGCCCCACTGCGAGCCGTCGCCCAGGAGCTTGCGGAAGTTGGGCAGGTCGTGCGGGGTCGAGATGATCAGGATCTCGCGGATGTCCGCCAGCATGAAGCACGAGATCGGGTAGTAGATCATCGGCTTGTCATAGACCGGCATGAGCTGCTTGCTCACGGCGATGGTGAGCGGGTAGAGCCGGGTGCCGGAGCCTCCGGCGAGAACGATGCCTTTGCGTTGGGTCATGGGAGAAAGGGGAAATGAAATGACCAATGACGGAATGGGCCACGTCTCGGCTTCAGTTTTCGTCATTGGTCATTCGTCATTGGTCATTCGTCATTTGTCATTCGTCATTTGTCATTTCATTTC
>CAINXC010000523.1 GCA_903854655.1 uncultured Verrucomicrobiota bacterium | reverse complement strand
GAGCACCAGCTCGGCTTTCACAACCTCGTGACGTTGGGCGTGTATCGCACACGCGATGCGCTGGAGGCGGGGCACGGGAAACTGCTCAATGATGATGCCGCCGCTCTCAACGACATCGCGCGCCAGCTTGTGCGCTACCTGCTGTTTGCCGGTGAGGCGCGGCTGCCGGCGGGCGGGGTGAAGCCTGACCCGGCCTTCGAGAAGGATTTCCTGGCCCGGCGCCAGCCCATGGCCAATGGCGCTTCATTGCGTGACCTGGATTTGCGCGGGCGCCTGTTCAAGTACCGGTGCAGCTACATGATTCAGACGCCTTCCTTCGCGGCCCTGCCGCACGAGTTCAAGGACCGGGTGCTGGTGGGGCTTTCCAGCGCCTTGCGGGAGCAGGGCGGGCCGGCTGAGTTCAACTACCTTCCGCCGGACGAGAAGCACGCCATCAAGGCCCTCCTGCATGAAAGCAGGATCGGTGCGTTTTGAAGCGATGCCTCACCGCCCCAACCCAGGCATCGTGGGCAGGATGCGCCGCAGGGCGTTGCCAAACCCCGGGTCGTCAGGATTGCCATTGAACAAGATGCGCCCTTGCTGCGAGATGAGCACGGCGCGCGGCAGCGAGGCGACGTCCAGCAGGTGGGTGACGCTCCGCTCCTTCTGCTCCACCAGCCATGGGAACATGATCTTGTGCTGCTGCCGCAGTTTCTCGGCGGCGAGATCGCCGTCAGTGGCGTCGATGTTCACCCCGGCGGCAACGATGCCCAGCGCCTTCAGGTAGCCGGCCCGCTTGATCATGCTGGGAACGCTGGACACGCTGTCCTCGCCCCGCGACGACCAGAATTCCAGCAGCAGGGCCTTTTGGGTTCCCAGCAGATCGCTGAGCGTGGTGGGCTCTCCCTTGGAGGTGTTCAGCGGCATCGAGAAATCCACGGTGAGGTGGGACATGTGCTCGGCGAGCTGATATTTGACCACGAGATTGCCAAACAACGCCGCCTGCTGGGGGAACTTCCAGATGCCCTCGTCCACCTGGGCGCGGAAAGCGTCCTCATCCCTATCCTCGGCAGCCTTCATGGCCCGCGCATAGCAGATCAATCCGCGGAATTGCTCCACCGACTTCAGACCTCCAGGCGAGTTTTGAGGTTTGAAATCGATTTCCACCTCCTCCAGTTCCGGCAGCAGGGAACCCAGCAGCTTGGTGTCCTCTGTTCTCATGCCAAAAATCAGCCTCGCTTCGGCGATGGTTTGCCTGGAAAGCCCGGCCGCACGGGCGGCGGCCACTGCAGCTTCCAGTTCAGACAAGCTGACCGGGTGCAGGAGCCGGTGAAACGCATCTTCCTGCACGTCCGCCCGGGCGTTGGGGAGAGCGAGCAGGAGCGTTGCGAAAACACAGCAAATGAGGCGGAGGAAAGACATGAGAGCTTGGCACAACAATGTGACAAAAGTGGGGCATTGTCTATGGAGGTTTTGTAAAACACGGAGTTTACGGCATCGTCCGAGGTGCATAGGGAATGAATCGGCAAATACAAAAACCTGCTTGTGGCACCCTGGGTGCGGGCCACTTTGGTTTCGGTACGTATTTTCTCCACATGTGGCGCTTCACTCTTCTTGGTTTCCCTGTCGTAGTGCACTGGCAGTTCTGGCTGACGACGGCGCTTCTTGGCAGCAGCTTGAGCGCCAACCGGCTGATCCTGTGGGTGGGCATCGTTTTTGTGTCCATTCTTGGACATGAGCTGGGGCATGCGCTGGCGATGCGCCATTTCGGCGACCGGGCCGCGAGCATTTCTCTCTATGCTTTCGGTGGCCTGGCCCAGGGGCGCTATTGGCGCTCGCGCAACCAGCAGATCGTCATCAGCGCTGCTGGGCCGGCGTTTAGCGCAGCCCTGGGCCTGCTTGGCTGGCTGGTGGCCGCGATCCTGCACCCGGAGAGCCAGTTCGCCTTCGTTGCGCTCCAGTTCTGGTTGTGGGTGAACATTGGCTGGACCCTTTTCAATCTTCTGCCCGTGATCCCCCTGGACGGTGGTCGTATCAGCGAAGCGCTCTTTGGCCCGGCACGCGCCCGCCAGGCGTGTCAACTGAGCATGGTCGTTGCCATTGTCGCGGCGGTGGCCGGCCTGCTGGATGGCAGCTTGTGGATGGCCCTCATGTTTGGAATGATGGCCTACAGCAACTGGCAGCAGATGAACGGGCGGACGCCACCCAATCTGATGCGTCCCTGATTTCTCCAAGCACACCCTTTTTCATGACCCCTCCTCCTGGACTCGACGACCTCCTTACGCTGCTGCGTTTTCCCAGCGTTTCCACCAATCCTGAAAACCGCGACGATGTGCGCGCTTGCGCCACCTGGCTGATGAACAAGCTGGGGGCCATCGGCCTCTCCGCCGCCCTGCATGAGACACCCGGCCATCCCGTGGTGCTGGCGCGCAACGTGCATGTGCCGGGCCGGCGCACCGTCATGATCTACGGCCACTACGACGTGCAGCCGCCCGAGCCGCTGGTGGAATGGCACTCGCCGGCCTTCGAGCCCACGATCCGCGACGGCCGCATCTTGTGCCGCGGTGCCACGGACAACAAGGGGCAGCTCATGGCGCATCTGCGCGGCATCGAGGAAACCATGGCCGCCTCCGGCGATCTGCCGGTGAACCTGATTTTCCTCATCGAAGGCGAGGAGGAGATCGGCAGCCCGAATTTAAAGCCCTTCCTGGAGCAGCACCGCGAGGAACTGAAGTGCGACATGGTCGCCATTTCCGACACTGGCATGGTCGCGCCCGGCGTGGGCACCTTCACCTATGGCCTGCGTGGCATTGCCTGCATGGAAGTGCGGGTCAAGGGGCCTTCCATTGACCTGCACTCCGGCATCTTTGGCGGTGCGGTGATGAATCCCAACACCGCCGTGGCGCGGCTGGCCGCCACTTTGCATGACAGCGAAGGGCGGGTGGCCATCGCCGGGTTCTATGATGACGTGCTTCCGTTGCAGGACTGGGAACGCGCCGCGTGGCGGGCACTGGGCGACAGCAGCGCCGAAACCCTGCAGCTCACCGGATCACCGGAACTTTTTGGCGAGCCGGGCTACACCGACATGGAGCGCCGCTGGGGACGCCCCACCGCCGAAATCAACGGCATCGGCGGCGGCTATCAGGGCGCTGGCTCAAAGACCGTCATTCCTCGCGAGGCGATGATGAAGCTGTCGTTCCGCCTGGTGCCTGGCCAGGAGCCTGAGAAGATTCTGGCTCTTGTCGAAGCCCACCTGCAAGCCCATTGCCCGAAAGGCGTGAGGCTGGAGATTCACCGCGGCCATGCCGGGATGCCGTACCTGATGGACCCCCATTCTGATTTTGGGGCGGCCGCCCAGCGGGCGCTGACCCAGACCTTTGGCGGCAACATCGCCCTCATTCGTGAAGGCGGCAGCATCCCCATCGTCCAGGCCTTCAAGGATGTGCTGGGGGTTGAAACCCTGCTGCTGGGCCTCGCCCTGCCCGACTGCCAGGCCCACGCCCCGAACGAGAACTTCCCGGTCGCGAGCTATGAAGCGGGGGTGAAGCTCAACAAGCACCTGCTTGCTGAGCTGAGTGTTTGATGCTGAGGGGCCTGCCTACCTCTGCTCGTCGCGCAGTTCCTGCTCCAGCCTTTCGCTGAGCCACTGCTTGATCATGCTCTGGTAGTTCAGATAGCGGCGGCGGGCGATGCGCTTGATGCGGCTGAGCATGCGCGGATCAAAACGCAGGGTGATGGTCGTGGATTCGCGCACGTCGGGACGATGCACGGAGGTCTGCATCACGCGCCCGTCGAGCTGGTGCTCGGCCCAGTAGCGGGCTTCGTCCTCCTCGTTGTCGAAGTTGGGCACGTCCTTCCATGAGCGGACGGTTTTGAAAGCGGGAGCTGGCGGATGATTGTCCATATTGTTGTCCATGGATCAAATTTCTTCGGCTTGCTTGCGGTCGTAAAAGTACGCCTCTTCAGTTGTCATGTGGCGCGAGTACACCACCCGGTAGCGTTTTCCGTCGGTCCAGAACACACTGAAGATCGGGGTGCCGCCCAGCGAGCGGCCCAGGCAGAAGTAGCGGGCCGTGGCGGCATCATCGTTGCCGTCCGGCAGCAGCTTGAGCGAGAAGGGATCCTCGAAGGACTCTTCAATGTCCTTCGGCGGCAATTTGGCCAGGTCAAAGGCAACGTCGATCCAGTCAAAGTCCATGTGTTTGGGATGCGGGGAAGTGCAGGGGCAGGTTGCCGGGCTGCAGCCTATTTGCGATATTCAATCAGTTCTACCTCATAGCCCTCGGGCGCGTCAATGAAAGCGAATGTCCCGCTGGCACTTTCCGTGGGGCCGTCGGAGAGCGGGTAGCCGAGGGCGGCGGAGTGTTTGGCGAAGTCGGCGATGCTCTCCACCTCGAAGGCGAGGTGAGTCAGATCCGGGCAGAAGGTGACCGGGCCGCTCGCGGGGAAGCTGCAGATCTCGATGAGTTCGTCGCTGTTGGGCGTCTTGAGGAACACCAGCTCGGACCCGCGCGGGGACTTGTGCCGGCGCACCTCCTCCAGGCCGAGCACCTGGGTGTAGAAGGAGATCGTTTTTGCCAGATCGTTCACACGATAGCGGGTGTGCAGAAGCTTTTTGACCATGAGTGGGCGTTAATTAGGTGTCCAAGATGCCACAGAGCGCGGGGGGGCGCAACCTGAGTAGGAGGCCATCGCCAGCCGCTCGAAACGAAGATTCTTGGCGGTGTGAACCAGTAAATTTCTCCTGCTTTGAATGGGCGATGCCGTCTGCATGTCATGGGCTGTACACCCCATGGCTATCTTTTCTAAAATGCCATCTAGTGGGGGCTAATATGAAAACATTATCCACACGCCGTCCTTTCCGGCCCTCGGCGGGGGACCCCTCCAGCCGCCTCAATACCCTTGAGAACCGCCTGAAAAGACACCTGGGGTTGAAGATTTCCTACTTGGCGTCGATGACCCTGCTGGCCCTGGTTGCCGGAACGGTGTTGATGACCCAGGCCGCCCGGGCAGCCACCGCTGATACGTCCAAGCCCACGGTGACCATCACCGCTCCCACAGCCGTCTCGATCACCGGCACTCCCGGCGGCATCGTCAATCTGGGTGGCACGGCCACTGACAACGTGGGCGTGGACCATGTGCTTGTGACCGTCAACGGCACCCTCGCCCTCGCTTCCCTGACAACGCCCGGCGCAACGACGACGCCCTACTCCTGCGTGCTGCATCCGGTGGGCGGCATCAACACGATTCAGGTGCAGTCCTTCGACACCGCAGGCAACGCCTCCGTCATCGCCACGCGCAGCTTCACCTACGTGGTCAAGGTCGCGCTGACGGTGAACACCAGCGGCCCTGGCACTGTCACGGGCAAGCTGACTGGTGCGGTCTATCAGGTGGGCAAGACCTACATCCTCACTGCCGTGCCGACCGGCCCCGGCACCACGAACTTCTTCAATGGCTGGACGGGTGACGGTCTCACCGTCTCCGCCAGGGCCCTTCCCAGGCTCACCTTCGTGTTCAGCGATGCACTGGCCTTGAACCCGGTCATTACCGCCGCCTTCATCATCAATCCCTTCGTCAGCGGGGTGACCGGCAGCTACAACGGCTTGGTCAGCGCCAGCAGCCCGCCTGCGAGCAATGCAAACACTGGCTTCATCAGCCTGCTGGTCACCACCGCAGGCAGCTTTACCGGCACACTGAAGATCGACGGCCTGAGCCTGGCGCTTGCAGGCCAGTTTGACGGCACTGGCCACGCCGTGTTCGGCGCAGGCCGCGCCAGCACGTTGACCGTTGTCCGTGCCGGCCAGTCGAGCCTGGTGCTCGGCGCTGTCACGCTTGATCTGTCCCTCGCCGGCACGCACCAGATCACCGGCACGCTGGGTGAGCAGGACCGCGATGCGGTGCTGCCCTGGTCCACGCTGGTGGCCGACCGCGCCGCATTCAGCGCCACAAGCCTCATCCCGGCGGGCAACACCAACAAGGGGTACTACACCGTGGTCATCCCCGCCCGGCCGCAGACCAACGGCCTCGTCTCGACGGACTTCCCCCAGGGTGATGGGATCGGTTCCATCAGCGTGACCCCGGCCGGGGTGGTGACGCTGTCCGGGACACTGGCCGACGGCACGGTGGTCACGGCGAGCGCGCCGCTGAGCGCAGCGCTGACCAGCCCGCTGTTTGCCCAGATCTATGCTTACAAGGCGGGTTCCTTCGGCGGCCTGATCACGCTCGATGACAGTGTGGGCCAGACCAACCACGACCTTGTGGGGACGGGGTTCCTCTGGTTCAAGCCTTACCTGGGCGGCCAGTACTACCCGTATGGCTGGCCCGAAGGCGTGAGCACGACACCTTACGGCGCGAAGTATGTCTCAGTGCGTGGCGCCTGCGTGGTGCCAGGCTTGGTCGTCGTCGCTCCCCCCGCCCACAATGCAATGCTGGCGTTCGAGGATGGCGGGCTTGCCACCGCTGTGATGAAGCTGGTGAACATCTCGCCGCTCAACGTGGTGACCAAGATGGGCACTCCTGCCGATCCCAGCTTCTCGCTGGTCCTGACGGCGGCCACAGGCAGGTTTGCCGGCACGTTCACCCACACGGACGGCACCAAGCCTGCGTTCTCCGGCGTGGTGTACCAGAAGGGCTCTTTCCGAGGCGGCTACGGCTACTTTCTGGCCCCCACCCTTAAAATCGTTGGGGCCGGCCAGTCCGGCCACGTCAGCCTCAAAGCGTCCAAGGGGCCCCTTCCTGTGGGTCTTGGACTCGCCGGCGATTTCGTGATTCTATCAAAGTCGGGAATCACAGACGTCCCCACATCGGCCATTACTGGAGATATTGGCACGAGTCCGATCACTGGCGCCGCCATTGGGCTGGGTTGCGCGGAAGTGACCGGGAGCATCTACACCGTGGATGCCGCCGGTCCTGCCTGCAGGGTGCAAGACGCCGTCAGATTGACGGTGGCGGTGAACGACATGCAGACCGCCTACACCGACGCGGGTGGACGGACATTGCCCGATTTTAGCGAACTGGGAGCGGGCGACATCAGCGGGATGACTCTCGTTCCAGGCCTCTACAAATGGAGCACCTCGGTTGGAATGACCGGGGTCACGCTCTCGGGCGGCGCGGATGATGTATGGATCTTCCAGATCGCGGGAGATCTCTCCGCCGCCAGCGGTGCCATTGTCACCCTGAGCCCCGGCGTTCAAGCCAAAAACATCTTCTGGCAGGTCGCTGGCAAGACGACTCTTAACACGACCGCCGCCTTCAAGGGGATCATCTTGTGCCAGACATTGATTGAAATGAAAACCAGCGCGACGCTGGACGGTCGGGCATTTGCCCAGACTGCGGTTACGTTGGAGAGCAATGCTGTTACGGCACCCTGAAGGAATGAAAGGTTTCAAATGAGGGGGGCATGGCTGGCATTGCCTGCCCCCCGCTGAGAATCGCCGCGCGCTGGCAAGGGGGGCGCCCCCCGCTGGCTGCAAGTGCAGGGCAGGCTCCGCAAACAACTCCCTGCGCCGATGGCCCTGTGACACGTCGATGGTGTTGCCGGAGAGGGCATGAACATGCGCCCTCGTTTTCCGCTACACGCCCGGCAGCTACAAGGCATACGAAACCTACCGGACAGGCTCAGGTCCTGCGGGTAGCAAGGCTCCACCTGAAAAGAATTTGCCTGTGCTGTGAATGCCTGTTCACTAAATACATGTGCGCTCAAAAAGTGGTCACCCGGTCATCGCCTTCTGCGGAGCGCAAGGAGCGCGACCGGTTGCTGCGTCGCCAGGACATCCTGGCGGCTGCTGAAATGATCTTTGCGGACCATGGCTTTCACGAAACCCGAATGGAGCAGATCGCCCAGGCGGCAGGTTACGCGGCCGGCACCATTTACCTTTACTTTGAAGACAAGGAGTCCCTTTACGCCGCCATCTTCATTCACAAGATCGAACAAATGGTGGCGCATGTGGTGGCGGAAATCACCCCTGCCAAGGACCCTCTGGACGGCTTGCGCAGGGCGGTGCGAGCGGAATTTGAATTTCACGATGACAACCGGGCGTTCTTTGATCTGTTTGTGCGGCAGCGGCTGCATGGCAGCCCGGGGAAAGACGACCCCTGGCGCGAGGTGCTCGTCCACTACCGGCGCCATTTCAAGCTCGTGGTGGACCTCGTGGAGAGCGCCCAGCGGCAGAAGCTGCTTCGCAAGGCGGACAGCCATCTGCTCGCCTCCGCGCTGCTGGGGTTCATCGTCCAAATTGCCCGCGGCGCGCAACGCGAAGGCGACACCGGGCCGCTCGTGAAACACACCGCGTTTGTGTGTGATCTTTTCCTTAACGGAGCCAAGTGTGATCCATGAAAACCATTCCCCTTATTGCTACCCTCCTGTTGTGGAACTGTTCTGAATTTCAATCGCCGGCGGCGGAAATTGGAAAAAAAATCACCCTGGAGCAGGCCTATGACCTGACGCTGTCCTCCGATCAGTCCATCGGTATCGCCTACATCACGCTGGAAACCGCCAAGCTGGCCCCCCTGGCTGCTTACACCAAGCTGCTGCCGCAGATCAACGGCACCACCAGCATCAACGGGCAGAGCGTGCGGTCCGGCGTCAGCACGACCAGCACCTCCACCATCGAACCCCGGTACAACAACGCCGGGATCAGCATGCAGCAGCCGGTTTTTGATCTGAGCTTCTTTCCCGCCTATCGCCAGGGAGTTGCCACCCGGGAGGGCGCGCGGCTGACATACCGGGCCACGATCCGCCAGATCCTCTTTGGCGTGGCGCAGGCTTACTACAACGTGCTGAGCCAGCAGAAGCTGGTGGCGGTGGACAAGGAGGCTCTGCGGCTTTCCATCGAGCAATTCGACCTGGCGCAAAAGCAGGCCAACGTGGGCGTGGTCACCCGTTCCGACGTGCTGAATGCTCAGGTCGTGGTGGAATCCGCCCGGCTCAGCCTCATTCAGGACACCAACAACCTGGAGTCGCTGCGCAACGTGCTGGGCAACATCCTGAACCTGCCGGCCGGCAGGCCCTTCGAAGTGGTTTCGCCGCCGGACTACCCAGGCGCGCTGCCACCGTTCTCCCATGAGCTGGGCAAGGCCCTGGTGCAGCGCGAAGACCTTCGTTCCATGGATCAGGCGATCCAGCGGGACACGGAGGCGCACAACCAGGCCAGAGCCGCCTATGTCCCCAAGATTGTTGCCAGCCTGGATGCGGCCCGCGATGACCAGTACGGCCACAAGTACGCCAACAACTGGCAGGCAAATCTCGCGGTGAACATTCCCATCTTCAACGGCGGGCAGCGGGAGCTGGACCTGAAAACCACCGCCCTGCAGATTCGCACCACCAAGCTGCAGCGCGACCAGCTCGCCAAGACCGTGGAGCAGGACGTGAAGGATTCCTGGCTCAGCGTCAAGTCGCTCACCGAATCCCTCTCCGCGTCCCGCACCCAGGTTGCTGCGGCTGAGCAGAGCTACTCCGACATCAAGAACCAATACATTGCGGGAGTGTCCACGAGCGTGGACGTGCTCACCGCCCTCAACGCCTTGAACACCGCCCGCAAAAATCTCGAGCAGCAAATCTACAGCCTGCAAGTCGCCCTGCGAAAACTGGATCAATCCAAGGGAACCTTCCAGCAGGAGCGTGTGAACAGCGCCCCCCATCAATGAAAAAGCTTATTCTCATCCTCGTCCTTGCCGCCGGCGGTTACGCCGCGTGGTATTATCGTCCCGCCCCCCCTGAAAACCCCGCTGCGCGTGGGGGCAAAGGGGGCAAGCCCGGCGACATGCCGCCGGTGCCCGTCGTGTTTGGCAAGGTGGAAAAGAAGGACATTCCTCTTTACCTTGACGGCCTGGGCAACGTCCAGGGTTTCAACACCGTGGTGGTGCGCACCCGTGTGGACGGACAACTCGAAAAGGTCGCCTTCACAGAAGGCCAGGATGTGCATGTGGGGGATCTGCTGGCCAAGATCGATCCGAAACCGTTTCAGGCCGCCCTGGAACAGGCGGAGGCCAAGCAAAAGCAGGATGAGGCGCAACTTGCCAATGGCAAGCTTGACCTGGCCCGTGATGTGACCTTGGTGCAGCAGAAGGCTGCGCCGCAGAAAACCCTCGACACCCAGCAGGCCCTGGTGGCCACGCTCGAAGCGACCGTAAAGGCAGACGCCGCAGCGGTTGACAGCACCAAGGTGCAGCTCAGCTACACCACGATCAGCGCCCCCATTGACGGTCGCGTCGGCCTGCGTCTTGTGGACCAGGGCAACGTGGTTCACGCAACGGATTTGAACGGTCTGGTCACCATCACCCAATTGAAGCCCATTGCGGTGATTTTCACCCTGCCGGAAAAAAACCTGCCGGCGATCCAGCGCGAACTGGGGGCCAGCAAACTCAAAGTGGTGGCGGTGGGCCGCGACAACGCGGTGACGCTTGGGGAGGGCGAGCTTGCCGTGGTGGACAACCAGATCGACATGACGACAGGCACCATCAAGCTCAAGGCCATCTTTGCCAATGATCAACTGCACTTGTGGCCCGGCCAGTTCATCAATGCACGCCTGCTGCTGACCACCCGCAAAGATGGGCTGGTGGTGCCGGCTTCGACAATCCAGCGCGGGCCGGACAACACCTATGTGTTCGTGGTCGATGAAGACCAGGCCGTTGCGATGCGACCGGTGACCGTGGAGCAGTTCCAAGATGACCTTGCGCTGATCAAAGAAGGCCTTCAGGCTGGTGAACGCGTGGTGGTGGACGGCCAGTACAGGCTGCAGCCCGGCTCTCATGTGAAGCCTGCCGGAGCCGGCAAGCCCGGAGGCGGCAGCCCTGTCGGCTCTGAAGGTGGCAAACCTGCGGGGAGCACCGGCGGCAAGCCGGACAGCGCCGGGCCGCCTGGCGAAGACGGAAAGCAAGGTGACAAGCCGCACACTCATGGAACCGGAAAACCCAAGTCCGAGTCGTGAATATCTCCGAGCCATTTATCCGCCGCCCGGTCGCCACCGCCCTGCTCATGATCGGTGTGGTGCTGGTGGGATTGCTCGGCTACCGGTTTCTGCCCATCTCGGCGCTGCCGGCGGTGGACTTTCCCACCATTGAGGTCAGCTCACAGTTCCCCGGCGCCAGCCCGGATGTGATGGCATCCGCCGTGACCACGCCGCTGGAACGGAATTTTGGCCAGATCAGCGGTCTGACGTCCATGACGTCCACCAGCTCCTTTGGCACCTCCAGCATCACCCTCCAGTTCAACCTGGACCGCGACATCGATGGTGCCGCTCAGGATGTGCAGGCGGCCATCAACACCTCCGCCGGCGTGCTGCCGCGCATGCCCAGCCCTCCCACCTTCAACAAGGTCAATCCGGCGGACACGCCGATTCTCACCCTCGTCGTGTCTTCCGACACGCTGCCGCTGGAGAAGGTGAACGACATCGTGGACACGGTGCTGGCGCAGAAGCTCAGCCAGGTCACCGGCGTTGGGCTCGTCACCATCCAGGGCAATCAGAAGCCGGCGGTGCGCGTGCGGGTGAACCCGGCGGCGCTCGCCGCCCTGGGGCTTGGTTTGGAGGACATCCGTTCCGCGCTCGCCGCCGCCAACGTGAACGCGCCCAAGGGCAGCTTTGACGGCAGCCGCCAGTCCTATGCCATCGGCGTCAATGACCAGATTTTCTCCGCAGCGCAGTACAAGCCCATCATCATCGCCTATCGCAATGGTTCGCCGGTGCGCGTGTCAGATGTGGGTGATGTCATCGACAACGTGGAGAACGTGCGGCTGGCGGGCTGGGCGGGGAACCGGCCTGCGGTGATCGTGGATGTGCAGCGCCAGCCTGGCGCCAACATCATCGAAACGGCGGACAAGGTGAAGGCCTTGATCCCCAAGCTGAAGAACTCCCTTCCACCCTCAGTCAAAGTGGACATTCTCTCGGATCGTACGGAAACGATTCGAGCTTCCGTGGAGGATGTTCAGTTCACCCTGCTGCTCACCATCGCCCTGGTGGTGCTCGTGATCTTTGTTTTCCTGCGCAAGCTCTGGGCCACCGTCATCCCCAGCGTGGCGCTGCCCATCGCCATCATCGGCACCTTTGGCGTGATGAAGCTGGCGGGCTTCAGCCTCGACAATCTCTCTCTGATGGCGCTGACGATTTCGACCGGCTTTGTTGTGGATGACGCGATCGTCATGATCGAGAACATCGTGCGCTACATCGAGCTGGGCGAGACGCCGATGGAGGCCGCCCTCAAAGGGGCGAAGCAGATCGGTTTCACGGTGATCTCGCTGAGCGTGTCCTTGATCGCGGTTTTCATTCCGTTGCTCTTCATGACGGGCATTGTTGGCCGGTTGTTCCGTGAGTTTGCCATCACCCTGAGCGTGGCGGTGGTGGTTTCCGCCATCGTCTCGCTGACGCTGACGCCAATGATGTGTGCGCGGCTGTTGAAGCCGGAGAACGCCGAATCACACGGGCGTTTCTACAAGGCGACCGAACGCATGTTCGACGGCATGCTGCATTGGTACGATGTGGGGCTGAAGTGGGTGCTCCGGCACCAGCCGTTCACCTTGCTGGTGGCGGTGGTGACGCTGGTCGCCACGATCTGGCTCTACATCATCATCCCCAAAGGCCTGCTGCCGCAGCAGGACACGGGCATGATTCTCGGCGTCACGGATTCGGCGCAGTCGATTTCCTTCAAAGCCATGGTGCAGCGCCAGCGGGCCATCTCGGACATTGTGCGCAAGGATCCCGATGTAGTCAGTGTCGCCTCGTTTGTGGGCGGCGGCTCGGTGAACTCCACGGTCAACACCGGCCGCATCTACATCAACCTCAAGCCCCGTGAGCAACGGGCCGCCAGTGCGACGGACGTCATCGAACGTCTGCGCAAGGCCACGCTGGAGGTCTCCGGCATCTCCTTGTTCATGCAGGCGGTGCAGGACGTGCAGATCGACAGCCGGGTGAGCCGGACGCAGTACCAGTACACCTTGCAGGATGCCGACGAAGGGGAGCTTGACGAATGGGCCACCAAGCTGCGCGACAAGCTGCGCACGGTTCCTGAGCTCACCGATGTGGCCACCGACCAGCAGACCAACGGCCTGCAGATCAGCGTGGACGTGGATCGCGACCAGGCCGCCCGCCTCAACGTGATGACCCAGGCGATTGACGACACCCTCTATGATGCGTTCGGCCAGCGCCAGGTTTCGGTCATCTTCACCCAGCTCAACCAGTACCGGGTGATTCTGGAAGTGCAGCCGGAGTATCAGGTGCGGCCGGACTCGCTGGAGAAGATCTACGTCAAGTCCGTCACCGGCCAGCTTGTGCCGCTCAGTTCGTTTGCGACTGCGCACACTGTCACTGCGCCCCTCGCGCTGGTGCATCAAGGGCAGTTCCCGGCGGTCACCCTGTCCTTCAACCTCAGCGCGGGCGGTTCGCTGGGCGAGGCGGTGGACACGATCCAGCGGTGCGAAAAGGAGATCGGCCTGCCGGACACCATTGCCACGTCCTTCTCCGGCAGCGCGGCGGAATTCCGCAGCTCCCTGGCGAGCGAGCCCTACCTGCTGCTGGCGGCCATCGTGGTCATCTACATCGTTCTGGGCGTCCTGTACGAAAGCTACATTCATCCCATCACCATCCTTTCCTCCCTTCCTTCAGCCGGCGTCGGCGCGCTGCTGGCGCTGATGGTCTGCCATACGGACATGTCGCTCATCGCCCTGGTGGGCATCATCCTGCTCATCGGCATCGTGAAGAAGAATGCGATCATGATGATCGACTTCGCGCTGGAGGCGGAGCGCGAGCAGGGGCTGCCGCCGGAGGAATCCATCTACCAGGCCTGCCTGCTGCGCTTCCGCCCGATCATGATGACCACCATGGCGGCGCTGCTGGGCGCGCTGCCGCTGGCGCTGGAGCAGGGCACGGGGTCCGAGCTGCGCCGGCCTCTGGGCATCTCCATCGTGGGCGGCCTGCTGGTGTCACAGTTCCTCACCCTGTACACCACTCCCGTGATCTATCTTTACATGGAGCGCATCCGGATCTGGGTCACCGGAGGAAGCGTCGCCGAAAAGCATTCCGCACCCGTCGAAGAAGCCCCTGCGGCAGCCGTCGCACCCGCGCCATGAACATCTCCGAGCCGTTCATCCGCCGCCCTGTGGCCACCTCGCTGCTGGCCGCCGGCCTGTTCCTGCTTGGCATAGTATCCTATAAAATGTTGCCAGTGGCGCCGGTGCCGCGGGTGGATTTTCCCATGGTGATGGTTTCAGCCGCGCTGCCCGGAGCCGATCCCGCCACCATGGCCTCGTCCGTTGCCGCGCCGCTGGAGCGCCGGTTCGGCCAGATCGCCGGCGTCACTGAAATGACTTCGGTGAGCACGCTCGGCTCCACCAGTGTGACGCTGCAGTTCGATCTCGACCGCAAGGTGGACGGGGCGGCGCGCGACGTTCAGGCCGCCATCAGCGCCGCCGCCGGCGATCTGCCGCCCGATCTGCCCGCCCCCCCGACCTACCGCAAGGTGAATCCGGCGGACGCGCCCATCATGATCATGGCGATGGTGTCAGACCAGCTTTCCGCCACCGATGTTTATGACCTGGCAGACTCCATCATCGGGCAGAAGCTCAGCCAGGTGCAGGGTGTCAGCCAGGTGACGATCAGCGGCTCTGCCAAGTCGGCGGTGCGTGTGCAAATGCACCCAGGCGCGCTCGCCACGATGGGCATCAGCCTCGAAGATGTGCGAAACGCGCTGGCCCTTTCCAATGTGGACATGCCCCAGGGCAGCATTGACAGCAAGGGTGTCAGCTTCACCCTCAGCACCAATGACCAGTTGTTCAACGCGGATGACTACAAGTCCATTGTGATCGCCCTGCGCAACGGTGTTCCTGTCACGCTAGGGGCGCTGGGCACGGTGGTGAACGGGGTGGAGAACAGCCGCCAGACGGGCTGGGCGGACGACAAGAGATCCGTGGTGGTCGTGATCTTCAAACAGGCGGATGCAAACGTCATTGACACGGTGGACGGCATCAAGGCGATCATGCCTCAGCTCCATCAGTGGCTGCCCCCGTCGGTCAGCGTGCGCATCATGAACGACCGGACGACCACGATCCGCACCTCCGTGAATGACGTGCAGTTCTCCCTGCTGCTGAGCGTGGCGCTGGTGGTCATGGTCATGTTCCTGTTCCTGCGCCGTTTCTGGCCCACCTTCATCGCCAGCGTGACGGTGCCGCTTGCGTTGGCGGGGACTTTTGCTGGCATGTACCTGTTGGGCTACAGCCTGGACAACCTTTCGCTGATGGCGCTGACGATCTCGGTGGGGTTTGTCGTGGATGACGCCATCGTCGTCATCGAAAACATCGTGCGCTTTGTCGAGGAGGGCGACAAGCCGTTTGATGCCGCGCTGAAAGGCGCGCGCCAGATCGGCTTCACCGTGGTTTCCATCAGCATCTCCTTGATCGCGGTGTTCATCCCTCTGTTGTTCATGGGCGGGCTTATTGGGCGCCTGCTCCACGAGTTCGCCGTCACCCTCAGCCTTGCCATCATCATTTCCGGCGTGATCTCCCTGTCCCTCACGCCGGCGATGTGCGCCTGTTTTCTCAAGGCCGAGGCGGAGGAGAAAAAGGAAAACCTGGTGCAGCGTCTCATCGGGCGGATGTTCGACAGCTGGCTGGCCTTTTATGAGGGCGGCCTGCGCTGGGTGCTGCGGCACCAGATCATCATGCTGGTGGTGTTCGTGGGCACCATGGCCGCCACCGTCTGGGTGTATGGCCTGGTGGGGAAGGGCTTTTTCCCCCAGCAGGACACCGGCATGATGATGGGCACCACCGAAGCGGCACAGGACATCTCCTTTCCCGCGATGGTGGAGCTGCAAAAGAAGATGATCAAGATCGTGATGGCCGATCCCGCCGTGGGCACTGTCACCACCTCCCTGGGTTCGAGCGGCCCGGGAGGCAGCGCCACCGTGAACAATGGCCGCATGTTTGTGGCGCTCAAGCCCCTGGCCGAGCGCAAGGTCAGCGTGGATCAAGTCGTGGGCCGCCTGCGCAAGCAGACGGCGGGCATTCCCGGCTTCAGCCTCTTCTTCACCGCCATGCAGGACATCCGCCTGGGCGGCCGCACCAGCAAGACGCAGTACCAATATGCCCTCCAGTCGCCGGACCTCAACGAGCTCAACACCTGGGCGCCGCGGCTGGTGGCGGCTCTCCGCAAGATTCCTTTGCTCAAGGATGTGAACAGCGATCAGCTCACCGGGGGCTTGCAGTCCAATGTCTGGATCGACCGCGATGCGGCGTCCCGGCTTGGTCTCGCCCTGGTCGATATTGACAACACTCTGTACGACGCCTTCGGCCAGCGCCAGGTTTCCACCATCTACGGCCGCTACAACCAGCACCATGTGGTCCTGGAAGTGGACCCGCAGTTCCTGACCGACCCCTCCGCGATGGAGCAGATTTACGTGAGGTCCAGCAAGGGGCAGATGGTGCCGCTCAGCAGCGTGGCCCATTTTGACAAGGGCAATTCCTACCTCTCGGTCAACCACCAGGGGCAGTTCCCGGCCGTGACGGTTTCCTTCAACCTGCCGCCGGGCGGTTCTTTGGGCGACGCCACGGAACTCATCAACAAGGCGGTGGCCGAATTGCACATGCCCTCCAGCATTAATGCAAGCTTCCAGGGCACGGCGCAGATGTTCCAGGCCTCCTTGTCCACGCTGCCGGTGCTCATTCTCGCGGCCTTGCTGGCCGTGTACATCGTTCT